>NZ_JAVKPP010000099.1:0-569 GCF_040980965.1 Kocuria sp. CPCC 205231 | reverse complement strand
TGAGGACAGGGTCCGGCAGGGGGTCAAACTTCGTCTGCCGCCACAGGGTCAGTTTTCACGTGCCGTCGACACCGATGCTTCTCACTCTCACGATCTGCGAGCCCGCGCTTCGCCTCAACGCATGAACGCATCAATCCACGACAGATTCCGGTCGGGTGATCATCGCACCGTCCCGACAGCCGGCAAGTACTCCGTGTTGAAAAGGCTTCTGAAACGATCAGGCGCCTTCGACCGTTTGTTGACAACAGGACCATCAGAGGAGACATCCCCCAAGGCCTGTGGATGAGTACGGGATTGCCCCGAGGTGCGCCGGGTTGATGAGTCGGATTCTGAAGAGGCTGATGCCGGTGTGGCCCAGTGTGCTCACGTCTAGGGCATTGAGACGCTTAGGACCGACGCCGGCGATCAAGGAGCGATGCGGGCCCATGTCGTGGCCCTGGCCGCGCTGGTGCAACCGACGGGCCAGGACGTCCCGGGTTCCAACAGGCGCACCGCAGATGAACCGTCTCGGCTTCTCTGCCGTCTTCATACGGGCTGCGCCGCCGGCTGGGGCGCAGTGATCTGATCGT
>NZ_JAVKPP010000098.1:0-572 GCF_040980965.1 Kocuria sp. CPCC 205231 | reverse complement strand
CTTTTTTACCTTTTTACCTTTACAACGACCTGTATCGTTCTGTCAGACGGACGGGCGTCCAAGCCCTCCAGAATAACAGGGAAGGTGAAGGATTCGGGCATCGTAGCCGGAATCTTATCGGCTATGATGGTGATGACGAGGTCAGCCTCATCACCCGGTTCTATCACCTCAGGCTCTGTTGTAAGACGGGCATAAGGAGGAAGAAGGAGGCTGGATATACGGAGCGGCTTGTCGCCGCTGTTTCCGCAAAGGATGCGTGCCTCAGGCTCTGTGCCCGGCTTTACCTCTGTGATACTTGCCTTCGCCTGTTTCAGTCTGAGTGCGCCCATCTTGTGCGGATAGCGTGCCCACTGGTCAGCACCCGGCAGCACCTTTCCCGTTAAGGCGAGCTTAACGGCAGGCTGTCCCTCTACCTCTTTCAGATAGAGATAAGCACCCGTATTGATGGTGCCCGGATAGCGGTTAGGCGTGAAGGTGATCTGCACCTGACAGGTATCGCCAGGCTTCATCACATCGCCCCTGACATAAGAACTGGTACATCCACAGGTGGTTCTCACCTGTGTGATGTGCAG
>NZ_JAVKPP010000097.1:0-574 GCF_040980965.1 Kocuria sp. CPCC 205231 | reverse complement strand
TTTGAGAAGTACGGTATAAACCCGGTCGAGCATGAAAGTCCGGCACAGGAAATGCAGAAGCTTATCAAGCGCATGGACCAGGTGTTCGCATTCCTGAAGAAACAGGAAACGGATCTTGTGCGTCCGGCTTGTGAAGCTCTGGCCGGAGCCAGCACACAGATAACCATAAGCCTTTCATCCTTACTTTCGGAAGAAAAGTTCAGGCGGTTCCTGAAGGACAACAAGGAACTGCTTGCCGGGATAATCAACAGTTCCGACAACAACGGCAAGGCCATAGGCAAGACAGAAAAAGCGGTGCGGGATGCAGATTCAACTATCAGGAAGAACCAGGAGATTATCTTCAAACGGATAGAAGCCAGCGAAACGGCACAGATTAAAGCCTATAAGCATATCGTTTCTTTCCTCGATGCAAAAGGAAAGACCGGGCTGCTCGATGACATAAACAAGGTCTATGAGAGGGAAAAGGAAAGGAGGGGGCTATGAACATAAAGATTCAGGGTGGCGGTTCAGGAATTTATGCCAATACAGGGAGCTGCACAGGAGTAACGACCTATCTCCAGCATGAAGATCTGGA
>NZ_JAVKPP010000096.1:0-574 GCF_040980965.1 Kocuria sp. CPCC 205231 | reverse complement strand
AACTCTTGTAAATATCGCCATTATGAAAGTTTTTGGAAAAGCATTCTTATCGGGAGTTGTATTTGCTATACTCTTGATAGTTCTTGTCCCTTTGTTCGCGGAGGGAATGTCGCCAGGTGACACTATTACTAGGCTTACAAGTAGTCCTTTGAAAATTGTTTCTATTCTTCAAATAATGTGTATTACAGGACTTGTTTTTGGTTGTGTTGCTAGCTTTTTCTCTTGGATTGGTCGCAGAAATCGTGAACGTGAAGAAACAGATGCCCTTATGCGTGAATATCTTAAAAAGAAACTTTTAGAAGAAAATGAAAAGCAAGATTAGAAATCAATTATCGGTCACAACGCCCGAATAGTCAAGACTGATACTTACTGTTGGCTACTCTTTTGAAACTGCCGATATGGCATGGGGTAAGCCTCATTATTACGACAATATCAAATGTTACCATCATACTTGACGCTAACATTGAATGAAGAAACTGGCGAATGCGTTTCTTGGGATTTGAGAATTGATAAGTACAATGGTGTTACTTACATTTCGATAATGGCAAACAGCAAGGCGATGCCCTGGGCTAGG
>NZ_JAVKPP010000095.1:0-576 GCF_040980965.1 Kocuria sp. CPCC 205231 | reverse complement strand
CCGTTCTTCCAGTCTCAAAATCAGTTCTTCTTTGGTCATTGCATACCCTCTCGTTAGTTAAATATCCTCACCCCGTAATCAGCGAGGTAAGGAGTTTCCATTAGCCAAAATCATTTAGCCTTTGCTGGTGCTGCTCTGTCTTTGTGGCTCCAGTGGGAAAGCCAGCTCAGGTAATGCGACACCGTATCTTCTGCTTTCTCATACGGTCTATGCTGAATCAGCGCCAGCATTAACGTTGCTGCATGAATACGCCCCTTGTCGAACGGGTTAAGCCGTGGGTGCTGGTCTTTGCTCACTGCTCGGTGAAGTCTCTCAGCGTGCGCCAGCTCTTTATCCGTGATTGGGTAGCCATCATCCTTGCTCTGCTTCAACATTACGCCGCCTCCACTTCGTGCCGGTGCTCCACCTGCTGCCGTGCTTTCCGCTGCTGGTATGCTGCTGCGTCCATCTCATGCTTGCACAAAACACAGCGTTTGTTGCTGCGGTAACGCAACGTTTCCCCACAAACCTTGCACGGCTTGCCGTGGTATTGCTGCGACGCTCGCAGTGCTTTGTTCAGCGTCAATCGCAGTTTCT
>NZ_JAVKPP010000094.1:0-576 GCF_040980965.1 Kocuria sp. CPCC 205231 | reverse complement strand
AGCCAGTGCCATCGCCAGTTTGCCGCAACCCTGCGGGCCGCAGAACATCAGCGCATGGGGCAAACGGTTCTCCTGAACCATCTCCATGAGACGGTTCCATACTTCTTGCTGACCTATAACTTCATTTCTTTGCATTTAAAACAGAATTTTTGCTATTTGCTTGACGCTGTCTACAGCCGATACGGTGAAGAAGTGAACATTGTTGTAACCATGTTCGAAGAGATCTTGCACCTGAGCGGTGGTCCACTCGATACCGAGCTGCTTGGCATCTTCGTCAGTTTTACATTTCAATACCTCCTGTGCGAGTTCTTCAGGAATATCGCAGTGGAATGTTTTCGGCACTACAGTGAGCTGGCTCAACTTGGCGAAAGGCTTGATGGCAGGAATGATAGGGATGGTTACGCCTATCTGCCGAGCCTTTTCAACGAAAGCATAGAACTTCTCGTTGTCGTAGAAGAGCTGGGTAACGGCATACGCTGCGCCCAACTGTTGTTTCTCCAGGAGATGCTGCATATCCATTTCGAGGTTTGGCGCCTCTTCATGCTTCTCCGGATAGCAGGCTACACCGCAGCAGAA
>NZ_JAVKPP010000093.1:0-577 GCF_040980965.1 Kocuria sp. CPCC 205231 | reverse complement strand
CGGTGCCTGCCGTCCTTTCGGCATGATCCAGACAAGCCCCGTAACCGGAGCTGTCGGCTGGAGATATTGTTCGGAATATGTGTACACCGACTCCCTGGTATGGGGATTTACCCAGACACACCTTAATGGAACAGGGTGTATGGACCTGGGAGACATCCTGGTGATGCCGGTTACCGGAACACGCGCCCGTGTCTGGGACGCTTATCGCAGCCACTTCCCCAAAGACAAGGAAGCAGCGACTCCCGGATACTACACCGTAGAGCTGACCGACCCCGGCGTGAAGGCCGAACTGACCGCCTCTCCCCATGCCGCCCTGCACCGTTATACCTATCATAACGCCGACTCGGCATCTGTATTGATTGACCTTCAGCACGGACCTGCGTGGAACGAAAACCAATACCATTCGCAAGTACAAAGTTGCGAAACCAATTGGGAAGATGCACAAACCTTGACCGGACATGTACGCAACAGCGTATGGGTGACCCAAGATTACTTTTTTGTTATGAAGTTCAATCGTCCCGTCATAGATACCCTGTATCTGCCCATGGCCGAAACTGAAAAAGGGAAACGCATCATC
>NZ_JAVKPP010000092.1:0-578 GCF_040980965.1 Kocuria sp. CPCC 205231 | reverse complement strand
TGCCACATCCCGGCCAGCAGATCACCGGTGGTGCGCGAGGGAATCATCACCGCGGTGACGAACCGCGAGGAGGAACAGACCATCACCAGCACCGGCGGTGATCCCTGCTGAGCGTCACCCAGCGGGATCCGTGCCGGCGGGAACCACAGATCGCACTGGACCTGGTCCCCCGGCCGGTAGAACAACCGGTCCGCCGGATCGGGCGGGGCGTACTCGCTGCGGATGGCTCGGAGATTGTCCCGGAACCAGGTGATGGACCCCGACCACCCCACCCGCTCGGCCAGCACCGTGGCCGGCATGGACGGGTGCTCGGCCAGCAGCGCCCGCACGACCGGCTCGACATCGGTGAACGCGTTGGGCCCCGCAGACCTCTCGTAGCGCGGTGGCCGGGAGGCGGCCACGGCCTTGGCGACCGTGTTCCGCGAGATCCCCAGCCGCGAGGCGATCTGGGACTTCGGCACCCCCTCGGCATGCAGCCGACGGATCAACGCCCAATCGTCCACAGTGATCACACTCCAATCGTCGAGTGCTCACTTTTCGACCGTCGCATCTGCTCAGTATTCGTCCGGCGTCGACAG
>NZ_JAVKPP010000091.1:0-587 GCF_040980965.1 Kocuria sp. CPCC 205231 | reverse complement strand
TCCAATTTAGTACTTGTCACCTTTGCGTAAATTTGTGTTGTGGCGATGTCCGTATGTCCCAGTATCTTGCTTACACTCTCTATCGGCATACCGTAGTTTAAAGCCAAAACTGCGAACGAATGCCGGCTTACATGAAATGAAATTCGCTTCTTGATGCCACACATTTTTGCCACTTTCTTTATACGCTTGTTTACCATGTCAAGTGAGCCAATATTAAACAAGTGCATATCTTTTCTCAATGGCTTGTAACGTTCAATTATCTGTATGGCTGCATCTATCAGTTTAATTTTGAATGGTACGCCTGTCTTTTGACGCTGAGAAACTATCCATGGAGACCCACTTATAATGGCAACATTGTCCTCTGTAAGATTCTTGATGTCAACGAAAGAGATACCTGTCCAACAACCAAACATAAACAAGTCTCTCGCAAAAGCAAAGTTGGGATTTTCCAACTCTATTCCTGCAAATATGTCCAATTCTTCCTCTGTCAAGAACTCACGCTCCTTGTGGTCTGGGTCAACGTGGTACATGGCAAACGGATTTCTCTGTATCTTGCCGTTGTAGTGTGCTGCCGTGACGATATGCTT
>NZ_JAVKPP010000090.1:0-587 GCF_040980965.1 Kocuria sp. CPCC 205231 | reverse complement strand
CATCTCAGCAACGGCTTTCTTTACCTTAACAGGTGAGCCAATATTGTCTGTACCGAAGTTAGAGTAGCTTAACATGGCCATAACCGGCTCTTCGTTGAAGAACTTCACTGTACCTGCAGACAACTTGGCAACATCAATCAGCACATCTTCGTCTGGGTGGCGGTTGATGAGCGTATCTGCGATATAATAAATACCCTTCTGGGTGTTAAGGATATGCATGGTACCGAAAGTCTTATATGGCTCACGGATTCCAATTACATCTTTTGCCACCTTAATAGTATTGCTGTACTTTGTGTAAAGACCAGTGATGAATGCGTCAGCATCACCCTGTTCTACCATTGACATACCGAAGTAGTTGCGCTCGTACATTTTATCATAAGCTTCCTCGAAGCTGTAGCCCTCGCGAGCACGCTTCTCTGCCAGATGCTTGGCAAACTTAGCACGGCGGCCCTGTTCGTTATCGGCACGCATATCTACAATCTCAATATCTGAAAGGTCAAGCTTCAAACGGCTAGCTACACGGTTCAGACGGTCAGGGTTACCCAACAGGATTGGCTGGCAGATACCCTCTTGCTTTGCCTGGACTG
>NZ_JAVKPP010000009.1:0-173558 GCF_040980965.1 Kocuria sp. CPCC 205231 | reverse complement strand
GAACGAAGGGTGGGGTCACCACAGAACACCGCGTCCACTATACGGCTCCCAACCAACAACCCCCGCGGTTGCCGGTGAAGACCCACAACTGAATACCGCCCACCACGGGCGGGCAACCACAGTGACTTACCCACCCCCGCGAGCACCGGGGGGTCGGGCACCAGAGTTACGGCGGTCATAGCGTGGGGGAAACGCCCGGTCCCATCCCGAACCCGGAAGCTAAGACCCGCAGCGCCGATGGTACTGCACCCGGAAGGGTGTGGGAGAGTAGGACACCGCCGGACCACACCAAGAAGGGTCGAGCCCCCGCACCACACGGTGCGGGGGCTCCCCACATTTAACACCCCGAACAACAACAGAGCAGGCCCCCACCGGCAACGGTGGGGGCCTGCTCTGCTCTGTACGGACCCGGGAGGGTCAGCCGACGATCTTGCCGGGGTTGAAGTTGCCGCCCGGGTCCGCCGCGGCGAACAGGCTGCGCAGGAGCTGCACGCCCTCGGGGGAGACGTCCTGCTCCATCCAGGGGCTGTGCTCGAGTCCCACCCCGTGGTGGTGGGACAGCGTGGCGCCGGCGTCGATGAACGCCTGCTGGATCGCGCTCTTGATCACGGCGTACTCGGCGTGGGGGTCCTCGCCGATCTCGTAGCCGAAGGTGAAGTAGAGGCAGGCGCCGGCGTGGTACGAGTGGGACATGTGGGACATGATCCACCCGGTCTTGCCCTGCGCCTCGAAGGCCCGGTGCGCGGCGTCGTAGACAGCCTGGTGCACCGTGGTGAGCTTGGACCACGGTGCGGCGGTCTCGGAGACGTCGCCGATGGTGTTCTGCTCGAGCAGGAAGTCGCGCAGGTACGGAGTGTCGAACTTCTTCTGGTCGTAGAGCGCGCCGGGGCCCGCACCGAGCACCAGGGCGCCCTGCTTCTTGACGATGCCGGCCACGGCCTTCTTCCGGCGCTCCACCTCGGGCTTGGCGCCCTCGAAGCAGACGTAGGCGATGCACATGGCGTCGGTGTCCCAGCCGCGGCGCCGCATCAGCTCCCACAGCACGTCCTGGCCCTTGGCCGTGACCTTCTTCTTCAGCGTGGCGGGGGCCTTCTGGGTGGAGAGCGAGAACGCGGTCTCGTGCGCGTCGGAGACGCGGGCGAACGTGGTGCTGATGCCGGACCGGGCGATCTCGCGCATCGCAACGAGCGCCTGCTGCCACGTGGGGAACATGTACGCGATGACCTCGCGGTGCTCGGCGATGCGGTGCACGTGCACGTCCAGCTGGGTGATCACGCCCAGCCTGCCCTCGGAGCCGATCATCATCTCCCGCAGGCTCGGACCCGTGGAGGTCGAGGGGAGGGGGCGCAGCACCACGGTGCCGCCCGGGCGCACCACGCGCAGCCCGCGCACGATGTCGGCGATGTCCCCGTACTTGTCCGACTGCATCCCCGAGGAGCGTGTGGCGGCCCAGCCGCCGAGGGTCGAGTGCGTGAAGGAGTCCGGGAAGTGGCCCAGCGTCCACCCGCGGGCGTTGAGCTGCTCCTCCATGTCCGGGCCCAGCACGCCGGCCTGGATGGTGGCCAGCCCCGACGTCTCGTCGAGCGAGAGGACCTGGTTCATCCGGCCCAGATCGAGGGAAACGATCGTTCGTTCCTCATGGGGATCCGGCTGGAGACTCCGCGAGATGCTCGTGCCGCCGCCGAAGGGGATGACCACGAGGTCGCGCTCCACCGCGAGCCGCAGCACCTGGGCGACCTCATCCTCAGTGCCGGGGTACACGACCACGTCGGGCACCCGCGCGAAGTCCCCGGCCCGGGTGAGCAGCAGCTCGGTGACGGACTTGCCGGCCCAGTGCACGATCCGCAGCTCGTCGTCGAGGGTCAGGTGCTCTGCGCCGGTGATGGCGGCCAGCGCCTCCAGGAGGGGCTCCCCGGCGCGGGAGGCGGGGACGCTGACCGTGGAGAAGTCGATGGTGTCGCGCTGCCGGGGCCGCAGGTCCACGTCCAGGGCGTTCTTGACGAACGGGGCGAAGGCGGGCTTGTTCGCGTACTCGAAGTGCACGCCTTCCTCGCCCCACCCCCACCACTTCATGTGCTTCACGTGTGCCATCTGCGCAGTACTCTCCTGGTTCTCGGGGGGTGACGGTGGTTCAGGCGTCGATGCGCGGACGGTGCTCGGCGTAGAGCGCCCGCACCGAGGCCTCGATGCGGTCGTTGAAGGACGAGGTGGGCTCCTTCTCCCGGGCGACCAGCGGCTCGCCGACGGCCACCACCACGCGGGGGCGGCCGCGGCGCGGCCAGCGGGCGCCGCGGGGCATCGCCTCGTAGGCACCGATCAGGGCGACGGGGACCACCGGCACTCCCACGGCCTTGGCCAGGCCCGCGGCACCGATCTTGAAGGACCCCATCTTCCCCGTGCGGGACCGGGTGCCCTCCGGGAAGATCAGCAGCGGGACGCCGGCCTTCAGCAGCTGCTTGGACAGCCCCCGGTTCGCTCCGGTGCCCGTCCGGTCCACCGGGAAGGCGTTGAAGATCAGCTCGGTGAACATGCGCTTGTGCGGGGCGGTGAAGAAGTAGTCCGCGGCCACCCCGGTGGCGAGGTCCCGGCGGATGCGCCGGGGCACCGAGCCCAGGACGAGCGGCGCGTCGAGGTGGCTCGAGTGGTTGGCCACCACGATGCACGCCCCGTCCAGGGCGTCGGCCGCGGGGTGCGTCACCACGGTCCGGCGGACCGTGCGGTACGCGAGGCCCTGCAGGAACACCCGCTGGGCGATCCGGCGGGCGAGGCGGCGCCGCGGGTCGCGGAAGCGGTCGGGGCTCAGCTGCGCGGAGGACGCGGGCGGGGCCTCCGGCGCGGCCTCGGGGGAGGAGCCGGCGCTGCCGCCGTCGATGGAGCGCTGGACCGGGACCGGGTCCTGGGGGTCGCGGCGGGTCACGAGCCGGCCGCCCGTTCCTTCTGGCGGGCCGAGGCGACGAGCCCCGAGATCCGGCGCACCGCGGAGCGCGGCAGGTGCCGCAGGGCGAACCCGAGGAGCCGGTAGCGCTTGGTGGGCATCGAGAGCACCTTGCCGCGCGCGACGTCGTCGAGGGCCTCCTCGACCACGCGCTCGGGGCTGAGCCACATGAAGGAGGGGATCGAGGAGCCGCTGATGCCGGCGCGCTCGTGGAACTCGGTGCGCACCCAGCCGGGCAGCAGGGCGGTGACGTGGACGCCCGTCCCGTGGAGCTCCACGGCGAGGGCCTCGGTGAACGCGGTCGTATACGCCTTGATCGCCGAGTACGAGCCCATCGTGACCAGGCCCGCGGTGGAGGAGACGTTGATGATCCAGCCGGAGCCGCGCGCCGTCATCGCCCGTGCCGCGGCCGAGGAGAGCACCAGGACGGCCCGGCACATGACCTCGAACGCGCGGTCGTGGGCGCCGGTGTCCGGATCGGCGAAGCTGGTCTTCACGGAGAACCCGGCGTTGTTCACGAGCACGTCCACGGGTCGCTCGGGGTCCTCGACCCGGGCGGCGACGCGGTCCACGTCGGTGCGGTCGGAGAGGTCCGCGGGCAGGACCTCGACCGGCACGCCGTGCTCCGAGCGCAGCCTGGAGGCCGTCTGCTCGAGGCGGTCCGCGTCGCGGGCCACCAGGACGAGTGCATTTCCCCGGCGGGCCAGGGCTTCGGCGAACGCGGCGCCGATGCCGGACGTCCCCCCGGTCACGAGAGCGGTAAGCATGAGATCTAGGCTACACTACGGTAGCCGTAGCGCAGCCGGGTGCGGTCCGCTCGAGGGCGTCGTCGTCGCCCGCCGGGCAGGGCCCGCCCGCAGCCCCCCGCCCGCTCCGCACCGGCGGCGGACCAGCACACCACCGGAGGAACACCGTTGACCGAGACCCCCACCACGCGCGTCCTGCTGACGGGAGCCACCGGCTTCCTCGGGCAGGCGGTGCTCGAACGGCTGCTGTCCGCCCACGAGGGTGTGCACGTCACCGCCGTCGTCCGTCCCAAGGGCAGCATCAGCGGTGAGCAGCGGCTGCGGCAGCTGCTGCGCAAGCCCGCCTTCCGCACCTGGCGGGAGAGCGTGGGCGACGACGAGGCGAAGCGGGTCTTCGCGGAGCGCACCGCGGTCCTCGAGGGGGACCTGTCGGCACTCGCGGGCATCACGGAGCCGTTCGACGTGGTGATCCACTCGGCCTCCACCGTGTCCTTCGACCCGCCCATCCACGAGGCCTTCAGCACCAACGTCGGCGGCGCCACCGGTCTCTACGACGCGCTCCTGGCCTCCGGGCAGGACCCGCACGTCATCCACGTCTCCACCTGCTACGTCGGCGGGATCGCGAAGGGCCTGCGCCCCGAGGCGGCCGTGGACCACGAGGTCGACTGGGCCGCCGAGTTCGAGGCCGCCCAGCGGGCGCGCGAGGAGGCCGAGATGGCCTCCCGCACCCCGGAGCGGCTGCAGGCCATCATCGACGCCGCCACCGCGGACCACGGCAAGGAGGGGCCCAAGTCGGTGGCCCGCGCCGCGGAGGCCGCGCGCGAGGAGTGGGTCCGCACCCGCCTCGTCGAGTACGGGCGCACCCGGGCGCAGTCCCTCGGCTGGACCGACATCTACACCTTCACGAAGGCCCTGGGCGAGCGGGTCGCCGAGCAGAAGTGGGCGGGCGCCGGCCACCGCCTCTCCGTGGTGCGTCCCTCCATCATTGAGTCCGCGCTGCGCCACCCGTACCCCGGCTGGATCGACGGCTACAAGGTGGCCGACCCGCTGATCATGGCCTACGCCAAGGGCGCCCTGCCGGAGTTCCCGGGGCTGCCGGACTCCGTGCTCGACGTCATCCCCGTCGACTTCGTGGTCAACGCGATCGTGGCGCTGGCCACGGGCGGGCACCGCGCCCCGTCGGGCGCGGCCACCCCCGACGGGCAGGCGGACCCCGCCCCCGCGTACTACCAGGTCTGCTCGGGCGCCTCGAACCCGCTCCCGTTCCACCAGATGTACGAGAACGTCCGCTCCTTCTTCCTCGCCCACCCGCTCGAGGACGCCGACGGCAAGCCCATCCGGGTGCCCGAGTGGAAGTTCCCGGCCAACAACGCCGTGGAGCGCTCGCTGGCGGTCAAGGAGCGGCTCTCCGCCGTGGGCGGCCGGATCACCTCCGCGCTGCCCGCGACCTCCCGCACCCGGGAGTGGTCGACCTCCCTGCACCGGATGCAGTCCGGCCTCGGCTCCCTGCGCACCTACGTGGACCTCTACCAGTCCTACACGCGCACCGAGATGATCTTCGACGACGCCAGCACGCGGCAGCTCAACGACTCGCTGCCCGCCGGCACGCCGGAGGACCGGACCTTCGACGTCCGGTCGATCGACTGGGCCGACTACTGGAAGAACGTGCACCTGCCGGCGCTGACCACGATGACCAAGGCCTACGGCCGGCTCCAGGCGGCGTCCAAGCGGCGCGGCACGACCCGGCGGGGTCTCAGTGAGGGCACGGACGTGCTCGCGGTCTTCGACCTCGAGGGCACCGTCCTGGACTCCACGGTCATCCGCCAGTACCTCCAGCTGCGCCGCCGGACGCTGCACCTGGCGAAGTGGCCCGCGGAGGTCGCCGACCTCGTCTCGAGCGCCCCGACCTACCTCAAGGCCGAGAAGCGGGACCGGGGGGAGTTCATCCGGGCGTTCATGCGCCGCTACCAGGGCGTGCCCGCCGGGACCGTGCGGGAGCAGGTGGCCGGGCCGCTCGGCGAGGACATGCGGCGCCTCCTGCGCCCCGGGGCCCTGAGCCGGATCGAGGAGCACCGCGCCGCGGGGCACCGCACGGTGCTGGTCACCGGGTCCATCGACCTGCTCGTGGAGCCGATCGCGCACCTCTTCGACGAGGTCGTGGCGGGCCGGATGGACGAGCGCGACGGCGTGATGACCGGCTACCTCGCCGCTCCGCCCCTGGTCGACGAGGCGCGGGCCCAGTGGCTCAAGAAGTACGCCGAGCAGGGCGGCTACGACCTCTCCCGCTCCTACGGCTACGGGGACTCCCACGCGGACGCCAGCTGGCTGCTGCTCATGGGCCACCCGTACACGGTCAACCCCGACCTGCCCCTGTACCGGCTGGCCCGGAAGAACCACTGGCCCATCGAGGACTGGAAGACCGCCTGAGCGCTCCGGCGGCGGACGGCGAGCAGGAGGGCACCGATGGGCGACGACGACCGGACCGATCCGCGGACCGTCACCACCGACAAGAAGATCACCGCGGCGGCACTGGCCCTCCTGCGCGAGGGCGGACCGCACCGGGTGACCATCGAAGCGGTCTCGGCGGCCTCCGGCGTGGCCAAGACGTCGATCTACCGCCGCTACGCGAACAGCCTGGAGATGCTCGAGGGGGCCCTCGAGGACGCCGTGGCCACGTACTCGCCGCAACGGCCGAGCGCCCCGGCGAGCTGGGACGAGGGCCTCGCCGAGGCACTGGACTTCCTGCTCCACGACATGGGCATCGGGGTGGCGGTCTCCCTGCTGAGCGACCCGGAATCGGAGACGTCCCGGATCCTGCGCGCGCACCTGGTCCGCCCTCGCGTGGAGCGGCTCAAGGAGCTCCTCGCGGCGGAGACGGCGGCGGGACGGCTGAGCCCGGACCTGGACGTCGACGTCGTGCTGGACTTCGTGCTGGGCTCCGCCTACTCGCACGTGGCCCGGTACGGGAGCCTGGGCGACGACTGGCCCCGGCGGGTGCACCGGACCCTGACCGGGGTCCTCGAGACGCACCGGCCCTGACCCGTGCGGGCCGACTCCCGGCTCAGAAGACCTCCCGCTCGTCCGGGCGCTGGGCCAGCTCCGAGGCCACGTAGTCCTCGACCGCCGTGTGTGTCGCCACGTCCTTGCCGGCGCGCTCGGAGAGGAACCACCGGTGCTCGAGCACCTCGTGCACGATCTCGGCGGGCTCGAGCTTGCGGCGCATCGGCGGGGTGACCGCCTCCATGATCGGGGAGAACACCTCGCGCATCCACAGCTGGGCCACGAGCTCCTCGGGCAGGCCGGGGTAGAGGTCCTGCCCGAGCTGGGCGATGTCGGTCAGCAGCCGGCGCGCCTGGTTCTCGTGGGCGCCGAGGCCGGTGAGCCGCTGCAGGCGGCGGGTGTGGTGGCCGGGCTCCACGACCTGCGGGCGCAGCCGGATCCGCCCGTCGACCGTGTCCATGGACGCCTCCTCGACGTCGAAGCCGAGCTCGTTGAGGCGGCGCACCCGCTCGACCACGCGCCAGCGCTCGTCCATGCTGAAGGTCTCCTCGACCGTCAGCTCGCGCCACAGGAACTCGTAGGTGGCCACGAGCCGGTCGGAGACCTCGAAGGGGTCCACCACGTCCGCGATGTCGTGGCCCTCCTCGACGGCGCCCGCGAGCAGATCCATGATCTCCCCGGCCACGTTGGTGCGGGCCAGCTCGATGTCGTACCCCCGCTGGCCGCGCGTGAGCTCCGGGTGGATCTCGCCGGTCTCGGCGTCCACCAGGTAGGCGGCGAACGCGCCGGCGTCCCGGCGGAACAGGGTGTTCGAGAGCGAGACGTCGCCCCAGTAGAAGCCCGAGAGGTGCAGCTGCACGATGAGGGAGGCCAGCGCGTCCACGAGCCGCTCGACCGTGGCGGCGCTGGGGCCGGCGGAGAAGATGGCCCGGTAGGGCAGGGAGAAGCTCAGGTGGTCGGTCACCAGGGCGGCGGGCAGGGGCTCGCCCTCGGGCGTGTACCGGTCCGTGACCACGGAGTCCGGTACCACGGACGGGATGCCCATGCGCTGCAGCCGGCGCAGGGTGGCGTACTCGTGCCGGGCGTAGTGGGGGACGGTCTCCTTGACGGCGACGATCTTCTCGCCGGCGTGGGCGAAGCGCACCACATGCCGGGAGATGCCGCGGGGCAGAGCGGCGAGGACGTCCTCCGGCCACTGCTCGAGGGGGGTGTCCCACGGCAGCTCCAGGAGCACGGGGTCCGGGAAGGCCGTCTGGATGGACACGCTCCCGGACCGTCCGCCAGGGGCGGTACCGTCCTGGGGTGCGAGGGGGAAGTGTGGGGCCAGGGAACCCTTCATACCTGGTCATGCTAGCAACCGGCACAGGCCGGAAGTCCCCGCGGGGCCTCCGGCGCTCGATCCCGGCGGTCGCTAGGGTGGGGAGGGTGTCGATCGAACAGCGCATCCATGCGCACTACGCCGGGCTCTCGCCCCAGGAGCAGCGGGCCGCCGACCTGATCCTGGACCACCTGGACGACCTCGCCCTGTACAGCTCGGCGGAGCTGGCGCAGATGAGCGGCGTCTCCCGCGCCACCCTCTCCCGGCTGTACCGGCACCTGGGCTTCGAGTCCTTCACCGACCTCCGGGAGACGGCCCGCACCCTGCGCCAGCAGGGCGTGCCGCTCGGCCCCGACGCGGACCCGGAGCTGAGCCAGCACCTGGAGCAGGAGCTCAAGAACCTGCGCAAGGTCCTGGACCCGGCGGGGGAGGACCGCCCGGCCCGGGCCGTGCGCGCGCTCGCCGACGCGGGAACGGTCCTGGTCGTGGGCCTGCGCAACAGCTACCCGGTCGCCCTGCACCTGAAGCAGCAGCTGCAGCAGGCGCGGGACCGCGTCCGGCTCGCCCCGCTGCCCGGCCAGACCCTCGGCGAGGAGCTCGTGGACGTGGGCGAGGGCGACGTCGTCGTCCTGCTGGGCTTCCGGCGGCGCCCCCGCGGGTTCGAGCGCCTGGTGGAGGTCTGCGCGGCCACGGGGGCGCGGACCGTGCTCGTCGCCGACAGCACGGCCCGGCGCCACGCCTCGGCCGTGGACCTGTGGATCGAGTGCCCCCTCGACGGCGTGGGCCCGTTCGACTCCTACGCGGCGGCCATGAGCCTCGTGTCGGTGCTCGCCGACGGCGTGCTGGCCGCCGCGGGTCCGGACGGGCGACGACGGGTGGGCCGCACCGCCGAGCTCTACGAGGAGCTCGAGGAGCTGGACCTGCGCTGAGCGCCCGGCGGTGCCGAGGAAAGGGCCACCGGGCGCCGCGTCCACCACGGCGGTCCCGGCCCGACCCTGGGTCGGCAGTGCGCGGCCCCGGAACATCCACTAGAATTCGTCAGTTGGCTGATCACTCCGGGTCCTGAGCGACCCGGTCCGTCCCGAGAGGAACCCGCCATGCATGAACCCCAGGCGCTCGCCCAGGCCGAGACGCACCTTCTCCACGTGCTGGAGCACTCCGATCCGCCGCGCGACGCCAGTCGCTACAACGTGACGGCGGCCGCACGGGACTACCACGACCGCACCGGCACCTGGGACGTGCAGGACGCCGACCCGGACCTCGTCGAGCAGGTGCTCGCCGCTCACCCCGCCGACGGCTGATCCGGCCCCGGACGCGCCACGGCGCCCTCCCCGTCGGGGGAGGGCGCCGTGGCGTCGGTGCGGTCGGTCGGCCGCTGGGGTCAGTCGGGGAGGCGGTTGCCGGTGGCGGTGTCGAACAGGTGCACGTGGTCGAGGTTCGGGGCGACCCAGATCGTGGCCCCGGCCCTCGGCGGGGTGCGGCCCTCGACCCGGACGATGATCTCGTGGGCCCCGGCGGCGTCCTCCTCCACGGTCCCGGTCGGGTCCACCGTCACGACCGTGTTCGCCGCGGTGACCGGGGCGAGGTGGCCGTAGACGAAGGCGTCGGCGCCGAGCTCCTCGACCACGTCGGCCTCGATCGGCAGCCCGGTGCCCTCGGCGGCCGGGTGCAGGTCCTCGGGGCGGATGCCGACGGTGACCTTGTCCCCGGTCAGGGCCGCCTGCTGCTCCCGGGTCAGTTCCAGGCGCATGGTGCCGAAGGTCGCCGCCCCGCCCGCCACGGGCACCCGGAAGAGGTTCATCGCCGGGGAGCCGATGAACCCGGCCACGAACTCCGTGGCCGGCCGGTCGTAGAGCGCCCGCGGGGTGTCGACCTGCATGAGGTGCCCGTCCTTGAGCACCGCGACCCGATCGCCCATGGTCATCGCCTCGACCTGGTCGTGGGTGACGTAGACGGTGGTGACCCCCAGCCGGCGGGTCAGGGAGGCGATCTGGGTGCGGGTCTGCACGCGCAGCTTCGCGTCCAGGTTCGACAGCGGCTCGTCCATCAGGAACACCTGCGGGGAGCGCACGATGGCACGGCCCATGGCCACGCGCTGGCGCTGCCCGCCGGACAGCGCCTTGGGCTTGCGGTCCAGGTAGTCGGTCAGGTCCAGGATCTTCGCCGCCTCCTCGACCCGGCGGCGGCGCTCCTCGGCGGAGATCTTGGCGATCTTCAGGGCGAAGCCCATGTTCTCGGCCACGGTCATGTGCGGGTAGAGGGCGTAGTTCTGGAAGACCATCGCGATGTCGCGGTCCCGGGAGGGGACGTCGGTGACGTCGCGGTCGCCGATGTAGATGTTGCCCCCGGTGACCTCTTCCAGCCCGGCGAGCATCCGCAGGGTGGTGGACTTCCCGCACCCGGAGGGGCCCACCAGGACGAGGAACTCCCCGTCGGCGATGTCCAGGTTCAGGTCGGTCACCGAGGGCCGCTCGGCCCCGGGGTACTGGCAGGTCACATTGGCATAGCGCACAGAAGACATGGTTCAAGGCCTCTTTCCCGGCAGGCACGTGCCGGACGATCCGAAGGAGAAGAGCTGCCCCCTCAGGTGATGGGGGCCACAGTGATCCTAATCACCTTCGGGGCGTCTCCGCCATCGGCGCGCCGTCATCCGAGGTCACGGCAGCGCGCCCCGGCGCAGTTCGGACAGCCGGATCAGGGCCGCGGCCAGGTCTTCCGGGGACGCGACCCGGTGCGCGGCCACGCTCTGCCCCGTGCCCACCTTGATGCCGAGATCGGCGGGGCCGAGCTCGCGCATCGCGTTCTCGTCCGTCACGTCGTCGCCGGCGAACAGGGTGACGTCGGCGCCGGTGGCCTGCATGAACGCCGTGATGCCCTCACCCTTGGTCGCGGAGTGCACGGAGGACTCGACCACGTGCTGGCCCGGGGTGATCTTCAGCCCCTCGAGCTGCTCGAACTGCTCGACCATCTCCTGCTCCGCGCGGGCGCACAGGCTCTGGTCCGCCATCGTGCGGGTGTGGAAGGCGGCCCCCGTCGGCTTGAGCTCCAGCCTGGACCCGGGGTACCGGGCCACCTGTGCCTCCACGAGCGCGGTGGCCTGTGCCAGCAGCTCCAGCTGGGCCGGGGAGAGCTGCAGGGCGGTGTCGGCGGCGGCGTCCCCCAGGGCGTCGAGGAGCAGCTCCGCCCCGTGCGAGCCGGAGAGGAGCATCCGGCCGTCCGGGTCCACCACGGAGCGGAGGAACCGCATCGGCCGGCCGGAGATGACGGCCACGTACGTGCGGTCCAGCGTCAGGAGCTCCTCCAGCGCGGACCGGGCCTCCGGCAGCGCGCGGCTGTCGTCCGGGTCGTCCGTGAAGGGCGCCAGGGTGCCGTCGAAGTCGAGGGCGACCAGCAGGGTCCCGGCCTCCGCCGCGCGGGCGAGGGCGTCCTCGAGCGCCGGGCGGGTGTCGTCGTGCGGGGCCATCACTGCTCCTCCTCCTCGGTCGTCCCGGGGCGGGTGCGGGCGAGGTCCCGCAGGAACGCCTCGGACCAGTCGTTGACGTCGTTGCCCAGGACCTGCCGGCGCATCGAGCGCATCCGCTTCTTCGCCTCGGGCGCGGGCATGTCCTTGGCCCGCAGCATCGCGTCCTTGAGTCCGTCGATGTCGTGGGGGTTGACCAGCAGCGCCTGCTTGAGCTGCTCGGCGGCGCCGGTGAACTCCGAGAGGACCAGGGTCCCGGACCCGTCCGTCTTGGCCGCCACGTACTCCTTCGCCACCAGGTTCATGCCGTCCCGGAGGGAGGTCACGAGCATGACGTCGGTCGCCAGGTACAGCGCCACCATCTCCTCGAACGGATAGCCGTGGTGCAGGTAGCGGATCGCGGTGTGCGAGATGGTGTCGTGCTGGCCGTTGAGGTGGCCCACGAGGCCCTCCACGTCCTCCCGCAGCTGGACGTAGGACTCCACGCGCTCCCGGGAGGGGTTCGCCACCTGGATCAGCACCGACGGCCCCACCGTCAGCCTGCCGTCCTCGAGCAGCTCGCCGAAGGCCTTGATGCGGTGCAGGATGCCCTTGGTGTAGTCCAGGCGGTCGACGCCCAGGAACACGGTCTCCGGGTCGCCGAGCTCGTGCCGGATCTCCCGGGCCCGGTCCTTCACCTCCGGCCGGGAGGCCAGCTCCTGGATCGACTGCGCGTCGATGGAGATGGGGTAGGACGCCGCGCGCACGGTCCACGCGTCGTCGTCCGTGCCGAACCGGGCCGCTCCGTTCTTGAACGGCACGTCCAGGAACCGCCGCACGCAGCGCTGGAAGTTCTGGGCGTCACCCGGGCGCTGGAAGCCGATGAGGTCCGCGCCCGAGAGCCCGTCGAGGACGGCCCGCCGCCAGGGCAGCTGCGCGAAGATCTCCAGGGGCGGGAACGGGATGTGGTTGAAGAACCCGATCGTGAGGTCCGGCCGCAGCTCGCGCAGCATCTTGGGGACCAGCTGCAGCTGGTAGTCCTGCACCCACACCGTGGCGTTCTCGGCGGCGATCTCGGCGGTCCGCTCCGCGAAGCGGCGGTTGACCTGGCGGTAACTGTTCCACCACGTGCGGTGGAACTCCGGCGGCGCGATGACGTCGTGGTAGAGCGGCCAGAGGGTCGCGTTGGAGAAGCCCTCGTAGTAGGCCTGCACCTCCTCGGCGGACAGCGGCACGGGGGCGAGGTGGAAGACGTCGTGGTCGAAGCGCTCGAGCGTCTCGTCAGGGGCCCCGTGCCAGCCCACCCAGGCGCCGGCGTTGCGGGCCATGACGGGGGACAGGGCGGCCACGAGGCCGCCGGGGGAGCGGCGCCAGGAGGACTGCCCGTGCTCGACGACGCGCTCCACCGGCAGCCGGTTGGAGACCACGACGAAGTCGTAACCGGCCTCCTGCGGCACGTCCGTCCGGGGTTCCGGCACCTCCTCCAGGTCGGCCGAGGAGGCGGTGGGGGGATGCTCTGCACTCACGGGATGTCCTTCCGGTAGGTCGTCGTCGTCCTCGTCCCAGTCTATTCATCAGCGTGCTCACGGTTCTGCCTGGGGATCTCCTGAGTCGGCGGCCCGGGAGGGGGTCCGATAATCTGGGCGACGACACCTCCCCGTCCACCCCCCAGGATCTTTCGAAGAGGACCCATGGCAGCCAGCAGCAGCACCACCCCCGATCCCCGGAACCGCGACGCCGCCCGGGAGCGGGCTCGGCAGGTCGCGGACCAGCACGCACGGCAGGACAAGCGCTCCCGCCGGATCCTGCAGCTGGGCATCCTCGCCCTGGTCCTCGTGATCGTCGCGGTGATCGGCGTCGTCGTGGCGCAGAACCGGGCCCAGCAGATCCCCGAGGCCGGGCCCGTTCCCGCCAGCGCCAACCAGTGGGGCGGCACGGTGCTGACGGCCGACGGGATCCGCACGGGCGAGTCCGAGGTCGAGGAGCGCGACCTCGCCGAGGTGCCCGAGGCCCCGGAGACCCCGGACGACTCCGCCGTCCCGCCGGGCGTCGAGGCCTCGGGCGACGGCGAGCCCGTGCAGGTCGTGATCTTCCAGGACTTCGAGTGCGTGCACTGCGCCGACTTCGAGGCCGAGAACGCCGATGCGCTCGAGAAGGCCGTGACCTCCGGCGACATCGTCCTCGAGTACCGCAACCTCAACTTCCTCGACCGCTCGACGCCGACGCAGTACTCCTCGCGGGCCGCGGCCGCCGCCTACGAGGTGGGCAACCAGTCCTCGGCCGAGCAGTACCTGGCCTTCGTCGAGGAGGTGTTCAGCCACCAGGGCACCGGTGGGCTGGACGACGAGCAGCTCGTGGAGATCGCCTCCTCGCACGGCGCCGACATCGCGGGCGCGCTCGAGGAGGACACGTGGCGGCCGATGGTCAACGTCGTCTCGCAGGAGTCCCTCGCCAACGGCGTGTCCGGCACCCCGACCGTCTTCATCGACGGAGAGCGGCTGGGCAACGAGGCGTTCCAGGAGGCCCTCGACGCGGCCGTGGAGGCCAAGGAGTAGGGTCCCCGCTCCGCCGGAGCAGCGCGACGGCGCCGTGCCCCCGCGCGGGGCACGGCGCCGTCGCGCTGTGCGGACCGTCCGGGCGCCCGGGGATTTCGGGGTCCTGCAACGCGTCCGATATCCTGGGGAACCGGCCGCCGGGGCCGCACCCGTGCGGAGGCCCGAGGGCCGATCCGCCTCCTTAGCTCAGCTGGCCAGAGCACCTGTCTTGTAAACAGGGGGTCACCGGTTCGAATCCGGTAGGGGGCTCCACCGGTCCGCGACGTTGCACTCGCGACCGCTCATGACGTCACATGTTGCGCCGCGGTCTCGGTGCGGGGTGTGCGCATGCTGATGTCCGTGTCCCGGCCGGGCTGCGGCGAACTCGCTCCTGACCCCCTCGGAAGATGTGCGGTGGCAAGGGGTGAGCCGGAGATCCGCGCCGTCACGGGGATTCTGCCGGTCCGGCTTCCGGGGTTGCCGGCGGCCCGACCGCGCCGGGACCGCACCGGCGAGGGTCCGGACAGGACATGCCGCTCCGGGGATGCGACGAGACGGAACCGTGATCGTGATCGCCCCGGCCGGAGTCTTGAACCGTGACTCAGCTCACTCCTACGGTGTTCCTACCTATCTCATAGGTGAGACCTCTTGCCCAGGTCTCGGAACATCTCGATCGCATGACGATCCCCATGTCATGCCCTCTCCACAGGAGCAGCAATGAGCAGTCTGCGGAAGACCCTCGTCGGCGCGGCCATGGCCGCCGCCCTCGTGGGAGGAACGGTTGCCACCCCGGCGGTCGCGGGGTCAGATCAGGATAACGGCAAGAGCCGTGGAGACCACAGTGAATCGCATGAAAGTCGTCACGACCGCGGCGACCGCGGCGATCGCGGCGATCGCGAGGATCGCAGGGACCGCGGTGACGACGAGGAGCGGAAGTACGCATACCATCGCGGCGGCAACGGCGACGACGACCGGGGTCGCGACGAGGAGCGCGACCGGGACGACCGGGACCGCAGGGAGCACCGGGACGACAAGTACGACCGGGACGACCGGGACCGCAGGGAGCACCGGGACGACAAGTACGACCGGGACGACCACGACGGCAAGTACGACCGGGACGACAAGGACGACAAGGACAACAAGGACGACAAGTACGACCGGGACGACGAAGACGACCACGACGGCAAGTACGACCGGGACGACAAGGACGACGAGTACGACCGCGACGACGGCGATCACCAGGACCACTGGTGGTACTGCGAAGAGCACGAGAAGTGGCACTTCTACGACGACGACGACTGGAGGAGCAGGAAGCACCACGACGACATGAAGGACGAGGGCGAGCACTCGCACCAGAAGGGCGATGACGACGGCGAGCACTGAGCGGCCCGGCACCGACGGATCCCGCCGGCGCGGTCCGCACGAAGCCGGGGGATCCTGAGGGGGAGCCTCCGGGGACACGGCCCGAGCCTCCGCGCATCCGGAGCCGCACCGTGATGATATCGGTGGACGCACGCGGGGAGAGTCCTCCCGCGTGACGTCCGTCGTCCGCCGCAGGCCCCCCGGCCGCCTCGGCACCCCCGGGCGACGGTCCCCCCTGCGAGCGGACGACGCCGCACGCGGACCGACCCTGGAGGGCACCCTGGTACCCATCGTCCGAGGACGCGTGCGCCCCCCGGCCACCGCGGCGCTAATCCTGCTCCTGCTCGCGCTCCTCCTCGTGCCGTCCGGGGCCGCCCGGGCCGCGGAGGACGAGGGCCCAGAGGGCCCGTACCTGGGGGCCCTGCTGGACTGGGGCACGGACACGGCGGCCGGCCACGCCGAGCGTCTCGGCGCGCCGGCGGCCGTCTACGGCAGGCCCGTCCCGCTGCCGATGGACGAGCAGGAGCAGGGCCACCTGCGGGACTACCTCTCCCAGGTCTCCGCGCAGGGCGCCCACGCCCTGCTCACCGTCCGCCCCGAGATCGCGCTGGACCGGGTGGACCAGGCGCAGGCCGCGGTCCTGGCAGGACAGCTCGCGGACGCCGCGGAGGGGTTCCCCGGCACGGTCTTCGTCCGCTTCGCCCCGCAGATGAACACCACCTGGGTGCCGTGGGGGCAGCAGCCCGAGGCGTACACGGAGGCGTTCCGCACGGTGGCGAGCGCGCTCGACGCCGAGCTCCCGGACCCGGTCATGGTCTGGTCGCCCACGGTCGGCACGGACTACCCCTTCCGGGATTCGTCCAGCGCCCCGGCGCGCAGCGGTGGACCGGCCGCCCCGGACACGAACGCCGACGGCGTCTGGGACCGGGAGGACGACCCCTACGGTCCCTACTACCCGGGCGACGACGTGGTCGACTGGGTGGGGCTGGTGGCCTATCTCGACGAGACCGGCACGGGTCCGGCCCGCAACGTCCTGCCGGAGGCCGGCTCGTTCGGCGCCATGCTGGGCTCCGGGGAGCCGGCCGGATCCGCGGGGCAGGACGACTTCTACGCCGCGTACGCCGTCGGCCGCGAGAAGCCGCTCATGGTGGAGACCGGCGCCTTCTACGATCCGGGGACGGACGGCCCGTCCGAGCGCGACATCAAGGAGGCCTGGTGGGACCAGGTGCTCGCGACGGTCGCCGCCGGCGACCACGACCGCATCCGCGCGATCGTGTGGAACGAGACGGTCGAGCAGCGCGACGACGGTGCGGTGACCGTCGACTGGCGCATCACGGCCGATCCCGGGCTGGCCGCGGCCGTCGGCGAGCGGCTCCGGGACTCCGCCCTGGTCAGCGGGCCGGTCACGGCGGCGGCGCCGCTCCCGGGCGCCGGTCCGGCGGCGGCGGGGGCCGTCCTCGAGGGGCCGGCCGCCTGGGGCGCGGCGGCGGCCGTGCTCGCCGCGGGCGCGCTCCTCTGGCTCCTGGCGCGGCGGGGGCCGGCCCGGGCCTGGGCGTACGCCGAGCCCGCCCCGCGCGACAGCCGGATCGACATGCTGCGGGGCCTCGCGATCGTGTTCGTCGTCGTCAACCACGTGGGCCTCACCTCGTTGTTCCAGCTGCTGACCCAGGAGACCGTGGGCGTGGTCTCGGGGGCCGAGCTGTTCGTCCTGCTCTCCGGGGCCGTGCTGGGGATGGTCTACGGGCCCCGGACGAAGGACGACCTGGGGACCGTCGTCGACCGCACCGCCGCGCGGGCGTGGAAGCTCTACGTCACCGCGCTGGTCGTCGTGCTGCTCGTCTACGGACTCAGCCTGCTGCCCTTCCTGGACGCGGGCGCCGTCACCACGTTCACCGACCAGGGCACCGGCGCCGCCGGCAGGGGGGCCTCCGGCGCCACGTACGACCTCTACGCGGGCATGGACGGGCTCCTCGAGTTCCCCGTCCGGGCCCAGCTGATCCCTGCCGTGCTGCTGCTGCAGGTGGGCCCGTGGCAGTTCAACATCATGGGTCTCTACGTGATCCTCCTCCTGGTGAGCCCCCTCGTGCTCGCCGCCCTGGCCCGAGGCTGGGCCTGGCTGGTCCTGCTGGTCAGCGCCGGGCTCTACGCCGCGGGCTCGGTCTTCCGGATCCGCCTTTTGCCCTCCCAGTTCGAGGACTCGTTCCCCCTGCTCGTGTGGCAGGTGCTCTTCGTGCTCGGCATGGTCACCGGGTTCTACCGGCGGCAGATCGTCACGTGGTTCGCCGACCGGCGCCGCCGGCCGCTGCTCGTCGCCTGCCTGCTGCTCGCCGTCGCCCTCGCCCTGTTCTCCTGGTCGAGTCCCTACGCCAGCAGCGCCTACGACGTCCGGCTGGCCCTGCTGCCGGAGCCGGCGTTCCGCACGGTCTACGACGCCTACTTCGGCCGGACCTACCTGGGGATCGGCCGGCTGCTGAACGTGCTCCTCGTGGTGATCGCCGGCTACGCCGTCCTCAGCGCCTACTGGAGGCCGCTCGAGCGCGCGCTCGGGTGGTTCCTCGTTCCGCTGGGACGGGCCACCCTCTACGTGTTCATCGTGCACGTGTTCCTGATCCTGGCCGTGGCCAACGTGCCCGCTCTCCAGCAGGGGGACGTGTGGCTCAACACCGCCGCCTACGTGGTGGTCCTCGGCCTGCTGTGGGTCATGGTCCGGACCCGGTTCCTCTTCCGGCTCGTCCCCCGGTGAGATGCAGCCGGCGGCCCCGGCCCGGCCCAGGCCGTGGTCCACTGCCGGCCCGCGTCGTTCCGTGACGGAGGGACCCCCCGTCCGGTCAGCGCGTATGACGCGGCCGGCGGGCGGGTGGGGGAGCGGCCGCCCGCGGGTGGTAGTTTGCGCTCGCTAATTCTCGTGGCCCCGTGCGAGACCCCCAGCGCGCTCGCCGTCGGCGGGGAGCCCGCTCCCGTCGGAAGAACCCCCATGCCTGCTTTCGTTCCCCCACGTGTCCTGTGCTCCCTCACCGCGGCCGCCGCCGCCGTGGCCCTGGGGCTCGTCGCCGTGCCCGCGGCGCACGCGGCACCCTCGGTCCACCTCCCGGCCGGACCGGCGGCGCTCGCCCCGGCCAAGAAGCCGGTCCCGACGGCCGCCGTCGTGCCGGCCGAGCCCCAGGTCCGCACGTGCCCCCTGCGCTTCGGCGTCGGCACGGCCGGTGGTCCCGCCGCCTCCACCGAGCTCGCCGAGGTGGCGTCCCTGGCCGGTGAGAAGCCGTCGATCGTCCTCTCCTACAAGGACTTCGCCCAGCCCGTTCCCTCCTGGGAGCTCGAACAGACCCGCGCGGCCGGGGCCACCACCCTGCTGACCTGGGAGCCGTGGGTCTGGGGCGGCGGGATCGACCAGCCGGCCCACTCCCTGGACGCGATCGCCTCCGGCGCCCACGACGCCCACATCACCGACTGGGCCACCCGCCTGGCCGACTGGGGATCCCCGGTGATGCTGCGCTTCGGCCACGAGATGAACGGGAACTGGTACCCGTGGGCCGAGGGGGTCAACGGCAACGGCGCCGGGGACTACGTCGCCGCCTGGCGCCACGTCCACGACATCTTTACCCGCGCGGGGGCCGACAACGTCCAGTGGGTCTGGAACCCGAACGTGCCCTACTACGGGTCCACGCCCCTGGACGGGCTCTACCCCGGCGCCGACTACGTCGACGTCGTGGCCCTGGACGGCTACAACTGGGGCACCTCCCAGAGCTGGTCCAGCTGGCAGCAGCCGTGGGACCTGTTCGCCTACGGCCTGTCCGAGATGCGGCGCCTGGCCCCGGGCAAGGAGATCGTCGTCGCCGAGACCGCCACCGCCGAGGCCGGCGGGTCCAAGGCCGAGTGGAACGCGCACCTGGTGTACTACCTCGCGCAGCAGCCCGACGTCACGGGGCTCGTCTGGTTCCACCTCGACAAGGAGGTGGACTGGCGGATCAACTCCTCCACCGCCTCGGCCCATGCCCTGGCCGCCGAGCTCGCCAAGCGCCCCTGCCCCTGAGCACCGCGGCGCCGCGCGCCACACCGGGTCATGCGAATCACAAAAGCAAACCGCGCGTGTAGCGTGACCCCCAACGACCGGCGCCGCGCCACCGCTCATCCGGAGGCGGCGCGGCGCCGGTCGGTCCCCCCAGGACCGTGTCGAGGAGTCCCCCCCATGGCAGTTCCCCTCACCCCGCCCCCCGGCCGCCGGCTCGGACCCGTCTGCGCGGCGCTGCTCGTCGTCGCGCTGGCGGGCTGCGCCGAGGACCGGGGGACCGGCACCACCGCGGCGTCCAGCGCGAGCCCGCCGGCGGCCACGGCCGGTTCCGCGCCCGCGTCGGGGGCGGACGGAAGCACGACGCCGGAGACGCCCCGCGACAGCCCGGCCCCGCCGGGCAACGACGTGGCCCCCTACGACGACACCGCCACCCGGGACGCCGCCGGATCCTTCGGCGCCGCCCAGCGGCTCGAGGACTCCCTCGAGGCGGTCGTGGAGGGCCCCCGCCCCGGCACCACCGGCGAGCGCCCCGTCCGGGCCGCCCCCGGCACCCCGGTGCAGGTGTTCACGCTGACCCTCACCAACACCGGGGCCGCCCCGGTCGACGCCGTGCCGTGGTCCTTCCCGGTCGCCGTCGACGGCGAGGCCCCGGCGCCCCCCGTCTTCGACGACTCGCTGGGCGTGCCGATGGAGACCTTCCCGACCATCGCCCCCGGCGGGAGCGCCTCCCTCGAGGTCGCCTTCTCCGCGGAGCACGACGCCGACCTGGCCGTCCGCGTCTTCGACAACACCACCCCCGACCACTACGTCGAGTTCACCGACTGAAGCCCAGCAAGGGACCCCCCATGAAGATCTCAGCTCTGCGCATCCCCGCCGCGGTCGCGGCCTGCTTCGCGGTCGTCCTCGCCGGTGCCCCGGGGGCGTCCGCGGCGCCGTCCGCGCCCGCCCCCGGCGTCTCGGCCGGTCCGACGACGACCCCCGGACCCACGGCGGGTGCCGTCGCGGCGACCGTGCGGCTCGAGCCGGTGGACGACGAGTCGACCGTGCCCGAGCGGGAGACCTCGCTCGTCGACGTCCTCGCCAACGACGGCCTCGAGGACCCCGCGACGGTGCGGCTCCTGCTCGTGGACCCCGCGGCCCGCGCGGCCGAGGACGAGCTCGTCGACGAGCTGCGCACGGATCTCGGGTCCCTGCGCGTGGTGTCCCCGGACACGGAGCCCGACGCCCTGCCCGAGGGCTGGGAGGTCCCGGACCACCCGGTCCTCGCCCTGACGCCCGCTCCGGACCGGCCCGCCGACGCCGCCTCGGTGGAGGTGGCCTACGCCGTGCTGGGCGCCGGGGGCGAGGCGGCCCGGGCCGTGCTCACGGTCGCCCCGGACCAGGAGGCCCCCGGGGCCTCCGCCGCGCCCACCGCCTCGGGGGAGCCGACGGAACCGGCGGTCCCGGCCGAGCCGACGGACGGCGCCGAGCCGACGACGGAGCCCTCCCCGGGCGCGGAGCCCGCCGAGGAGCGGCCGGCCGCACCGCGGCCGGAGTCGCAGGAGACCGCCGCCGCGGCCGCCGCGGAGAACGCGGACGTGCCCGCCGAGGTCCGGCAGGCCCTGGAGGCCGCCGCGGCCCGGGCGTCCGCCAGGACCGGGGAGCCGACCGGGGAGATGCGCCCCTGGAAGGGGGGCTGGGAGTGGCCGCACCAGAGGGGCGTGGTCCTCTGGTCCGAGGCGCACGGTGCGCACTTCGTGCAGCTGCGGGGCGCGATCGGGCACCGGTGGAGCTCCACGGGCG
Organism: Kocuria sp. CPCC 205231; assembly: GCF_040980965.1. NCBI lineage: Bacteria > Bacillati > Actinomycetota > Actinomycetes > Micrococcales > Micrococcaceae > Kocuria > Kocuria sp. CPCC 205231. The sequence continues at coordinate 152,433 of NZ_JAVKPP010000009.1, read as the reverse complement.
GCGTGGACGTGCTGGGCTGGCCCGTGGACGACGAGTCCTGCCTCCTGACGGGCGGCGGGTGCCGGCAGTCCTTCTCGAAGACCCGCACGATCTACTGGAGCTCCTCCACCGGGGCGCGGACCGTCAACACCCGGGGGGCGATCGGCCACCAGTGGGTGCTCGGCGGGCGCGAGGCCGGGGCCTACGGCTACCCCACGACCGACGAGGTCTGCGGGGCGGCCGGCGGGTGCCGCCAGTCCTTCGCGGGAGACCGGACGATCTACTGGACCTCGTCCACCGGGGCGCGGACCGTCAACACCCGGGGCGCGATCGGCCACAAGTGGGTCCTCGGCGGGCGCGAGGCCGGGAGCTACGGCTACCCCACGACCGACGAGGTCTGCGGGCTGGCCGGGGGCGGGTGCCGTCAGTCCTTCACCAAGGCGCACACGATCTACTGGAGCCCCGGGACGGGGGCCCGGGCGGTCAAGACGAAGGGCGCGATCGGGCAGCGGTGGATCGCCACGGGCCGCGAGCGGGGGTCGCTCGGCTACCCCGTCACGGACGAGGTCGGCACCGGCACCGTGCACCAGAAGTTCCAGCGGGGACTCGTCACCTGGAGCCGCGCCACCGGCGCCCGGACGCACCTGTTCCGCGGCGAGTGCCACCACCTCAACACGGGGCGCTCCGTGCAGCCGACCCGTAACGCGGCGCGCGTGTCCCTGACCATCGCCGAGGGCTACGGGCGCTCGCAGGCCACGTTCGTCAACTGCGTGCGGATCGGCGGAAGCTACGTCGAGGAGTGGCGGACGTCCGCCTACGTGGGGGCCAGCGGGTTCAAGCGGCCCGGGGTGCCCTCGGGGCACACGCAGTACCTGTTCTCCCCGCAGGGCTCGTACTCGGTCACGGAGTCCTTCGGGGTCTACAACCCGGGCACCGCGCTGCCCTACCGGCAGCTCAACCCCAGCTCCCGGTGGGGCGGCCGCCTGGGCACGCTCTACAACAAGTACTTCGAGTCCACCGGCTACACCTGGCCGGACGAGAACATGTGGTACTTCTCGCTGTCCGGCGACTACCGGCTCGGCGTGGTGATCAACTACAACCGCCCGCCCGACTCGTCCATCGTCCAGGGCAACGGCTTCGCGATCTTCCTGCACGCGAACAAGAAGCCCACGGCGGGGTGCATCGCCCTGCACGAGCACGAGGTCGCCCGGTACATGCGCACCGCGCGCCCCGGTGACCGGATCATCATGGGCGTCCGGGCGGACCTGTTCCGCTGACGGACCGGGGACGCCAGGAGGGGGACCGCGCGGCGCGCGGTCCCCCTCCGTCGTCGGTGCGGGTCACGGGCTACTCGACGGACTGCTCCACCCGGGCCTGCTCCCGGCGGCCCAGGGCCCACAGCACCAGCTCGCTCGGCACGGCGCGCAGCACGCGCACGGTCCCCGTCCTGCCGCGGCCGCCGCGCACCGCGCCGTAGGACGGGGCGATGAGCACCACGGTGTCCTCCTCGTCCTTGAGCACCACCTTGGCCAGCAGGCTCAGGGACCGCCACAGGGCCTGCTCCTCGTCGTGCAGCAGCGGGCGCTCGTGCCAGTCGGGCTGGGCCCGGCGGACGTCCTCGTGGTGGACGAAGTACTCCACGGTGTTGATCCGCTTGTCCACCGGTCCGAGCCGCGCGGGCGAGTACAGCGGCGGGTGCTCCACCTTCCGCACGAGCTCCTCCCAGGGCTGGCCGGCGACGGCCTGCTCGGCGCGGCGGGCGCGCTCGCCCAGCACGGGCACCCGCGGGAGCACCTGGCCGGCCAGGACGTCCGGCCGCCCGGAGCGCACGACGAGGTGCACGGCGAGGTCGCGGGTCCTCCAGCCCTCGCACAGGGTCGGGGCGTCGGGGCCCAGTCGGCGCAGGAGCGCGGCGAGGTGCCGGCGCTCGACGTTGGCGAAATTGGTCACGTGGATCCTCCTCGTGGCGCCGCCGTCGGTCGGCGGGGCCGTCCTGATGTCCACGCTATACCGGGTGCGTGCCCGCCAGGAACCGGCGCGGCCGGGCCGGGCTCAGCCGCGGGGGACGGGCGGGCCCAGGTACAGGAGCACCGAGGTGAGGCCCGCCACCACGACCGCGCCCGCCGCCACGGCCAGCCATGGGCTGCGGAGGGACCAGGTCTCCAGCCGCTCCGGCACGGTGGTGGGACGGTCGCCGCCGGGGGCCAGGCGCCAGCCGCCGTCGAGCCGGCCCGTGCGCTCGGCGCGGCGCTCGAAGGGGATCGTGGCCCAGGGGACGACCGCGCTGGCCAGGCCCAGGGCCCCGAAGCCCGCCGACCACCGCTGGTCCACCCAGACGAAGCAGGTCACCACGCAGTAGCCGAGGAACACGACCCCGTGCAGCATGCCGAAGACGGGCACGAAGGCATCCGAGACCCCCGTGTACTTCAGGACCATGCCGAGGATCAGCAGCGTCCAGGTCACCGCCTCGGCGAGGGCGAAGCGGCCGTAGAGCTCACGGGGTGTCATGGGTGGTGCTCTCCTGCACGTCGAGGGGCTGCTGGTCGGTGGGGGCGTCGTCGGGGACCGCCGGAGCCGCGAACTGGCTCGCGTGCAGCGCGGCGTACGCGCCCCGGGCGGCGAGCAGGTCGTCGTGGGCGCCCCGCTCCACGATCCGGCCGTCCTCCATCACCAGGATGATATCCGCGTCGCGGACGGTGGAGAGACGGTGCGCGATGACGAACGAGGTCCGGTCGCTGCGCAGCGCGGCCATGGCCTGCTGCACGAGCACCTCGGTGCGGGTGTCCACCGAGGACGTCGCCTCGTCCAGGATCAGCAGGGAGGGGTCGGACAGGAAGGCCCGGGCGATGGTGATGAGCTGCCGCTCGCCCACGGACACGTTGCTGCCCTCCGGGTCGATCACGGTGTCGTAGCCCTCCGGCAGCGCGCGCACGAAGCGGTCCACGAGGGTCGCCCGGGCGGCCTCGAGCACCTCCTCGTCCGTGGCGTCCAGCCGTCCGTAGCGGATGTTCTCCCGGATGGTCCCGCCGAACAGCCAGGCGTCCTGCAGGACCATCCCGACCCGGGAGCGCAGCTCGGCGCGGGAGAGGTCGGTGATGTCCACGCCGTCCAGCGTGATCCGCCCGGCGTCGAGCTCGTAGAAGCGCAGCACCAGGTTCACGAGCGTCGTCTTGCCGGCGCCGGTGGGCCCCACGACGGCCACGGTCCGGCCGGGGAGCGCCTCGAAGGTCAGGTCCTGGAGGAGCGGGGCCCCCGGGACGTAGGAGAAGGAGACGTGCTCGAAGCGCACCCGGCCGGGGGACCGTTCGGGCAGGCGGGCGCGGGCGGTGTCGGCCTGCTGCTCCGGGGCGTCGAGCAGCTCGAAGGCGCGCTCCGCGGAGGCCACCCCGGACTGCAGGGTGTTGGCCATGCCCGCCATCTGGGACAGGGGCTGGGTGAACTCCCGCGAGTACTGGATGAACGCGGTCGCCGCCCCGAGGCTCAGCTGCCCGGAGGCCACGCGCAGCCCGCCGAGCACGGCGATGCCGACGTAGGAGAGGTAGGAGATGAACTGCATGACGGGCATGATCGTGCCGGAGACGAACTGTGCCCCGAAGGCCGCCCGGTACAGCTCCTCGTTGCGCTCGTCGAAGCGCTCGGCCATCTCCTGCTCGCGGCCGAAGACCCTGATCAGCTCGTGGCCGGAGAACGAGTCCTCGATGTGCCCGTTGAGGGCGCCGGTGGCGCGCCACTGCTCCGTGAACAGGCGCTGGGCGCGCACCCCGATGAACCCGGCGGCCCCCGCGGACAGGGGGAGGGCGACGAGGGCCACGAGCGCCAACTGCCACGACACCACGAACATCATGATCACGATGCCCACCACCGTGAGCAGGGACTGGACCAGCTGGGCGAAGGAGTGCTGCAGCGCCGTCTGGACGTTGTCGACGTCGTTGGTCACCCGCGAGAGCACGTCCCCGCGCTCACGGGTGTCGAACCACCCCAGCGGCAGCCGGTTCAGCTTGTCCTCGACCGCGCTGCGCAGGTCGTGGACCACCTGCATGACCAGGCGGTTGAGCAGCCAGCCCTGCGCCCACATCAGCAGCGAGGCCACCAGGTACATGACCAGCACCGCCGCGATCAGCCGGGCGAGCGCGGAGAAGTCGATGCCCGCCCCGGGGACGACGTCCGCGGCGGAGACCAGGTCCGCGAGGTTCTGCTCGCCCCGGTCCCGCAGGTCCTGGGCCACCTCCTCCCGTGTCGCGCCCGCGGGCATGTCCCGGCCGAGCACCCCCGTGAAGATCACGTCCATCGCCCGGCCCAGGACGAGCGGGGCCCAGACGTTGAGCGCCACGGACACGGTCCCGGCCAGGAGGACGAGCGCCAGCGCCCGCCGCTGCGGGGCGAGCAGGCCCAGCAGCCGTCCGGCGGAGGACCAGAAGTGCTGGGGCCTGCGCGGCGGGGCGGGCGCGGCCATCAGGCCACCTCCTCCGCGCGGGTCTGCGACTCGACGATCTCCCGGTAGGTGCCGGAGGAGGCCAGCAGCTCGTCGTGGGTCCCGCGCGCCGTGATCCGCCCGGCGTCCAGGACGAGGATCTGGTCCGCGTCCCGGACGGTGGACACGCGCTGGGCCACGACCAGGACGGTCGCGTCCCGGGTGGCCGGCACGAGGGCGGCGCGCAGCCGGGCGTCGGTGGCCACGTCCAGGGCGGAGAACGAGTCGTCGAAGAGGTACACCACCGGGCGGGCCACCAGCGCCCGTGCGATGCACAGCCGCTGCCGCTGCCCGCCGGAGACGTTGACGCCGCCCTGGGCGATCGGGGCCTCGAGCCCCCCGGGCATCCGGCGGACGAAGTCCTCCGCCTGCGCGGTGCGCAGCGCGGTCCAGAGCTCCTCGTCCGTCGCCCCGGCGTCCCCGAGCCGGAGGTTGGAGGCCACGGTGCCGGAGAACAGGTACGGCCGCTGCGGCACGAGGGCCACCCGGGCGGCGATCTGCTCGTGGGACAGCCGGGGCAGCGGGACGCCGTCGAGCTCCACCGTGCCCCCGGTGGGGTCCAGCAGCCGGGGGACGAGGTGCAGGAGGGTGGACTTGCCCGACCCGGTGGCGCCGACGACGGCGGTCGTCCGGCCCGGCCCGGCCCGGAAGCCCACGCCCTCCAGCACGGGCAGCTCCGCCCCGGGGTACCGGAACGTCACGTCGCGCAGCTCCACCGCACCGGTCCGGGAGGCCGGGACCACGGGCTCGGCGGGCTCCCGCAGGGAGGGCTCGGTGCGCAGCACCTCGGTGATGCGCTCGGCGCACACCATGGCGCGCGGGACCATCATCACCATGAACGTCCCCATCATCACGGCCGTCAGGATCTGCAGGAGGTACTGCAGGAACGCGGTGAGCGAGCCGACCTGGATCTGCCCGGCCCCCACCCGCTGGCCGCCGAACCACAGCACGGCGGCGGTGGCCAGGTGCAGGATCATGGTGATGACCGGGAACATCAGCACGAACAGGGAGCCGATGCGCACCGACACGTCGGTGAGCTCCCGGTTGGCGGCCGCGAAGCGGCGGCGCTCGTGGTCCTCCCGCACGAAGGCCCGCACCACCCGGATGCCGACGATCTGTTCGCGCAGCACCGCGTTGATCCGGTCGATCCGCCCCTGCATGAGCCGGAAGAGGGGCATGAGCAGGCCCACCAGCACGCCCACCGCGATCCCGAGCACGGGCACCGACACCCACACGAGCCAGGAGAGCCCGGCGTCCTCCCGGAGGGCCATCACGATCCCGCCGGCGCACATGATGGGCGCCGCCACCATGAAGTTGAGCCCCATGAGCACGAGCATCTGGATCTGCTGGACGTCGTTGGTGCCCCGCGTGATGAGGGTGGGGGCCCCGAAGCCGTTGACCTCGCGGGAGCCGAAGGAGCCGACCTGCCGGTGCACGGCGCGGCGGAGGTCGCGGCCGGTGCCCATCGCCGCCCGGGCCGCGCAGTACACCGCGGCGACGGCGGCCGCGACCTGCAGGAGCGCCACGCCGAGCATCACCTCCCCGACGCGCAGGATCAGGCCGGTGTCACCCCGGACGACGCCCTCGTCGATGATCCGGGCGTTGAGGCTCGGCAGCAGCAGCGCGGCGATCGTGGCGACCAGCTGGAGCGCGACGACGGCCAGGACCCACGGCAGGTAGCGGCCGGTGTGCTGCCGGACGAGGCGGAGAAGCATGGGCGTCCGCTCCTGGTGGCGGGACGGGCGGGGTGGGCCGGACGGTCCGTGATCCAGGCTACGCCGGGACGCGGACACCGTGGCCCGCCCGGTCGGCCGGGGCCTCGCCGCCGATTGTGGCCTTTCGTGAAGTGGATCACCACAACCCCTGGTAAAACCACACGAACTCACATAAACTCAAGGGAACGCAAGGACAGTCCATCGTTCCCGTCCGTGAGGTGCACGCCATGTTCGCAGAAGAACGCCAGGCCGAGATCGCCGAGCTGGTGCTCACGACTCGCCGGGTCAACGGCGCGGACCTGGCACGTCGCTTCGACGTCACCATGGAGACGGTCCGCCGCGACCTCGCGGCCCTCGAGGCCGCGGGCAGGCTCCGCAGGGTGCACGGGGGCGCCGTCTCTGCGGACCAGTCGACGTCCGACGAGAAGGCCATCTCGTCCCGCAAGCACCTGAACACCCCGGAGAAGCGGCGGATCGCGCAGGCGGCGTTCGACCTCCTGCGCACCAGCGGGGCGGGGGCCGTCGTGCTCGACGCCGGCAGCACCGTCGAGGCCCTGGCCGACCTCATCGTCCGCACCGACTCCACCCTGTCGGACGGGCAGGAGCAGCTCATCATCACCCACGCCCTGCACATCGCCGCCAAGCTCGCCGACGCCTCGGGCATCGGGCTCGAGCTCGTCGGCGGGCGCGTCCGCAAGCTCACCTGGGCCGCCGCCGGCGGACGGGCCGCGGAGCACTACACCCGCCTGCGCCCGGACCTCGCGTTCGTGGGCTGCAACGGGATCCACGCCGCGTTCGGGCTGAGCACCCCGGACCCCATCGAGGCGGTCGTCAAGACCGCCATCATCCAGACCTCCCGCCGGGTCGTGGTCCTCTGCGACTCGGCCAAGCACGATCAGGAGACCCTCATGCGCTTCGCGTCGCTGGACGAGATCGACACCCTCATCACCGACCGGGCCCCCGGTCCCGAGCTGGCCGCCGCCCTCGAGGAGGCCGACGTCGAGGTGGTGATCGCGTGATCCTCACCGTCACCCTCAACCCGTCCCTCGACCGCACGGTCGAGCTCCCGGCGCCGCTGCGCCGCGGCGCCGTCCAGCGCGCCGACGGCGCCCGGCAGGACGCCGGCGGCAAGGGCGTGAACATCTCCCGGGCGCTGCGCGCAAGCGGCGTCCCGACCCTGGCCGTGCTGCCGGGCGACCCCGGCGATCCGCTGCTGGCGGAGCTCACCGCGGCCGAGGTCCCCTACGAGGCGGTCCCCGTGGGCGCCCCGATCCGCTCGAACATCACGATCACCGAGCCGGACGGCACCACCACCAAGATCAACGCCCCGGGTGCGCCGCTGGGCACCGAGCACGTCGACGCCGTCGTCGAGCTCCTGGTGGACCGCGGCGCGGACGCCTCCTGGGTGGTCCTGGCCGGCTCGCTGCCGCCCGGCGCCCCGGAGGACGTCTACGCCCGGATCGTCCGCCGGGTCCGCACGGCCCTGGGGGAGCGCTCGCCCCTGTTCGCCGTGGACACCTCCGGGGCGGCGCTGCAGGGCGCCGTGTCCGGCGACGACGCCCTGCCCGACCTCATCAAGCCCAACGGCGAGGAGCTCGCCGAGCTCGTCGGGACGGTCGACGGCGAACGGCTCGAGGCGGACCCCGACCTCGCGGCCGCCACCGCCGCCGCGCTCGTGGACCGCGGCCTGGGCGCGGTCCTCACGACCCTCGGGGCCGGCGGGGCCGTGCTCACCGTCCCGGAGGGCTCCTGGCACGCCGTCCACGCCCCCGTGGCCGTGCGCTCCACCGTGGGCGCCGGCGACAGCTCGCTCTCGGGCTACCTCATCGCCCAGGAGCGCGGGGACGCGGCGCCGGAGTGCCTGCGGCAGGCCGTGGCCTCCGGGTCCGCGGCGGCCGCGCTGCCGGGCACCCGGGTCCCCACCCTCTCCGAGACCACCCCCGAGGCGGTCACCGTGCGGGAGCTCCCCGCGCGCGCCGTCTCCGGCTGAACCGGACCACTCCACCCCACCTCATCCGAACCACCCGGGCCACCGGCCCGGCCGCTCAAGGAGGACATCGTGTCCGAGCTCATCACTCCCGACCTGGTCTCGCTCGACCAGGACCTGGGAGCAGACAAGGAATCCGTCATCGGCCGGCTCGCCGCCCTGGTGCAGCGCACCGGCCGCGCCGAGCAGCTCGACGGGCTGCTGGCGGACGCCATCGCCCGCGAGAACAAGACCGCCACCGGCATCCCCGGCGGCATCGCGATCCCGCACTGCCGCTCCGCCGCCGTGACCGAGCCGACCCTGGTCATGGCCCGGCTCGCGCAGGGCGTCCCCTGGGGCGCCAAGGACGGCCCCGCCGACATCGTCTTCTTCATCGCGGCGCCCGAGGGCGCCGACCAGACGCACCTGAAGCTGCTGGCCAAGCTCGCCCGCTCGCTGATGAAGAAGGACTTCGTGGCCGCCCTGCGCGCCGCGCGGTCCGAGCAGGAGGTCGTCCGGATCGTCGACGACGCGCTGGGGCTCGGCGGGACCGCCGAGGGCGCCTCCGCGACCGGCCCGGCGACCGCCGGCGCCACGTCCGCCGCCGCGGTGCCCGCCTCGGTCGACGCCCGGGCCGCGGACGGGGGCGCCGCGCCGGCGTCCGCCGCCCCGGCCGCGGGCGACGCCGGCCCGCACGCCGGCAAGAAGATCGTGGCCGTCACGGCCTGCCCCACCGGCATCGCCCACACCTACATGGCGGCGGACGGGCTGACCTACGCCGCCGAGGACATGGGGGTCGACCTCCAGGTCGAGACCCAGGGCTCCGCCGGCTTCACCAAGCTGGACCCCGCCACGATCGCCGCGGCGGACGCGGTGATCTTCGCGACCGACGTCGACGTCCGGGACCGCGCCCGGTTCGCCGGCAAGCCCTTCGTCGCCTCGCCGGTCAAGCGCGGCATCGACGAGCCGAAGGTCATGATCGAGGAGGCCCTCGCCAACGCCGGGAACCCGAACGCCCCGCGCGTGCAGGGAGGGGCCGGCGGGGACGCCGACCAGGGCGCCACCGGCGGCGCGAACGAGGGCTGGGGGACCCGCATCCGCAAGGCCGTGATGACCGGTGTCAGCTACATGATCCCGTTCGTGGCCGCGGGCGGGCTGCTCATGGCCTTCGGCTTCATGGTGGCCGGGGCGGACATCGCCAACATCGCCGACGACGTGCTGACCGGCTCCACCATCTGGAACCTCGGCGAGTTCACCCTCGCCCAGTACATCGGCGCGGTCCTGTTCAAGATGGGCAACCTGGCCATGAGCCTGCTGGTGCCCGCACTGGCCGGCTACATCGCCTACGGCCTGAGCGACCGTCCCGGCATCGCCCCGGGCTTCGCGGCCGGCCTGGTCGCGAACTTCATGGGCGCCGGGTTCCTCGGCGGCATCGTCGGCGGTCTGCTGGCCGGTCTCGCCGCCTACTGGCTGGCGCAGCCCCGGCTGCCCCGCTGGCTGGGCTCGCTGATGCCCGTGGTGATCATCCCGCTGCTCGCCACGATCTTCGCCGCGGGCCTGCTGCTGCTGGTCCTGGGCGGGCCGATCGCCACCTTCATGGCGTGGCTGACCGAGGTCCTCAACGGCATGACCGGTGCCAGTGCGCTGGCGCTCGGCGCGATCCTCGGCCTGATGATGGGCTCGGACCTGGGCGGGCCGATCAACAAGGTCGCCTACACGTTCGCCGCCGCCGGCCTCGGGGCCGCGACCGTCGCCAACACCGCCCCGCAGGAGATCATGGCCGCGGTCATCGCCGCCGGCATGGTGCCCCCGCTGGCCATGGCCCTCGCCTCGACGGTGGCCAAGCGCTACTTCACGGTGGCCGAGCGGGAGAACGGCAAGGCCGCGTGGCTGCTGGGAGCCTCCTTCATCTCCGAGGGCGCCATCCCGTTCGCCGCGGCCGACCCGCTGCGCGTGCTCCCCGCGTCCATGGTCGGCGGCGCCGTGACCGGCGCGATCAGCATGGCCACGGGCGTCACCTCCGCCGCGCCGCACGGCGGGGTGTGGATCCTGCCGGTGATCGGCAACCCGCTGATGTTCCTGCTCGCGGTGGTTGTCGGTACCGTGGTCACAGCAGGCATCGTCGTCGCCCTCAAGCACGTGGGCGGTGCGCACGGCCGGGTGGCCGACGCCACCCGCTCGCGCGAGGATGCCGCCGCTGTGCCGACCACCGCCTGAGCGGTGCGCACGGGCCCCGACCGGGGCCCGTGCGCACCGATCCGAGCCTTCTCGAGGAAGAGGAACACGATGCAGACACTGACAGGCGTGGGGGTGTGCGCGGGCCGCGTCATCGGCGAGCTCGTGAGCATGCCGGAGCCGGTCTCCGAGCCGGCCGCGGGGCTGATGCTGCGGGACGAGGAGCCCGAGGCGGCGGTGGCCCGGCTGCACACGGCCGCCGCCGCGGTCAAGGCCGAGCTCAAGCGCCGCGCCGAGGTGGCGACCGAGAAGGACGCCGCGGACGTGCTCAAGTCCACCGCGCTCATGGCGGGGGACAAGGCACTGCTGAAGAACGCCGCGAAGCTCGTCAACGGCAAGGGGCTCGCCCCCGAGCGCGCCCTGTGGGAGGCCGCGAGCGACTACGCGGACCAGATGCGCGCCCTGGGCGGGTACATGGCCGAGCGCGCCGCGGACATCGAGGACGTCCGGGCGCGGCTCGTGTCCCAGCTCCAGGGGCTGCCCATGCCGGGCGTGCCGCAGCGGGACGTCCCGTTCGTGCTGACCGCCGAAGACCTCGCGCCCGCCGACACGGCGACCCTGGACCCCGAGATGGTCCTGGCCCTCGTCACCTCCGGCGGCGGCCCGCAGTCCCACACGGCCATCCTGGCCCGCAACCTCGGGCTCCCCGCGGTCGTGGCGGCCCGGGGCGTCGAGGCGCTCGCCGACGGCACCCGCGTGTTCGTGGACGGCGCCACCGGTGAGATCCGCACCGAGCCCGGCGCGGACGAGCAGGAGCTCGTGGAGGCCTGGGTGCGCAGCGCCGCGGCGCGCGAGGCCTTCGACGGCCGCGGCGTGCTCTCGGACGGCACCGAGATCCCGCTGCTGGCCAACGTGGGCACCCCCGAGGACGCCCGCACGGCGGCCGGGGCCGGGGCCCAGGGCGTGGGGCTGCTGCGCACCGAGTTCTGCTTCCTGGGCCGGGACAAGGAGCCCTCGGTCGAGGAGCAGGTGGAGCAGTACACCGCGATCCTCGAGTCCTTCGCCGGCAAGAAGGTCGTGGTCCGCACGCTCGACGCCGGGGCGGACAAGCCGCTGCCCTTCCTCACCGACACCGCCGAGCCGAACCCCGCGCTCGGGGTCCGGGGCTACCGCACGGACCGCTCCGTGCCGGGCGTGCTCGCCCGGCAGCTCGAGGCGATCGCGCTGGCGGAGAAGGCCACGGACGCGGACGTGTGGGTCATGGCGCCGATGATCGCCACGCCCTCCGAGGCCCGGGACTTCGCCGTGATGGCGACCGCCGCAGGCCTGCGGGTGCCCGGGGTCATGGTCGAGACGCCGTCCGCGGCCGTCACCGCCGACCAGATCCTGCGCCACGTCAAGTTCGTGTCCCTGGGCACCAACGACCTGACCCAGTACACGATGGCCGCCGACCGGATGATGGGCTCCCTCGCGGAGCTCAACAACCCGTGGCAGCCCGCCGTGCTGCGGATGATCCGGTACACCGTGGAGGGCGCCCGCCGGGCCGAGTCCGAGGGCGCCGGTCCGCGCAACGTGGGCGTCTGCGGCGAGGCCGCGGCCGACCCCGCGCTCGCCGTGGTGCTCGTGGGCCTCGGGGTGCACACCCTGTCCATGAGCCCCCGCGGACTGGCCGCGGTCGCCGCCGTGCTGCGCAGCGTCGACCTCGCCACCGCCCAGGCCCTCGCCGAGGTCGCGATCGAGCAGCCCAGCGCGGAGGAGGCCGCCGCCGCCGTGCGGACCGAGCTCAGCGTGCTCGCCGAGCTCGGCCTCTGACCCACCGACCGCACCGTTTCCGCACCACCCCAACCACCGGGGCCCGTCACCCAGGGCCCCGCAACCCGAAGGAGCACCACCATGGCAGAACGCACCGCCACCATCGCCTCGTCCGTCGGCCTGCACGCCCGTCCCGCCGCGATCTTCGCCGAGGCCGCCGGGGAGTACGACCTCGACATCACGATCGCCGCCGAGGGCGAGCCCGAGGACGAGGCGATGGACGCCTCGAGCGTGCTGTCGCTCATGTCCCTCGGCGCCGGCCAGGGGGACAAGGTCGTCCTCCGCGCCGAGGGCGCGGGCGCCGACGACGCGCTCGACGCGCTCGTGCAGATCCTCGAGACGGACCACGACGCCGAGTAGGACCCCGCCGCACCGTCCAGTCACGGCGCCCGCCCACCGCACGGTGAGCGGGCGCCGTCGCGCGTGCCGACCCGCCGCACCGACCTCTCACGTGCTCCGACTACCGTGGAGGGGATGCCCGCACACTCCGATGGAGGACCGATGACCGCCGCTCGACCACCGCTCGACCACCGCCGCCGGGAGCCGGAGCGCGCCGCGCAGGCCCCGCGGCGGGCCCTCGTCGTGGGCACGGGCCGGGACCGGGGGGCCCTCGCGGCGGCGCGCGCCCTCGAACGGGCGGGCTGGCACGTGGGCGTCGGCACCCCCGACGGACCGGGCATGCTCGGCGCCACGCGGGCGGCCGCGGCCCGCCACGAGGTGCCCCGCCCGCGCGGGGACGGCGCCCGCTTCATCGACGGCGTCCGCCGGGCGGTCGCGGAGGGGTCCTACGACGTCGTCTTCGGCGCCGGCGACGACTGGATGGCCGCGGTCTCGGCCTACCGCCAGCACCTCCCGGCGGCGGTGGCGCACCCGGGCCCGGACGTGGTCGCGGAGGCCCTCGACAAGGTCGGGCTCGCGGACCGGGCGGCCCGGGCGGGCCTCGCCGCCCCCCGGACGCTGGCGGCCACGGACGAGGCGCTCGCCGCCTGGGACGGCCCGGTCGTCGTCAAGTGCCGGGCGCACTGGGCGCCCGGGCAGACCCGGCCCCACCGCATCGAGGCCAAGCTCTTCCCGGACGCCCCCGCCGCCGCCGGACAGGTGCGGCGGATCCGCGAGGCCGGTGCCGAACCGGTGCTGCAGGTGCCCGTGCGCGGCACCCTCGGGGCCCTCATCGGGGTCCACCACGACGGCCGCCTGCGCGGCCGGGTGCAGCAGACCACCTCCCGGCTGTGGCCCACGCCCAACGGCGTCTCGGCCCGTGCGCAGACGGTGCCCGTCGACGAGGAGCTCGCGGCGCGCGCCGAGGTGCTGCTGCGCGACCTGGGCTGGTGGGGGCTCGTGGAGCTGCAGTTCCTCACCGGGGACGACGGCGTCCCGCAGCTCATCGACCTCAACGGCCGCTTCTTCGGCTCGATGGCCCTGGCCGAGGCCGCCCGCCCCGGGCTGGCCGACGCGTGGGGCCGGCTGGTGCTCGGCGCGCCCGTGCCGGAGCTGTCGGACGCCCGCCCCGGGGTCCGCTACGCCTGGCTCGCCGGGGACCTGCGGCGGGCCTCCGTGGAGCGCCGCGGCGGTCTGGCCGCGGACGTCGCCGACACCCTCCGCTGGGGCCGCGGCGCCCAGCACAGCGTGTGGGACCTGCGCGATCCCGGGCCCACGTGGCACCTGGCCACCTGGCGGCTCAGGAACGGCGCCCGCACCGGGTAGGGCGGTGCCGCGTCAGCGCCGGCGCAGCGTCCGCAGCGTCTCGCCCACGAGCAGGCGCTCGGGAGCCCGCAGCACGACGAGCCCGAGCAGGTACGTCCCGCCCACCACGGCGGCGCAGAGCGCCGCGAGCACGAACGAGGGCAGCTCCGCCAGCGCCTCCCGCGCACCCAGCCCTGCGGCGCCGGCGACGGCCGCCAGCACGAGCGCCCGCGCCACCAGGGCCGTCGTCGCCCTGACGTCCAGCCCGGCGTGCCGCCGGTGCAGCAGCCACGCGTTGAGCAGCGCGGCCACGACCAGGGACGCGGTCGTGGCCGCGGCGATGCCGGCGAGGCCCAGCACCGGGGCCAGCAGGACGTCGCCGACCACGTTGACGACCATCGCCAGCACCGCCACGACCACCGGCCCGCGGGAGTCGCCGAGGGCGTAGGACGCGCGGACCACCACCTGGCGGAAGCCGAGCGCGAGCAGCGCCGGCGCGTACCAGGCGACCGCGGTGGCCGTCGCCGCGACGTCCCCGTCGTCGAACGCGCCGTGCCCGAAGGCCGTGGCGACGAGGGGTCCGGCCGCGACCACGAACACCGCGCACACCGGGGCGAGCACGGTGACGACCACGGACAGCCCGCGGTCGACGAGCCGGCGCAGCTCGGGCCGGTCGTCCGCGGAGGCGCCCAGGGCCGGGTACAGGGGGACGAGCAGGGCCGCGATGACGAGGGTCTCCGGCAGGTCGACCAGGCGCCAGCCGTAGGTCAGCGCCGTGATCGTGCCGTCCTCGAGGGTGGAGCCCACCGCCCGGTCGACGAGGGTGTTGATGTTGACCACGGCGTTGCCCACCAGCATGGGCGGCACGAGCCGGGCGATCTCCCGGAAGCCCGGGTCCCGCAGGTCCCACCGGGGCCGGAGCCGGGCGCCGAGCGCCCGCACGGGGGGCACCTGCATCAGCAGCCGCGCCGCCGAGCCCACCACGTAGCCCACGGCGAGCGCCGAGACGCCGTAGCGGGGCCCGAACAGACCTGCCGCGGCGATCATGACGAGGTTGAACGGGACGCCCTGCAGGGAGGACCACGCGAAGCGGCCGTGGGCCTGGACGAGCGAGGCCAGCAGGTCCGTGCCGGCCACGAGCACCGTCGCGACGAGGACGATCCGGGTGAGCGAGGCGGCCGTGGCGGTCTGGGCGTCGTCGAACCCGGGGGCGAGCAGGGCCGTCACCGGTTCCGCGAGCAGCCCCGTCACCACGGCGGCCAGGCCGAGGACGACCACGGTGACGGTGAGGGAGACCTCGAAGCCGCGGTGGCCGCGGCACCCCGTGTCGTCGACGCGCTCCCGGGCGGCCTCCCGCGAGGTCACGGGGGTCACGGAGCGCGCCATCGCCCAGGCCACCAGGCCGAGGACGACGTTCAGCACGCCCTGGGCCACCAGCCACGCGTCGAGCTCGGCGCCCGCGCCGAAGACGGCGCCGACGACGACGTCCCGGGCGAAGCCCAGCACGGTGGAGACGGCGGTCAGGCCGGTCACGAGGACCGCGGCGCGGGCGATGCTCCAGCGCCCGCCCGGTCCACCCACGGCTCCCGCCACCTCCCTGGTCCGGACCGCGCCGGGGATCGGAGCGGACCTGCCGGTGCGCGCCGCGGACCTGCCGGTGCGAACCGCCTGAACAGAATACACAGCGCGGCACCCGGCGCCGCCCCGGGCCCGTCCCGGGCCCGCCGCGGGGACGGGAACGGGGGCGCGGCGCCCGACCGGCACGGCTCAGAGGCCCCTCAGGCCCGCGCGGTTAGACTGACCGGGGCCGGCCCCCGCCGGCGCACCGGCCCGCGGGCCACCCCCGGCCGGCCGGCCCCGACGACCCCGACGATTGAGAGAGCCTTGCGAGAGTTCACCGCACGCTTCGCCACCGCCCAGGAGATCGAGGCCTGGGACACCCACGTCACGGCGAACCCGCACGGCGGCAACCTGCTGCAGTCGGCGTCCTTCGCGGACGTCAAGGCGGACCACGGCTGGCGGCCCCTGCACCTCGTGCACGAGCCCGCCGACGGCGGACAGGCGTCCTACAACCTCGTCCTCGAAAAGGCGGTGCCCGCCCTCGGCAAGCTCTGGTACATGATCAAGGGCCCGGACGTCGCCTCCGTCGACGACATCCCCGGGATCGCCGCGGCCAGTGCCCGGCTCGTGGCCGAGCAGCGGCTGAACGTCTTCGCGATCAAGATCGAGCCGGACGTCCTGGACTCCGACTACGCCCGCGGCGTGCTCGCGCGGGCGGGGCTGAAGAAGTCCTTCAACATCCAGCCCAACGACTCCACGGCGGTCCTCGACACCGACCGGGACGAGGAGGCCGTGCTGAAGTCGCTGCACTCCCGCGGGCGCAACGCCGTCCGGCGGGCCCTGCGCGAGGGCTGCACCGTCGAACGCGTCGAGCTGACCGAGCAGAACATGCGCCGGATGTACGCGCTCATGGACACCGTGGGGCAGGGGGACGCGAACGTGAACCTGCGCTCCTACGAGTACTACGCGAAGTTCTGGACGGCGTTCGAGCAGGCCGGCCAGGGGCGGCTGTACTTCACCTACGAGGACGGCGAGCCCTCGGTGGGCGCCTACGTCATCGCCTACGGCACCAAGGGCACCTACAAGGACGGCGGCTCGAAGCCCCGGCGCCGCCAGTACGGTGACTCCCACCTGCTGCAGTGGACCGCGATCACGGACCTCATGCGGGAGCACGGGATCGTCGAGTACGACTTCTGCGGCACCCCGCCGAGCGACCAGCTCAAGAACAAGGAGCACCCCTACTACGGTCTGGGGCTGTTCAAGACGAGCTTCACCAAGACCGTGGTCGACTTCGTGGGCGTCCACGACCAGGTCCTGAGCCCCGCCAAGTACGCGGTGTGGACCAACGTGGCCGAGAAGGTCCAGCGCCAGCTGTGGGTCCGCCGCACGGGCCAGCCCTTCTACTGATCCGACCCCGACCCCGACCGCCCGCCGGGCCCCCGCCCCCGCGCCCCGGAAGGAGGAACGCCGCGTGGTGACCGACCAGCGCGCCCCCCTGCGCCCGTTCGCCGCCTACCCCTCGTCGGACGGGGCCGAGGAGCCCGACCTCCACGTCGTCGAGCCCTTCGGTCCCGGCGGGGACACGACGCTCACGGGCGCCGCCCGCCCGGTCGCCCGGCACGGCGCGGGCCTGCCCGCGGTGCGCCCCACCGAGGACCAGGCCCAGCACGCCCGGCGCCGCGCCGGGACCACCGTGCTCGACATCGTGCCCGACGCCCCGCAGGCGCTGCCCGTGCTCAGCACGAGCCTGATCCGCCGGCACGGGGACACCCCCGAGCCGGAGAAGCGCCGCGAGCTGCTCTCCGCCGCCGAGACCGTGCCCCTGCCGGCGTCGGCGCGCCGGCGGCGCCGCACCGGCACCGACACGGTCCCCGTCTCCCGCCCGGAGACGACGACGATCGGGCCGCTCCCGGCTCCCGGCAAGAGTTCCGACCGGATGCAGCGGGGCGCCTACCCGTCCACCCGGGCGCAGGGGGCCCGGCCCGGCGGGCGCGCCCGGCTGCGCTCCATCCTGCAGGGGGAGGCCGCCCCGACCGCCCCCATGCGCGTGGTGGAACGGCTCAACGCCTCGCCCTTCGCCAATCTGCGCCGGTTCGGGGAGTCCACCAGCCGGCAGGCCCGGCGCACCCTGAACTTCGCGCTGCGGCTCGCGGAGACCATGTTCCACTACGGCGCCGACGCCCTCGACGTCGAGAACGCCATCATCGCCGTGTGCGCCACCTACGGGGTCGAGAACGTCGAGGTGGACATCACCAACCAGGCCGTGACGATCAACTACATCGCCGACGACCAGCCGGACGGCGGGGACACCCGCACCCGCGAGGACGTCTTCAACGACCCGGACACCAACAGCCACACGGTCATGCGGGTCGTGCGCTCCTGGACGGACAACTACGCGGGGCTGGCCGAGACGCACCAGCTGGTCGCGGACATCACGGGCGGTGAGATGCCCCGCGGGGAGGCGGAGCGGCGCCTCGAGGCGATCAATGCCAAGCCCAAGCCCTATCCGCGGTGGATGGTGCGGGCCGCCACGGCCGCCGCGGCGATGACCATCACCGTCGGCATCGGCGGGGGAGTGCTGGGGGCGCTCGTGGCCGGTCTGTCCTCGGTCATCAATCAGGTCGTGGCGCACCGGCTGGGCGTCTGGCGGATCCCCGAGTTCTTCACCATGGCCGCCCAGTCGGGGATCCTCACCACGATGGCCCTGCTGATGTCCTGGGCCGGTGTCGACCTGTCCCCGGCACGGGTCATCGCGGGCGGGATCATCCTGCTCCTGCCCACCACCCGCATGGTCTCCACCATGCAGGACGCGATCAACGGGTTCCCCGTCACGGCGGCCGGGCGGCTGCTCTCCACGTCCATGGCGTTCCTCGGCATCGTGGCCGGCATCGCCGGTGGCATCTCCGTGGCCGGCTACGCCGGCATGCCCCGGGTCGACGTCTCGCAGAGCGCCTTCGACCCGGTGGGCCCGCTGACCAACTCCGTGTTCATGCTGATCGCCACCGGGCTCATCGCGGTCACGATGCAGGCCAAGCCCCGTCACGTGCTCTCGACCGTGGCCGCCGCCCTCGGCGGTCTCGTGGTCTACCACACCGGCATGGCCGCCGGCCTGGGCTCCCGCCTGGACACGGCGCTCGCGGCGATCACCAGCGGGTGCGTGGCGACCGTGCTCGCGGCCCGGCACCGGATTCCCCAGCTGGTCCTGGCGATCCCCGCGATGACCTTCCTGCTGCCCGGGCTGTCCATCTTCCGCGGCATGTACACCATCACCGTGGAGACGGACACCTACGGCCCCGGGATCGTGGGGCTCGTCAACGCGATGGCCTCCATCGTGGCCCTGGCCTCCGGAGTGGTGCTCGGCAAGTACCTCATGCGGCCCTTCGTGGGGCACCTCAACGGCACCAGTTCCCGGCGCAACCGGCGCCGCTGACACGCTGACCAGTGTCAGCACCGTAGGGCGCTGTGGGCCGGGCCGGCACCGTGGTGGGCTGTGGGCCGGGGTATCGCCGGGGTGGATCGTCGGTGCGGCTCAGAACGGAGGCGGGTCGTCGTCCTGCCGGACCCCGTGGGGGCGGACCTGGTGAGGTCGGGCGCCGGAGGGCACGGTCCTGCGGGGTGTCCACAGGACCGCAGCCGGTGACGGCTCGTCCGGTGCCTGCTCTGCCGGGGGGCCGCCGTCGACGGGCAGGTCGTCGGCGATCCGCAGCGGCGAGAGCACGGGGTGGTGGTGCTGCTGGGGGTAGGTCACGTGGACGCGTCCTGCCGGTGAGGTCCATTCCAGGACGCCCTCCGGGGACTCCCGGCGGCGGTGCCGGACCCGCCAGCGCCCGAGCGGGCCGTCCCGGTGCTTGAGGACGTGGTGGTGACGGCACAGATGGGCGAGGTTGTCCGCGGCGGTCGGCCCGCCCTCGACCCAGGCCACGGTGTGGTCGAGGTCGCAGCGCTCGGCACGGCGCCGGCATCCGGGGAACCGGCAGGTGCCGTCCCTCGCTCGCAGCCGGCGCTTGAGATCGGCCGGCACGGCGTACGTGGTGCGGTCGTGGTCCAGGACGGTGCCGGTGACCGGATGTGTCAGAACCCTCGACCAGGACCCGGCGCCGGCGGCGATCCGCTCGGCCACGCTCACCGGGATCGGCCCGTAGCCGGCCAGCTCCGCGCAGCCCGGGCTCCAAGCAGGCCCGCCGCAGGTCGTTCCGCCGGCGCTGCGTGATCGGCCGGGGAGCCCGTCTCCGTTGGATGATTCACCGGGGACCGCGTGTCCGTCGGGTGATCTGCCGGGGAGCGCGCCTCCGTCGGGCGACCGGCCGGAGGATCCGCGGCCGGAAGTCGGTGCGCTGTGCTCCAGCAGCGAGAGCACGGGAACGGTGACCGTGACCTGCCCGCGGATCCCGCGCAGGTGCTCCGGCATGCAGGAGGGCTCCCCGTCCAGCAGCAGTGCGGCGAGCACGTCCGCGCGCAGCTGCCCTGCCGTGCGCGGCCCGTCCTCCCAGCAGCTCCGCTCGTCGTCCGGGCCCGGGCCCTCGGCGACGCCCTGGCCGCCACACGCGGACCCGGCCAAGTCCGACGGCGGGCTGTGCGGATCCACACGGGCGGCGACGGACGCGAGACGGGCGTGGACGGCGTGGGCGGTGGCCGCGTCCAGGAGCGCGCACAGCCGCGCCATGCCGTCCTCCTCGGGTTCTATCCACACCCTGCGCCCCCGGCGGGCCAGCCGGTGACGGTCCTCCTGGGACCCGGCCAATAGCCATGCCCGCCGCCGCCGGGCCAGCGCCCGGAGCTGCGACGCGGTGGCCGTCGGCGCCTTCTCCAGCAGCTCGTCCACGACACGGGACACGGCCTCGCCGAGTGGCCACGGCTCGGGCGGCCGACCGGTCGCACCCACCAGGTCCCGCCACAGGTCCACGATCACCTCGGTCTGGCGCGGGGCGATCGCCCCGGACTCGAGAGCCTGCAGGACCCGGGGCAGGCTCTCGGCGAGCAGGACCGCGTTCTCCACCCGGCGCACCGCCGTGCCCGCCGGCAGCCGCAGCGCCGGGCCGATCTCGTCGGCCACGTCCAGCACCGTGCGCTTCTCCGGTTCCGGGACGTGCTACCCACGACTGCGGGCGCGCTCGTTCGACCAGCGTGCCCGGGCCGCCCGACGCCGATCGTGCGCCTGCTCCTGCAGCTGCCACATCCGGTGGATCACCCGCAGCTGTCGGCCCGCAGCGCGGGCCTCCGCCCGGGCGTCCTCGACCAGCTCCGTCACAGCACCGGCGTACTCGCGGTCGGCAACGGCCGTGTCCTCCCGGAGGACCTCCTCCGGGCTCCGCGGCCGGCCGGCGGTAGTGGTCATGTCTCATGATCCCCACCGGGTCCGACACCATAAGGACGGAGACGGAGACGGAGACGGAGACGGAGCCCGTGACCCGGACCGTGACCATGCCCTGGGACGGGGAGGAACGGCCGTGAGATGGGGAGGAACAACCCGGTTCTCGGGCGCGTCCGAGATCCGGGGCCCGATCTCGGGACGAGCAGCTCAGCGCCGCACAGTCCGAAGGATCACCGCTCGCGGGTCCGGCTCAGAGGATCTGGCCGACCGGCAGCTTCTTCTCCGCCTGGAACACGTCCTCGGTGCGGCCCCTCGCCCAGTAGCCGGACAGCGAGACCTGGTCCCGCTCCAGCCGACGGCGCGTGAACAGCTCCTCGCGCAGGGCCTTCATGACCTCCCGCTCGCCGTGGGCGAAGACCTGGACCCCTTCCGGGTCGGTGGGCCACCCGACCTCGCGCACGGCTCGCACCAGGGCAGGGTCCTCTCCGGGACCGCTGTCCGCCCGGAACACCCAGCGCACCGTCATCCCGGCCGGGGCGGACACCGGCTGGATGTCGGAGGGCGTGTCCACCTCCAGCAGCACCTCTCCCTGCGCGGAGGCCGGGAGGGTCTCCAGGACGGCGAGGGCGGCGGGGATCGCGGCGTCGTCGGCGGCGATCAGGGTCCACGCTGCGTCCGGGGCCGGCGCCCACTTGCCCCCGGGGCCGAGGGCGATGATGCGGTCCCCGGGCTCGGCGCGGGCCGCCCACGGGCCGGCGAAGCCGTCGTCGCCGTGCAGCACGAAGTCCATCCACAGCTCGTGCCGCTCCGGCACGTACCGGCGGATGGTGAGGTGGCGGGTGACGGGCTGCCGGTCGCCCGGCAGGGTCTCCTTGAGCTCCCAGTAGTCGGGGTTCCGGCCGGGCTCCGCCCCCGGCCGCGACGAGCCTGCGGTCTCGGAGTCCGGAGCGTCCGTGCCAGGGTTCGCGGTGCCAACACCTGCCGTGCCGGGGAGCGCGGTGCCGGCTTCGCCCGTGCCGGGCCGGAGGAAGACGAGCTTCACGTACTTCTCGGGCGGGACGATGTCCGCGTAGCGCTCGGGCTCGTCGATGCCCAGGACCACCCGGACCATCGACGGGGACAGCAGCTCGCGAGAGCGCACCGTTAGGTTGAGCTGCGGCTTGCGGGGTCTGGCGGGCCGGGCCCCGGGGGTCGTCGTCATGCCGCCCACCCTAACGGAGGCCTCCTGGTGTCACAGCCGCCAGTCGACCGGCTCCGCGCCCTGCTGCTCGAGGAGCTGGTTCGTGCGGGAGAACGGCCGGGAGCCGAAGAAGCCCCGGGACGCGGACAGCGGGGACGGGTGCGCGGACTCGACCGTGGGGAAGCCGTCCAGCCACGCGGCAGTGCTCCGCGCGTCCCGGCCCCACAGGATGGCCACCAGCGGGGTCCCGCGGCCGGCGAGGGCCTTGATGGCGCGCTCCGTGACCGCTTCCCAGCCCTTGCCCCGGTGGGAGGCCGGGGCCCCCTCGCGCACGGTGAGGACCCTGTTCAGGAGCATCACGCCCTGCCGGGACCACGCGGAGAGGTCCCCGTGCTCCGGCGGGTCGACGCCGAGGTCGTCCCGCAGCTCCTTGTAGATGTTCTGCAGGGAGCGGGGCACTGGACGCACGTGGGGCTGCACGGAGAAGGACAGGCCCATGGCGTGGCCGGGAGTGGGGTAGGGGTCCTGCCCGACGACCAGCACCCTGACCTGCTCGAGCGGCTCCTGGAACGCCCGCAGGACCGCCGGGCCCTCCGGGAGCGTGCGGTGCCCGTCGGCGTGCTCCTCGCGCAGGAACCGGCCCATCTGCCGGATCTGCGGTTCCACGGGGGCGAGGGCCTCCGCCCAGTCGGGGGCCATGATCCTGTCCAGGGGCTGGGTCTCGCTCACGGTGCTCCTCGGTGCGGGTGCGGGGTCGATGCGGGTGCGAAAACGGGTGCGCCGTGCACCACTCTAGGCCGGTGCCGTGCCGTCCCTGGCGCGGGCGTGCTCCGTGGGGTCGGGACCGGCGTGCCGACGGCGCAGCGCGCGGCCCTCCTCGACGAGCTCCTGCTCCTTCGCTTGCATCCGCCGCACGCCCCGGAGGTCCCGCGGCGGCAGCCGCAGGTTCTCCTCGGCCTCGATCCCGGCCTGGAGCTGGCGTCCGCGCTCGATCTCGGCGTTGAGCTCGGCGCCCGCGAGCAGCACGATGTTCATGATCCAGATCCACAGCAGCAGGACGATCACTCCGCCGATGGCACCGTAGGTGGCGTTGTAGTCGTTGACGTTGGACACGTAGAAGCTGAACCCTGTGGTCGCAGCGCTCATGACCAGGATGGCGACCACCGAGCCGATGCTGAGCCACCGGAACCTCGGCTGCCGGATGTTCGGGGTGGCGTAGTAGAGCAGGGCGATCACGAAGACGAGCAGCAGCAGCAGGGCCGGGATCCGGGCGGCCTGCCAGAGCCGGAGTGCCGCCTCGCCGAGGCCGATCAGCCCGCCGAGCCGCTCGGCGACCGGCCCGGAGAGCAGCAGGAGCAGCATCATGCCCACCACCAGGACCACCAGGGACAGCGTCACCGCGATCATCAGGGGGTAGAGCTTCCAGACGGGGCGGCCCTCCTCGACCTCGTAGATCCGGTTCATGGACCGACCGAAGGCCCGCACGTAGCCCGAGGCCGTCCACAGGGCGCCGACCAGACCGGTGACCAGTGCCAGGCCCGCGGACGGGAAGCCGGTGAGCTCGCCGATCGGCCCCTCGAGCACGGCCACGGCCCCCTCCGGGACCCCGAACTCGTCGAGCAGGCGCAGCAGGGTCCTGGTGGTCGCCTCGGCCTGACCGACGACGCCGAGCATCGACACCACCGTGAGCAGCCCCGGGAAGATGGACAGCACGGCGAAGAACGTCATCACCGCCGCCGAGTCCGTGCACTCGTCGCGGCGGAACTCGTGGACGGTCCGGCGCAGGATGTAGCTCCACGAGGGTCTCGTGATCTGTGCCGGCGACGAGGGCTTCTCCGCGCTGTCCGGGTCCGCCCCGGGATCTCCCGCGGCGTGGGGGTCGGCTGCCATGGGGCTCCTCCGTGTGGTCGGCTGCGGGCCAGGATACCGGGGCCGCCACCGCCCCGGCCCGTTCCGTCCGGGGCGGGCGGGACCGGCGGCGGACTGGCTAGAGTGGGCGCATGAGCGCTTCCTCCACCGAGACCCGACCCCTCGCCGTCGTCACCGGGGCCACCGGAGGCATCGGCCGCGCGTGCGTGGTGGACCTCGCCCGCGACCACGACGTCCTGGCCCTGGGCCGGGACGCCGGCCGGCTGGCCGAGCTCTCCGGCCTCCCGCACGTCACCGTCCGCGCCGCCGACCTGACCGACGTCGCGGCCCTGCCGTCCGTGGTGGCCGGCCTGGACCGGGTCGACGTCCTGGTGCACTCGGCGGCCGTGGCCGGGCGCACCACGGTGGAGGCCGCCTCCGTGGCGGACTGGCGGGCCCAGCTCGAGCTCAACGTGGTGGTCCCCGCGGAGCTGACCCGGCTCCTGCTGCCGGCCCTGCGAGCGGCCCGGGGGAAGGTCGTGTTCCTCAACTCCGGCTCGGGGCTCAACGCCCGCGCCGGGGACGCCGTCTACGCGGCCTCGAAGTTCGCCCTGCGCGCGCTCGCCGACTCGCTCCGACAGGAGGTCGAGGCCGACGGCGTCGTGGTCAGCTCGGTGCACCCCGGCCCGGTCGACACGCAGATGCAGCGGGACATCCAGGCGGGCCTGGGCCACGAGTACGTCCCGGAGCGCTACCTCCGGCCGGAGTCCGTGGCCGCGGCGGTGCGCGCCGTCGTGGACGCGGGCGAGGACGCGCAGCTGACCACCCTCTCCCTGCGGCCGCGGGCCGAGTCGCGGTGACCGGCGAGGACGCGGTGCCCGAGGATGCGGTGCCCGCGGACGCCCGGGCCGGCGACGACGCCGCCCTCGGCGCGGAGCCGGTGCCGGACGGGGAGGCCGCCCCCGGCGGGGAAGACCCCGGCGAGGGGACCGGTCTGGACGCCGTGGACCGCGAGATCCTCTCGCTCGAGAACCTGCAGTGGAAGTACCAGGGGGCCAAGGAGATGGAGATCCGCCGCCGCCTGAACCTCTCGCCCACCCACTACTACCAGCGGCTCAACGTCCTGATCGACACCCGCGCAGCCCTCGAGCACGACCCGATGCTCGTGGCCAGGCTGCGCCGGCAGCGAGGAGACCACGGATGACCCAGTACCCGCACGACGAGTTCGACGACGTCCCCGAGGACGGGCCCCGCCAGGGCGCCCACCGCGGTGTCCGGCCGACCGTCCGCGTGGGCGCCCGGGAGCTCACCGCCATCGTCCTGGCCGGGGTGCTGACCCTCGGCGTCGGGGTGTTCTCGTTCCTCAACGCCCCGGGCGAGGCCGCCCCGGCGCCGGGCGCCACGTCCACGGGGTCCTGAGCCGGCCCGGTCCTCGAGGCGTCCCCCATCGGCTCCGATCCCGGAGCCCGACCGCTCCGACGCCGTTCACCACGACGTCGTCCACCCCTGACGCCACCGGAAGGAACCACCGTGCAGATCGAAGGAAGCCGAGTCCGCGTCCGCGACTGGACCGAGGAGGACCTCGTCGACTACGAGGCGTGGATCATGCCGCCCGCCGGCGGCGGCGAGCACGAGTGGCAGCGCACGGACGGCCCGTTCTACCCGAACTTCACCGCCGAGGGCGCCCAGCGCTGGCTCGGCACCCTCCGGGAGCACGTGACGGCCGGGGACTGGCCGGACCCGCGCGAGACGATGGTGATCGCCGACGCCGCCGACGACCGGTTCATCGGGCAGGTGTCCTGGTACTGGTCGGAGAAGCCCACCGAGGACCCCGGTGACGGCACGCACCTGCTGCCGCTGCGCTCCCTGGGCATCACCGTGTACTCCCCGGAGCACTGGAGCGGCGGCTACGGCACCGAGGCGATGCGCCTGTGGATCGACTACCTCTTCGCCCACTCCGACTCCCACCGCCTCGACCTGGAGACGTGGAGCGGCAACGCGGGCATGTGCCGCGTGGCGGTGAAGCTGGGCTTCACCGAGGAGGCCAGGATCCGCCGGGCCCGCAGGGTCGGCGGCGAGTACTACGACCGGATGGTCTACGGCGTCCTGCGCGAGGAGTGGCAGGGCTGAGCGGAATCGGCTCAGGGGTTTGCACTCTCCGGGGACGAGTGCCAAGATTGCGATTAGCACTCAGTCGTGTGGACTGCTAATGGCTCGGTCCCCGGCCCGACCCGGGCAGCCACCGGCACAGGAGTGACACCTCAACCACCACGGTGAGGTGCCGCACGGCGTCGGGAAGAGTCCGCCGTCGTGCGCGCCGTCCGTCGCGGGCACCGTGGAGGTCGACCGTTTGTCTACCGTCCAGGAGGGACGAAGTCACATGGCAAAGATGATTGCTTTCGACGAAGAGGCACGCCGCGGACTCGAGCGGGGCCTGAACACCCTGGCCGACGCCGTCAAGGTCACCCTCGGCCCGCGCGGCCGCAACGTGGTCCTCGAGAAGGCCTGGGGCGCCCCCACGATCACCAACGACGGCGTGTCCATCGCCAAGGAGATCGAGCTCGACGAGCCGTTCGAGAAGATCGGCGCCGAGCTCGTCAAGGAGGTCGCCAAGAAGACCGACGACATCGCCGGCGACGGCACCACCACCGCCACCGTGCTCGCCCAGGCGCTCGTCAAGGAGGGCCTGCGCAACGTGGCCGCCGGCGCCGACCCGCTGAGCCTCAAGCGCGGCATCGAGAAGGCCGTCGCCGCGGTCACCGAGGAGCTGCTGGCCTCCGCCAAGGAGGTCGAGACCGAGGAGCAGATCGCCGCCACGGCGTCGATCTCCGCCGGCGACCCCGAGATCGGCCGCCTCATCGCCCAGGCGATGGAGAAGGTCGGCAAGGAGGGCGTGATCACGGTCGAGGAGTCCAACACCTTCGGGCTGGACCTCGAGCTGACCGAGGGCATGCGCTTCGACAAGGGCTACCTCTCGGGCTACTTCGTCACCGACGCCGACCGCCAGGAGGCCGTCCTCGAGGATCCCTACATCCTCGTGGTCAACTCCAAGATCTCCGCGGTCAAGGACCTGGTCCCCGTGCTCGAGAAGGTCATGCAGGCCGGAAAGCCCCTGCTGATCATCGCCGAGGACGTCGAGGGCGAGGCCCTGGCGCTGCTGGTGCTCAACAAGATGCGCGGCTCCATCAAGTCCGTGGCCGTCAAGGCCCCCGGCTTCGGCGACCGCCGCAAGGCGCAGCTGGCCGACATCGCCATCCTCACCGGTGGCCAGGTCATCACCGAGGAGGTCGGGCTCTCCCTCGAGACCGCCACCGTGGACCTGCTGGGCCAGGCCCGCAAGGTCGTCGTGACGAAGGACGAGACCACCATCGTCGACGGCGCCGGCACCGCCGAGGAGATCGAGGGCCGCGTGGCCCAGATCCGCGCCGAGATCAACAACTCGGACTCGGACTACGACCGCGAGAAGCTGCAGGAGCGCCTGGCCAAGCTGGCCGGCGGCGTGGCCGTCCTCAAGGCCGGTGCCGCCACCGAGGTCGAGCTCAAGGAGCGCAAGCACCGCATCGAGGACGCCGTGCGCAACGCCAAGGCCGCCGTGGAGGAGGGCATCGTCGCCGGCGGCGGCGTGGCCCTGATCCAGGCCGGCCAGAAGGCGTTCGACAAGCTGCAGCTCACCGGCGACGAGGCCACCGGCGCGAACATCGTGAAGGTCGCCATCGACGCCCCGCTGAAGCAGATCGCGATCAACTCCGGCCTCGAGGCCGGCGTGGTCGTGGACAAGGTCCGCGGTCTGGCCCAGGGCCACGGCCTCAACGCCGCCACCGGCGAGTACGAGGACCTGATGGCCGCCGGCATCAACGACCCGGTCAAGGTGACCCGGTCCGCGCTGCAGAACGCGGCGTCCATCGCCGGGCTGTTCCTCACCACCGAGGCCGTCGTCGCCGACAAGCCGGAGCCCGCGGGCGCCGGCGCCGGTGCCGACGACGGCATGGGCGGCATGGGCGGCATGATGTGATCGACGGCTGATCCGTCGAGCGTGCCCAGCACGCATCCGGCACGGGCCGGGCACCTCGCGGAGGTGCCCGGCCCGTCGTCGTCCCGCACGTGGTGCCGCGGGGCCGGAAGTGGTGTTCAATCGTGAGCACCAGCTGCCGGAGGAGGAGCCGTGGACGTCGTCGTGTGGGACGCGGTCCCCGTCCAGGTCGCGCTCGTGCTGATCGCCTTCGGGCTCACCTCGCTGGTGGGCCTCGAACGGCGGCTGCGGCGCAAGAGCGCCGGGCTGCGCACGCACGCCCTGGTCGGCACCGGGTCGGCGGTGTTCACCCTCGTGTCCGCCTACGGCTTCGGTGTCCTGCCCGGCATCGACGCCGGTCCCGACCCCTCCCGCGTGGCGGCCCAGATCATCACGGGCATCGGCTTCCTGGGCGCGGGCGTGATCTTCACGAACCGGGACGTGGTGCACGGCCTGACGACGGCCGCGAGCATCTGGCTCTCCGCGGCCATCGGGATGGCCTGCGGGGCCGGGCTCGTGCCGCTCGCCGTCGTCGCCACGGGCCTGCACTTCGTCTCCGCGATCCTGCTGACCCCGCTCTCCCGCCGCCTGCCCGGGATGGTGGCCCCGCAGGGACTCCGGCTGCGCTACGAGGACGGGCACGGCGTGCTGCGGGAGGTCCTGACGGTGGTCGACGAGCTGCAGCTGAGCGCCTCCGTGGTCTCGAGCCGGACGGTCGAGGGGTCCGAGGGCACCGAGGTGGAGCTGCTCCTGCGGCTCGAGGGCAAGACGGACCTGCGCACGGCGGCCGTGCAGGTGTCGAGGGTCGCCGGGGTGCGCGACGTCGCCCAGCAGCAGCTCGAGCAGGAGCCCGGCGACTGAGCCGGTGGTGCACGCGGCCCGTGGTGCACGCGGCCCGTGGCGCACGGCGTCCGGGCGCCGTGAAAAGATGAGTGCCATGACGATCACTGCTGCCGCCGACGGCTCCGCGCTGGGCAATCCCGGTCCCGCGGGATGGGCCTGGTACATCGACGACAACACCTGGCGGGCCGGCGGATGGCCGCACGGCACCAACAACATGGGCGAGCTCAAGGCCGTCCTGGACCTGCTCGAGGCCACGGCACACCGCCCCGACGAGCCCCTGCGGGTGCTGTGCGACAGCCAGTACGTCATCAACTCGATCACGAAGTGGATGCCCGGCTGGAAGAAGAAGGGCTGGAAGAAGAGGGACGGCAAGCCCGTCCTCAACGTGGAGCTCATGAAGGCCCTGGACGCCGCGATGGCGGGCCGCGACGTGCGCTTCGAGTGGGTCAAGGGCCACGCCGGCCACGAGCTCAACGAGGCCGCCGACATCCGTGCCCGGGCCGTGGCCACCGCGTTCCAGACCGGTCGCCCCGCGCCCGAGGGACCCGGGTTCGACGGCGCCGCCCGGCACCCGGACGGAGCGGGCACCCGGACCCCGGCCCGGGAGCTGCTGGACGCCCCGGAGCCGGTGGACGCCGCGCCGCTGGTGGAGGCCCCAGGGCCGGGGGAGGACACGGATCCTGGCGCGTTCGAGGACCGGCACGACCCCGATCTGCTGAGCGAGCTGCTCGCCCACGAGGAGGAGCTCGCCCGCGGCCGCACGGCGGGGGAGACCGTCCAGGAACTCGAGCGGGACCTGCTCCGCCCGGAGGTCAGGGCGGACCCGGGCCGGCTGGGCCAGCTGCTGCACGAGGCCTTCGCCGAGGTCGGTGCCTCGGGGTCGTGGCGCTCCCGGGCGGACGTCCTCGACCGGCTGCCCCGCGAACCCGGGCTCGGCGCGGTGGACGTGCACGTGCTGGAGGCCACCGAGCTCGGCCCCGCGGCCGTGCACCTTGTCTACCGGCTCACGGCGGGGGACCGCACGA
The DNA here is from genome assembly GCF_040980965.1 of Kocuria sp. CPCC 205231. Taxonomy (NCBI): domain Bacteria; kingdom Bacillati; phylum Actinomycetota; class Actinomycetes; order Micrococcales; family Micrococcaceae; genus Kocuria; species Kocuria sp. CPCC 205231. The sequence continues at coordinate 122,856 of NZ_JAVKPP010000009.1, read as the reverse complement.
GCCTGCGCAGCTCCCTGTGGGTCCGGGAGGACTCCCGCAACGAGCTGGGGCCCTGGCAGCTGCGCTTCCACCAGGGCACCTACGAGTCCTGACGGGCCCGCTCACACCTCCGGGGCGTCGTCGGCGGGCTCGATGCCCGGCACGCGCACGGTCATCGTCGCCCCGCCGCCGGGGGTCTCGGTGAGCCGCACCGTGCCGTCGTGCTGCTGGACGATCGCGGCCACGATGGACAGCCCCAGCCCCGTCCCGCCGGTCTCGCGCGTGCGGGAGGAGTCGGCCCGGTAGAAGCGCTCGAAGACGCGCTCCGCGTCCTCGCCCTGGATGCCCGGGCCGTGGTCGCGCACCTGCAGGACGGCGTTGAAGGAGTCGTCGACCGAGCGCTCCACGCCCACCGCGATCTCGATCGGCGTGCCCTCCGGGGTGTAGCGCAGGGCGTTGGTCACGAGGTTCGCCACGACCTGGCGCAGCCGGAACTCGTCGCCGTGCACCCATGCCGAGACCGGGCCCCCGCCCCCCAGGCCGCCGACCTCGATCCGCCGGTCGGGGGCGGAGGCGCGGGCGTCCCCTGCCGCGTCGAACGCGAGGTGGAGCAGGTCCACGTCGACGTTCTCCGCGGGCCGCCGCTCGTCGAGGCGCGCGAGCATCAGCAGGTCCTCGACGAGCTGCGTCATCCGCTTCGCCTCCGACTCGATCCGGGACATCGCCCCGGCCACGTCCTCGGGCTCCTGCAGGGCGCCGTGCCGGTAGAGCTCCGAGTAGCCCCGGATGGTCACCAGGGGCGTGCGCAGCTCGTGGGAGGCGTCGGCCACGAACCGCCGGAGCTTGGTCTCGGACCGGGTGCGGGCGTCGAAGGCGTCCTCGATGTGGCCGAGCATCGCGTTGAGCGACGCCGAGAGCTGGCCGATCTCGGTCTGCCGGTTGTAGCCCTCCATGCGCTGGGAGAGGTCGCCCTCGGCGATCCGGGCGGCGGTCTGCTCCACCCGGTGCAGGGGCGCGAACGCCCGGGTGACCAGGATCCAGCCGACCGCCATGGCCGCGAACAGGGTCGCCACCCCGAAGCTCAGCGTCAGGAGGGTCACCGCGCTGAGCATCGCGTTCATGTCGTCGAGCGGCTCGGCGACCGCCACCACGAGGTTCAGCCGTTCCGTCTCGGCCGCGACCACCCGCCACCGGCGGTCCGGGGCGTCCACGGAGCCCACGGTCGTCGGCTCGAAGGGGTTCTCCCGCACGTGCTCGAGGTCGACCTGCGACAGGTCCGGCCGCCGCTCGAGCACGCCCTCCGGGGTGTGCACCGCCTCGGCGAGGGTCTCGCCGTCGGCGTCGAGCAGGAACCCGGCGTGCGGCACCTGGACGCCCTGCGCCCCGCCCATGTCGGCGACCAGCACGGTGGAGACCGGCCGGACGGAGTCCCGCAGCCCGCGGTCGATGTCGTTCAGGAGCGAGGTGCGCAGCACCGAGATCGCCACGAAGCTCGTCACCAGGATGGACAGCGCCAGGAGCAGGCCCGTGAGCACCATGAGCTGCGAGCGCAGCGATGCCGAGCGCCACCGGGAGGACAGGGTGTGCATCCCGGGGCCGGGTCAGTGGTTCTTGTGCTGGGAGCGCAGGAGGTAGCCGACGCCGCGCTTGGTGTGGATCAGCGGGGGCAGCTCGGGGTCGTTGTCGATCTTCCGGCGCAGGTAGGAGATGTAGGACTCCACGATCGAGGCGTCCCCGTTGAAGTCGTACTCCCACACGTGGTCGAGGATCTGCGCCTTGGACAGCACGCGGTTCGGGTTGAGCATGAGGTAGCGCAGCAGCTTGAACTCGGTGGGGGACAGGTCGATCTCCCGCTCGCCCCGGAACACCTCGTGCGCGTCGTCGTCGAGGACCAGGTCGTCCACGCGCAGCCGGGAGTCGTCCTCCTCGGCGGGCTGCGTGCGGCGCAGGACCGCGCGGATGCGGGCGACGACCTCGTCGAGGCTGAAGGGCTTGGTGACGTAGTCGTCGCCGCCCACGGTCAGACCGGTGACCTTGTCCTCGGTCTCGTCCTTCGCCGTGAGGAAGAGGATGGGGAAGTGCTGCCCGGACGCGCGCAGCTTGCGGGTCACGGTGAAGCCGTCCATGTCCGGGAGCATGACGTCGAGCACCGCGAGGTCCGGGTTCTCGGACTCCGCCTTGGCCAGGGCGTCACGGCCGTTGGCGGCGGTGACCACCTCGAAGCCGGCGAAGCGCAGGGACGTGGCCAGCAGCTCGAGGATGTTGGGCTCGTCGTCGACGACGAGCAGTTTCGCTTCGGGGTTGTCGTTCTTCACGCCGCCCATTTTCTCGGAACACCCTGAACGCCGCCTGAACGGCGCTCACCGGTCCTCGGGGAGTTCGCCGGGGGCCTCGACGGCGGCGGCGTCGACGATCCGGTAGGCGTAGCCCTGCTCCGCGAGGAAGCGGCGGCGCCGGGCCGCGTAGTCGGCGTCCACGGTGTCGCGGGCCACCACGGTGTAGAAGGTCGCCGGGCGGCCGTCGTGCTTGGGCCGCAGCAGTCGGCCCAGGCGCTGCGCCTCCTCCTGGCGGGAGCCGAAGGCCCCCGAGACCTGCACCGCGACCGAGGCCTCCGGCAGGTCCACCGAGAAGTTCGCGACCTTGGAGACCACGAGCACCGGCAGCTCCCCGGCCCGGAACGCGGCGAAGAGCTTCTCCCGCCGGGCCGTGCCGGTGCTGCCGTTGAGCACCGGGGCGGCCAGCAGCGCGCCCAGCTCGTCGAGCTGGTCCAGGAACTGCCCGATCACGAGCACCGGCTCCCCGCGGTGGCGGGCCACGAGCCGGGCCACGACGTCGAGCTTGTGCGCGGAGGACGAGGCGAGGCGGTGCCGGTCGGCGTCCTCCGCGGAGGCGTAGGCCATCCGGTCCGCGAGGGGCAGCTCCACCCGGACCTCGACGCAGTCGGCGGGGGCGATGTGGCCCTGGGCCTCGATCTCCCGCCACGGCGCGTCGTAGCGCTTCGGGCCGATGAGGGAGAACACCTCGCCCTCGCGGTGGTCCTCGCGCACCAGGGTGGCCGTCAGGCCCAGCCGGCGCCGCGCCTGCAGCTCGGCGGTCATCCGGAACACGGGGGCGGGCAGCAGGTGCACCTCGTCGTAGACGATCAGCCCCCAGTCGTGCCCGTCGAGCAGCTCGAGGTGCGGGTGGATCCCGCCGCGGCGCGCCGTCAGCACCTGGTAGGTGGCGATCGTCACCGGGCGGACCTCCTTGACGGCTCCGGAGTACTCGCCGATCTCGTCCTCCGTCAGGGTGGTCCGGCGCAGCAGCTCGGCCTTCCACTGCCGCGCCGAGACCGTGCTCGTGACCAGGACGAGCGTCGTCGTCGAGCTCGCGGCCATCACCCCGGCACCCACCAGCGTCTTGCCGGCGCCGCACGGCAGGACGACGACGCCGCTGCCGCCCGCCCAGAAGTTCTCCACCGCGTGGCGCTGGTAGGGGCGCAGGGCCCAGGCCTCGCCCGTCACGGGGTCCGTCTCCGTCAGGGCGACCGGGTGGGGCGTGCCGTCCACGTAGCCGGCCCGGTCCTCCGCCGGCCACCCCACGGTGAGCAGCAGCTGCTTGAGCTGGCCGCGGGCGCTCGCGTGCACCACCGTGGTGGCGCCGTCGATGCGGGGACCGAGCAGCGGGGCGATCTTCCGATGCCGGGCGATCTCCTCCAGGACGGGGGCGTCGTGGCAGCGCAGCACGAGCCCGTGCACCGGGTCCTGCTCGAGCACCAGGCGGCCGTAGCGGGACATCGTCTCGTCGATGTCCAGGAGCAGGGCGTGGGGGACCGGGAAGCGGGAGCGGGTGAGGAGGACGTCGAGCACCTGCTCGGCGTCCAGCCCGGCGGCCCGGGCGTTCCACAGGCCCAGCGGGGTGATGCGGTAGGTGTGCACGTGCTCCGGGGCGCGCTCGAGCTCCGCGAAGGCCGCGAGCTCCCGCCGGGCGTCGTCGGCGTCCTCGTGGTCGAGCTCGAGCAGCACGGTCCGGTCGCTCTGGACGATCAGGGGTCCCACGGGGCGGCTCCTCCGCTGTCGGTCGGGTCGTCGATCAGGTCCTCGGCCAGGTCGTCGGGCGGGTCCTCGGGCGGGCACCGCGCGCGGTCCCGGCCGGTGAGCCGGTCCACCAGGTCCTCGATCTCCTCCGCGGAGGGGACGGGCAGGCGCGGGGCGGGCACCTCGAGCAGCAGGGTCGGGTCCGCGGCGGGGGCCTGCGGCGCGGGCTCCGCGGGGGCGACGTCGAGGGCCGGCTCCGTGCCGGTGGCCCGGACGGCCGCCGCGAGCTCCCGGAGCCCGCTCTCCCGGCCGGCGGGTCCCCGGCGCCGGCCGGGGGCCTCCTCCCCGGCGTCGACCACGAGCACGCCGGGGGCGGGCCGGCGAAGCCGCCGCCCCGCGAGGTCCGGGGAGCCGGCGAGCGCCTCCAGCAGCTCCTCCTCGCCGGTGAGCACCCAGTCCGCCCGGGTGATCCGGATCCGCCCGTGGCCCCGGCCGGCCTCCTCGACCAGGTAGGCCAGGGCCTGGGGCACCGGGCCCCGGCCGTGCTCCTCGAGCCAGGCCAGGATCGAGGGCGGGGTCCAGCCGGCGTCGAGCGCCCGGTGCAGGGAGCGCTCGCTGAAGCGGTGCCGCGGGACCGGCCCGTGGCCCTCCGGCTCCGCGAGCCGGTCGAGGGCGCGCGCCACGTCCGGGGCGAGGTGGCCCGTGGCCGTCGCCGTGAGGTCGCTCTGCAGCAGCACCGTCCGCGAGGGCGCGGGCAGCCACCCGGCCACGGAGCGGACGGCGTCCTCGGGCCGGTCCTCCGCGAGCGCCCGGCCGGGCTCGGTCAGGGCGTCGGCGCCCACCAGGCCGAGTTCGGCGGCCTCCGTCAGCATCCCCGGGCCCCACCGGTCCAGGGCGCGGGCCAGGCGCGGGCGCCGCCAGCGGGCGAGCGCCAGCACGTCCTCGGGGCCGTGGCCCCCCGGCGCCCGCTCGGCGAGCTCGGCGTGGGCGGCGAGCAGCGCCCGGCGCACCACCGGGGCCTCCGGGGCGTGGGTGCCGCGGGTGAGGACCCCGACGACCGTGCCGTCCGCGAGGGGCAGGCCCACCGCGGAGGGGACGACGTCGGAGGCCAGCCACGACCGGACCACGTGCCACCACTGGTCGGCGCGCTCGGCGTCCTCGAAGGGCGCCGGCGCGGGGCGCCAGGCCGAGGTGTCCGGGTCCAGCCGCACGAGCCCGGCCAGTTCGCCCAGACCGAGGAGCCGGACGAGCTCGGAGTGCTCGATCCCGAGGGCGGAGCGCAGCCGGCGCAGCTCGCGCACGCCGATCCCGCCCGCCCGCAGGGTGGTCAGCGGGCGGGCCCGCAGCTCGGCGCGCAGGGCCGCGGTCCGGCGCAGCAGCTGCTCGACCGCCGCCGCGGCGGCGTTGTCCCGCAGCCGGTCGGGCACCCGGAGGGCCGGCCCGACCGGCGGCTCCGGGGAGGTCGCGGCCCACGGGTCGGGCCCGCGCAGGAGCAGCCCGACCTCCCTCGGGAGCTCCACGTGGCGGGAGTCCACGGGGAGGAGGATGCCGTGGGCCAGGAGCCAGTCGACGGGCCGGGCGCCGGCGTCGACGGCCGGGTCGACACGGCGCAGGGCGTCCGGCAGAGCGCCCACGGGACGGGAGCGGAACCGTTCGAGGACCTCCCGCGCGGGGGCGGGCCACTGCGCGAGGTCCTCGGCGGTGCGCGGCAGGGCCGCGGCCCCCGCCGCGTCCGGCGCCCCGCCGCGCAGCCGGGCGGCGAGGGCGGCGAGCACCGGCCGCGGACGGCCCAGGCCCGCCGGATAGCGGCCGAGGGCCTCCGCCAGGCCGGGCACGAGCCGGAGCGCGTCGTCGTCCCGGTGGACCAGGCCCAGACGGTGCAGCCGGTCCCAGGGCGGGCCGGCCAGCAGCCGCGCGGCGGGATCCTCCGGCGGGCCCAGCAGCACGGCGCGCTCGACGGCGTCCAGCTCGGGCCGGGAGAGGGCGTCGAGGGCCCGGCGCAGCCCCGCCCGGGACAGCAGGGCCTCGGCGAGGTCCTCGAGGGACCCCGTGCCCGGGCGCGCGGCGTCGGGCCGGGCGGCGAGCAGCTCGCCCAGCTCGGCGGGGGAGCGGGACGCGAGATCCCGGAGCAGCCCGTCCGGGAGCACGGATCAGGCCCGGCGGCGGCGCAGCAGGGAGCGCACGAGGACCGCGCAGAACAGCAGGAAGGCCACCGGGAACGCGAACCACGGCACCACCGTGAGCCCGTCCCAGGGGTCCGCTCCGACGGCCGTGAGCACGAGCAGCAGGGCGAGGCACACGGCGCACACCAGGCCGAGCACGACCGCGGAGACGCCGAGGACGTCGATCCCGGGGCGTCGGGCGGTGCGGGGCGCGGGCGCACGGTCGTCGGAGGCAGGCATGGCTCCAGGGTACCGAGCGCAACGGTGTGCCGCTGACCGCGCCCCGGCGGTCCCCGCCCCCGGAGCAGGGCTAGAATGGGAGGTTCCACAGGGTGGCTCGGCGGCAGGGACCGACGGGCCGCCCCTCCACGAACACGAGGACGAGGGAGACAGCGTGCCCACCGGCAAGGTCAAGTGGTTCGATGCGAAGAAGGGCTTCGGCTTCCTGGCGGCCGACGACGGCCAGGAAGTGTTCCTGCCCTCCTCGGCGCTGCCCTCCGGTGCCACCACGGTGAAGCCGGGCACGCGGATGGAGTTCGGGGTGGCCCAGGGTCGGCGCGGCGCGCAGGCGCTCTCCGTCCGGATCCTCGACCGGACCCCGTCGGTCGCGAAGAACGTCCGCAAGCCCGCCGACGAGATGGCGGTCATCACGGAGGACCTCATCAAGCTCCTGGACGAGATGTCCAACGGGCTGCACCGGGGCCGCTACCCCGACTCAGCGCACGGGAAGAAGATCGCGGCCATCCTGCGCACGGTGGCCGACAACCTGGACGTCTGAGGCCGCCGCGCCGTTGCCGTCCACCGATCCCGAGCAACCACCCGCCGGCCCCCGCCGGCACCCACCCGAGGGAGACCAGCAGTGACCGAGGAGACCGTCCAGGACGCGCCCGCCGAGGCCGTGCCGCCGGCGCCCGAGCAGGCGGCACCGGTGGCGGCGGCGCCCCGTCGTCGCCGGGCCCCGAAGCAGGACCCCCTGCTCGTGGCCGACGTCGCCACGGCTCGCGCCGGGGTGGAGCAGATCGCGGAGCCCTCGCAGATCGGCGCCGGTCACCGGGTGACGGTGGAGGAGGACCGGCTGGTCGTCCACCACTTCGAGTGCACCCTGCCCGGGTACCGGGGCTGGAACTGGTTCGCGAGCCTGGCCCGCGCCCCGCGCAGCAAGGCGGTGACGGTCTGCGAGGTCGGCCTGCTGCCGGGGGAGGATGCCCTGCTGGCGCCCGAGTGGGTCCCGTGGTCCGCCCGCGTCAGCGCCGAGGAGAAGGCCCAGGAGGAGCAGGACCGGGCCGAGGACGAGGCCGGGGAGACCGCGGCGGCCGGCGGGCCCGAGGGCTCCGGCGGCGCCCCCGACGGCGAGCCGGCGTCCGGTGACCGGGCCGAGGACATGCCGGTCCCGCCGCAGGAGGGCGAGGAGCTCTGACCGTCCCGCCGGGGACCGCGAGGACGGACGAGGCCCCGGAGCCCGCGCGCGGGATGTTCCGGTCCTTCCGGTTCCGCAACTACCGGCTGTGGTTCCTGGGCGCGCTCGTGTCCAACATCGGCACGTGGATGCAGCGCACGGCCCAGTCGTGGCTGGTCTTCGACGAGCTCTCGGACCACGACGCCACCGCCATGGGCGTGGTGACGGCCCTGCAGTTCCTGCCCCAGCTCTTCCTCGCGCCCTGGGCCGGCGTGCTCGCGGACCGGCTCGACCGGCGGCGCCTGCTGCTGTGGACCCAGACGGCCATGGCGGTGCTGGCGGCCGGTCTGGGGGCGCTGGTCCTGGCCGACGCGGCCACCCTGTGGCACGTCTACGGCTTCGCCCTCGCCCTGGGCGTCGTCTCCACCCTCGACGCCCCCGTGCGCCAGACCTTCGTCTCGGAGATGGTCGACGACGCCTACCTCTCCAACGCCGTGGCCCTGAACGCGACCTCGTTCAACGCCGCGCGGATGATCGGGCCCGCCGTGGCCGGCGTGCTCGTGGCCTCCATCGGCTCGGGCTGGGTGTTCCTCCTCAACACGCTGACCTTCGGCGCGATGCTCGCCGCCGTCCTGGCGATCCGCGCCGACGAGCTGCGCGGGATGCCGCGCTCCGGCCGGGGGCGGGGCCAGATCCGGGAGGGGCTGGCCTATGTGGCCGGCCGCCCCGACATCGTGGCGGTGCTGGTCACCATCTTCCTCATCGGCACCTTCGGGCTGAACTTCGCGGTCTTCCTGGCCGCCATGGCCGGACCCGAGTTCGGCCGGGGCTCGGAGACCTTCGGGCTGCTCAACTCGGTGCTGGCGGTCGGCACGGTGGCCGGGGCCCTGCTCTCGGCCCGGCGCCGCAGCGCCCGGCTGCGCTACGTCTACGGGGGCAGCGCCGTCTTCGCCCTCAGCTGCCTGGGCGCGGCGACGGCGCCCACCCTGCCGCTGTTCGCGCTGTGGCTGGTCCCCTGCGGGCTGTCCTCCCTGACCATCATGACCACCGCCAACGCGTACGTGCAGTCCACCACCTCGCCGGTGATGCGCGGACGCGTCATGAGCCTCTACATGGCCATCTTCATGGGCGGCACCCCGATCGGGGCGCCGGTCGTCGGCTGGATCACCGACGCCCTCGGGGCGCGCTGGGGCATGGGGGTCGCCGTGGCGGCGGGACTCGGCGGGGCCCTGGTGGGCTTCGTCGTCTGGCTGCGGCTGCGCGCGGAGCGCTCCGCGCCCGAGAACTCCGGCTAGCGCCCGGCTCCTCCGCGGAGCTGCCCGACGACGTGGTCCACGCAGGCCAGCAGCCGGGCGACGTCCTCGGGCTCGATGGAGACGAACGTGGCGATCCGAAGCTGGTTGCGCCCCAGCTTGCGGTAGGGCTCGACGTCGACCACGCCGTGGGCGCGCAGGACCGCCGCGACGGCGGACGCGTCCACGGCGGCGTCGAAGTCCACGGTGGTGATCACGGTGGAGCGGTCCTCGGGGCGTGCCACGAACGGGGACGCGAAGGACGAGGCCTCGGCCCACCCGTAGACCAGGTCCGAGGAGGCCTTCGTGCGGGCCGCGGCCCAGGTCATGCCGCCCTGGTCGTTGAGCCAGCGGACCTGCTCGTCGAGCATCACCAGCGTGGCCAGGGCCGGGGTGTTGTAGGTCTGGTTCTTCCGGGAGTTCTCCAGCGCCGTGGTCAGCCGCAGGAAGTCGGGGATCCACCGCCCGGAGGCGCCGATCCGCTCGATCCGCTCGATCGCCGCGGAGGAGAACGCGCCCAGCCACAGTCCGCCGTCCGAGCCGAAGTTCTTCTGCGGGGAGAAGTAGTAGACGTCCGCCGCGGCCACCTCCGCGGCCATCCCCCCGGCGGCCGAGGTCGCGTCCACCAGCACCAGCGCGTCGTCCGCGATCCCGGAGGGCCGGTGCACGGGCGCGGCGACACCGGTGGAGGTCTCGTTCTGGGGCCACGCGTAGACGTCCACGCCCTCCTCCGCCCGGGCCTCCGGGCGGGTGCCGGGGGCGGACTCCACGATCGAGGAGGGCTCCAGGAACGGGGCGCCGTCGGTGGCCTGGGCGAACTTCGCGCCGAACTCCCCGAACACCAGGTGCTGGGCCCTCCGCTCGACCAGCCCGAACGCGGCGGCGTCCCAGAACGCGGTGGCCCCGCCCAGGCCCAGGAGCACCTCGTGGCCGGAGGGCAGGCCGAGGAACTGCGCGAGGCCCTCCCGCACCGAGCCCACGAGCTCCTGCACCGGCGCCTGGCGGTGGGAGGTGCCGAGCAGGCCGGCCCCGGCGCGCGACACGGCCTCGACCTGTGCCGGGCGGATCTTGGAGGGGCCGGCGCCGAAGCGGCCGTCGGCGGGCAGCAGGTGCTGGGGGATGGTGACGTGTGCGGGCAACGGGCGCTCCCTCGTGGGTGACGTGCGGCGGGTGGTGCGCGACGGGCACGGCCGCCGCGGAGGCCGCTCGCGCCGTTCGCGACTCGGCCCATTCTGCCCCACCCGCGGACGGCGGGCCCCGCGGGCGCCTCCTCCCTCCGGGCGGCCGGAGGGCTCGCGCACTAAGCTCGTGCGGGAAGACCGGACCGGGCGGGATCCCCGGGCCGGGACGGCCGGACGAAGGATGACTGAGGCATGAGCGACCTGATCGACACCACGGAGATGTACCTGCGGACCGTCCTCGAGCTCGAGGAGGAGGGGATCACGCCGATGCGGGCGCGGATCGTCGAGCGCCTCGACCACTCCGGGCCCACGGTCTCGCAGACGGTGTCCAGGATGGAGCGGGACGGGCTGCTGACGGTGGGCCAGGACCGGTCGCTGCTGCTCACCCCTGCCGGCCGTGAGCGTGCGGTGCAGGTGATGCGCAAGCACCGGCTGGCGGAGCGGCTGCTCGCCGACGTCATCGGCCTGGACCTCGCCCAGGTGCACGACGAGGCGTGCCGGTGGGAGCACGTGATGAGCGAGCAGGTCGAGCGGCGGCTCGTGGACCTGCTGCACAGCCCCCGGTACTCGCCGTACGGCACGCCGATCCCCGGTCTGGCCGCCCTCGGGGTCGAGGAGAGCCCCGCAGCGGCGCACCCCTCCCTGCTCGACGCCGCCCGCCACGACCCGGACGGGTCGCACACCGTGGCGCTGCTGCCGGAGGTGGTCCAGGCGGACGCGGACCTCCTGGGCGTGCTGAGCGACGTGGGAGTGCTCACCGGGGCGGAGGTCATGGCCCGGGTGGACGGTCAGATCGTGCGCATCGAGGTGGCGGCCACGGGGCGGTCCGCGGAGATCGACCTGCGCACCGCCGCGGCCATCCGCGTCCTCGCTCCCTGAGGCGCCGCCGTCTCCCGGAGCGGGGCGGCGAACGGTTCTTCCCGGGTGTGGGGACGTTCACAAGCCACTTTCGGCCAGTCCGGCCCGAGCCGGACCCCGGAGGCGCGGCTTCCCTGGTGACAGGCGGATTCCCAGGGCGCTCGAAGACACTGCACAGCTCGTCACAGGTGCGAATTGATTCGACCTTTCCTCTCAATAGCTACTCATTGAGACCCGCGGCGTTGTCCGGCTGTTATCTGTCGTGATCAAAACGTGACACTTCCGTAATCTGTCATGTACTGTTCAACGCGTGCCGATCACTGGTCGGATCGGCGCCCTCGGAGCACATCGCCGAATTCTGCCGGTGCCCGTGGCCTCTACACAGAAACTGCTTGGCAGAAGCGGGGGAACCACTTTCGGTCCCGGTGATCCGGGTCCTTGGGGTTAAGTCGTCAGAGCGCGTGCGTTCTGCGGCCGGGTGTCTCCCACCCGAATCCGACAGCTCACCTCGTAGGCAAAGGGAGGAACTCAACCATGTCGCTTTTCACGCTGAACGCTGCCCGCCACCGTGCCGAGACCACCTCGCACGTCGTGCGCAACACCACCATCGCCGCCGCTGCCGGCGCCGCGATGATCGGCTCCGTCGCCCCGGCCCAGGCCTTCGCCCAGGCTCCCGTCGAGACCGGCGCGGCCTACTCGGCCCCGGCCTCCGCCTCGCTGGCCGAGTACTCCTCGTACACCTACCAGGCCCCGGTCGCCGCGCAGCCCGCCGCTCCCGCCTACGAGGCCCCGGCCCCGGCCCCGCAGCAGACCGCCGCCACCTCGAGCGTCACCCCGCAGTCCACCGCCACCAGCGAGATCGCCCCGGCCGCCGGCGGCGTCGTGGGCACCGCGATGTCCGCGCAGGGTGCGGGCTACGTCTACGGCGGCACCGCCTACGGCGCCTGGGACTGCTCCGGCTTCACCCAGTGGGTCTTCGCCCAGAACGGCATCGACCTGCCCCGGACCACCTGGTCCCAGTTCGCGGCGGGCACCCCCACCGCCACCCCGCAGCCCGGTGACCTCGTCTCGCAGAACGGCGGCGCCCACGTGGGCATCTACATCGGCGGCGGCAAGATGATCTCCGCCCTCAACCCGACCCAGGGCACCCAGGTCCACTCCGTCAACGCCATGCAGCTGGACGGCTACTACACCTTCTGATCCGGTCCGCCGCCCGCGACGACCCCGCTCGTCGCGGGCGGCACCCGATCACCCCCCCCCCCCCACGCCGCACGCCGAGAACCGCTCTCCCGGTTCCCGGCGGTGCCTGCTGTCCGACCGGACGGCGCCCCCCCTCCTCCGCTCGCCGGCCGTCGTTCCCGATCCCGGAACGCACCCCTGCCGGACACCGGCCCACCCCGCGCACTGCCCGGGGCGATCCGTGCTGTCACCCGCGCCCTCCGGCAGGCCCGGCTCCGAAAGAAAGTCGTCTGAACTCCTCATGACCCGTGATCTGACCTCCTCGAACGGCATCGGCTCGCTCTTCTCCGGCAAGGCCCGCACCGTGGCCGCCGTGGCCGCCTTCTCCGGGCTGGCCCTCGCCACCACCGTCTCCGTGCAGGCCGCTCCGGCCCAGGACGCCTCCGCCGACGCCCCGCTGTCCGCCGTGGCCGCGGCCACCCCCGCCGCGGCGCCCGCCGTGTCCCTCGAGCCCGTCGCCCACGTGCAGAAGGTCGAGTCCGACCGGAAGTCCGAGAAGAAGGTCGAGAAGAAGGCCGAGCGGCAGAAGGTCGAGACCCCGGTCGTCGCGGCTCCCGCCGTGGCCGCTCCGGCGCCGAAGGCCTCCGCCGCGCCCGCTCCGGTCGCCGCCCCGCAGCCGGCCGTGCAGGCGGCTCCGGCCCCGAAGCCCGCCGCCGCGCCCGCCCCGAAGCCGGCCCCGAAGCCCGCACCGGTCGCCGCCCCGAAGCCGGCCGTGCAGGCGGCTCCGGCCCCGAAGCCCGCCGCCGCGCCCGCCCCGAAGCCGGCCGTGCAGGCGGCTCCGGCCGCCCAGCGCACCGTCACCCCGCAGAGCTCGGCCTCCGGCAAGGGCGCGACCATCTCCTCCGCCGCCATGGGCCAGCTCGGCGTGGGCCAGGACTGCACCGCGCTCGTCACCAACGCGCTGCGCGCCACCGGCATCAACCACCACGGCTGGCCGGCCTCCTACCTGAGCCTCGGCACGCAGGTCTCCGCCGGCCAGGCGCAGCCGGGCGACCTCGTCTACTACGCCGACGGCGGCATGGGTGCGGCCCACATCGGCGTCTACATCGGTGGCGGCAAGGCCGTCCACGGCGGCTGGAACGGCGGCACGACCGTCATCGACAGCGTCAACGTGGGCTCCGGCCCCGTCTACGTCCGCGTGCGCTGACCGCACGCGAGAGCACCGCTTCGGGTGCGCGGTTCCTGGTCGGCCAGACGGGAACCGCGCACCCGCTGTCATCCCGGCGCCCACCGCGCCGGCCACCCCGGCGCCCCGGCGGCGGCCGATAGACTGGCCCCATGTCCACCGACTACAGCCGCAACGCCCGCACGAGCCTGGACCGCGAGTACGCCTACATGGCCTACGGCATGATCGGCGGCGCCGTGCCAGGCATCGTGGCCGGCTTCGTCGTCGCCGCGTTCGTGGGGCACGCCGCGATGTGGCTCTCGGTGTTCGGGGGCATCGGGATCGTGCTCGGCCTGATCACCGGGATCCTGCTCCACCGGAGGCGGCACGCTGCGGCCGTGACCGAGGACCGCCGGGAGCGCGGCGCAGCGCCGGAATGACGTGCTCCCGCAGCAGCGGGGCCAGGTCCGCGGGCAGCGCGCCGGGGGAGTCCTCGTCGACGGGCTGCCAGCGCAGCTCCTCGATCTCCGCGAGCGGCACCGGCCGCCCCGTGAGAGGTGCCGTGAACACGGTGCACCGCACCCACGTGCCCGCCTCGTTCGCGGCCGGCGCCACGAACACCCCGAGCGGGCGCAGCTGGGCGGCGTCCAGCCGCAGCCCGACCTCCTCCGCGGTCTCCCGCACGGCGGCGGCCGCCGGGGACTCGCCCGGGTCGAGCTTGCCGCCCACCAGCATGAAGCGCTCCGTGCCCCGCTTGCGCACCGTCAGCAGCGCCCCGTCGTCGTCCCGCAGGCACACGGCGGTGATGGTCAGCACCTCGGCGTCCGCCGGGGGAGCGTCCGGGGACACCTCGGCGGCCGCGCGCAGCCGGCCGATCTCCTCGTCGAGGTTGCGGGCCGCCGCCGGACCCCACCGGTCCTGCGCCGCGGCGGTCCGGAACAGCGGATACCGGCCCCGGAGGTCCTCCAGCACCTCCAGCCGGGCCCGGGCGAACTCCGGTCCGGGCACGTGCGCGTACTCCTTCCGCACGCCCGCCGCGTAGGCGGCGTACCCGTCCGGGTCCGCGCCGAGCACGGAGAGGTCGGCGTCCAGGAGCACCCGTCCGGCGGCGTCCCCCTCGGGGACCCGGTGCCCGAGGGTGAGCAGGACGAGCCGCTCGACCTCCGCCACGAGCGGCGCGGCGAAGCCGGCGGCGCCCAGCCGGGTGCGGGCCAGCTCCGCCGACTCCCGCTCGTCCGCCCCGGGGCGGCCCCGGTAGACGGCGTCGTGGAACCACGCGGCGAGGACCAGGGCGGCGGACCGGTCGGGATCGAGGTCGACGCCGGGCCGCAGCAGGTCGACGGCCTCGAGCACCGCCAGCAGGTGGGCGGGACCGTGGTAGTGCCGGTGCGGCTCGCTCCACCGGTCCACGAGCTCCTCGCCCAGCGCCGGGTGCCCCGGGAAGCGGGCGGCCCACCGCCGCAGCAGGACCCGGGCGATCCGGTCCGGGCGCGCCCGCGCCGGGACGCGCAGCCCGCTGCGCACGAGCAGGCGCGTGAGCTGCCGCCCGTCGACCGGCACCGCGCCCGCGGCCACCGCCCGCCGGTACAGGCTCTCCGGCACGTCGTAGTGGTCCCGGTCGAAGGCGCGCCGGGCCACGCCCAGCCGGTCCGCGAAGTCGTGCAGCTCCTCGTAGGAGGTGTCGGAGACCAGGTGCGAGAAGTGCGTCCCGTGGGCGGGCCAGAGCGGCGGATCGATGTAGACGGGCATGCGACCGATCCTAACGGGGCCGGTTAGCGGGGGTCCGGGGGACCCCCTAGACTGTTCGCGTCGCCCTCGTAGCTCAGGGGATAGAGCACGGCTCTCCTAAAGCCGGTGTCGTTGGTTCGAATCCAATCGGGGGCACGCACGGACGCCCCGGACCGCACGGTCCGGGGCGTCCTTCTGTCCGGAACGGAACCGGCGGGGCCGGGCGGCCTCCGCGCGACCGGGAGCCGGGCTCACCCCCGCTGTCCGGAACGCGGGTCCTGCCGCGGGGCGCCGGCGGTCCTCGACCGGCGCCGCAGGGCCTCCACGGCCACGGCCCCGGTCACGGCGAGCAGCAGCACGAGCAGCACCCAGCGGGCGATCACCAGCACGGACGCCGTGGTCACGGCGGCGCCGTCCCCGGGGTCCGCGAGAGCGGCGTCGATGGCCGCGTTGCCGGCCAGGGACACGGACGCGAAGCCGAGCACCACCGCCGAGCGCAGCCACCGCCGGGCTCGGGACTGCGTGTTGACCGCCACGAACAGCAGCCACGCCAGCCCCACGAACAGCGGCGCCAGCAGCCCGGAGGAGCCGTGCACCGCCTCGTACTGGGCGAGTCCCTCCTCGCCCAGCGCCGCGGCGAGCCGCTGGGCGTGCGCCTGGTCGAAACCGCCCGGCATCCACTCGGGCAGGGTCAGCCCGCCGGCCGCGGCGGCGCCGAACCGGGGGAGGACCCCGGCGTGCACCCAGAGCCACAGGAGCGCCGAGACGGACATGGCCACGCCCACCACGAGGCCCGAGCTCGACCTCGTGGGCTCGGGGCGGAGCTCACCGGGAGCCGCCTCGTGCAGGCGGGTGCCCCGGGCCGGTCCCGGGGGTGCCGCGGTGCCGCCGTGCTTGCGTGCCTTCTGTGCGCGTGTCAGTCCCATGCCCCCATTATCCGGCGCGCGCGCCCGCCGCCCAACGCCGGGACCGCGGGGTAGGCTGGGGCCACCCGCACCGGCCCTGACGGGCCGCACGGGGGGCGGACCGGCCGACGACGACCGGGCGCTCGACGAGGACGACACGGAGGTGCCGGTCATGGAACTGTCCATCGGACTCCCGGACGGCCTGCTCATGCGGCTGACCGAGGGCAACGTGCTGACGCTGTTCGAGAAGGACCACGAGACGGTGCGCCGCACGGTGGACTGCTCCGTCCTCGGAGGCGCCCCCATCGCCGACATGGTGTGGTCGCACAAGCTCTCGGCCGTGATCGTGGCGGTGCCCTCCCTGCACCGGCTCTTCCGCTGGGACCCGTACACCGACGTGCTGTACGAGTTCGCCGGCACGGGCGAGTCCGGGCGGCGGGACGGGAAGGCGGCGCAGGCGAAGTTCGCCGCGACCGTCTCCATCACCGAGGACGGCAACGGCACGCTGTGGCTCATCGACCGGGACTCCTCGTCCCTGCGCTGCATCGAGATCGACACCGACAAGCCCGACGGCTCCCCGCAGGTCTGCACCGTGGTCGGCCGGGCGGGCGCGGGGTTCGCGGACGGGCCCGCGGACGTGGCCCAGCTGGACCACCCCGAGGACCTGCAGATCCTCTACGACGGCTCCATCGTGATCGCCGACACCGGCAACGACGCCATCCGGCACCTCGACCCGGCCAGCCGGGAGCTCGACACCGTCTACGGCGGAGGGACCGAGGGCTCCGTCGAGTTCGACGACGACATCGAGCTGAAGCGGCCCGTCCGGGTCACGGTCGCCGACTCGGAGCTGTGGGTCGAGGACGACAACGGCCGGCACCGGCTCGAACTGCACTTCGTCTGAGGGCCGTTCCCCGGCCGGCCCGGCTGTCACCGGGCCTCGGTAGACTGGGTCCACGATGGACTACCTCTTCGACAACCCGCTCCTGCCCTCCGCCTCCGTGGCCCGCCCCGGCACCGACGCCCGTCCGAGGCGGGGCACCGTCTCCGCCGAGGCCCTGGTGGAGGGGCTCAACGACCCGCAGCGGGCAGCCGTGGAGCACTCCGGCTCACCGCTGCTGATCGTCGCCGGCGCCGGCTCCGGAAAGACCCGGGTGCTGACCCACCGGATCGCGCACCTGCTGGCCACCGGGCGCGCCCACCAGGGCGAGATCCTGGCGATCACGTTCACGAACAAGGCCGCCGCCGAGATGCGCGAGCGCGTGGTGGAGCTGGTGGGGGACTCCGCGAGGTCGATGTCGATCTCCACCTTCCACTCCTTCTGCGTGCGCGTGCTGCGGCGGGAGGCCGCCAGCGTGGGCCTGAAGTCGACCTTCTCCATCTACGACTCCGCCGACTCCCTGCGGCTGCTCACCCTCGTGGCCAAGCAGCACGACCTCGATCCGAAGCGCTTCGCCCCCAAGAGCATCCAGCACCGGATCTCCGCGCTGAAGAACGAGCTCGTCGACGACGAGACGTACCTGTCCCGGGTCTCCGAGACCGACCCCTTCGAGAGCGCCGTGGCCCAGGTCTACCGCGGCTACACGGAGCGGCTGCGCGCGGCCAACGCCATGGACTTCGACGACCTCATCGCCCAGACCGTGCACATGCTCCGGGCGTTCCCGCAGGTCGCCGAGTACTACCGGCGGCGGTACCGGCACGTGCTCATCGACGAGTACCAGGACACCAACCACGCGCAGTACGCGCTGGTCCGGGAGCTCGTCGGGACGGGGGCGGACGCCGGGACCGGGCCGGGGGCGAGCCCCGTGCCGCCCGCCGAGCTGACCGTCGTGGGGGACTCGGACCAGTCGATCTACGCGTTCCGCGGGGCCGACATCCGCAACATCGTCGACTTCGAGCAGGACTACCCCCAGGCCCGCACCATCCTGCTGGAGCAGAACTACCGGTCCACCCAGAACATCCTCACCGCGGCCAACGCGGTGATCGCCAAGAACAAGGGCCGCCGGGACAAGCGGCTGTGGACGGCCTCCGGCAGCGGCGAGAAGATCACCGGCTACGCCGCCGAGAACGAGCACGAGGAGGCCCGCTTCATCGCCGAGGAGATCGACCGTCTCCAGGACGAGGACGGGTACCGCCCCGGCGACGTCGCCGTGTTCTACCGCACCAACGCGCAGTCCCGCTCTCTCGAGGAGATCCTCATGCGCGTGGGCCTGCCCTACAAGGTGGTGGGCGGCACCCGCTTCTACGAGCGCAAGGAGATCAAGGACGCCCTGTCCTACCTGCGCGCGATCGTGAACCCGGACGACGACATCAACGTCCGCCGGATCGTCAACGAGCCCAAGCGCGGCATCGGCGACCGCGCGGAGGGCGCCGCCGCGGCCCTCGCCGAGCGCGAGCGGGTCTCCTTCATGGCCGCGCTGCGCCGCGCCGACGAGGCGCCCGGCATGGCCACCCGCTCCCTGAACGCGGTCAAGGCCTTCGTCCAGCTCATGGACGACCTCGCCTCGGTCGCCGAGGGCTCGGGGGCCGCCACGGTCCTCGAGGCCGTCCTGGAGCAGTCCGGATACCTCGCCGCGCTGCGCCAGTCGCAGGACCCCCAGGACGAGTCCCGGGTCGAGAACCTCGCGGAGCTCGTGGCCGTGGTCCGCGAGTTCGAGCGGGACCACCCCGAGGCCGGGCTGCCCGAGTTCCTCGAGCACGTCTCCCTCGTGGCCGACGCCGACCAGATCCCGAACCGGCCCGCCGCCGGCACCGAGGGCGGACCGAGCGCCGAACAGATCGCGGCGGAGGTCGCCGAGGCCCGCGCCCAGGGCGTGGTCACGCTCATGACCCTGCACACCGCCAAGGGCCTCGAGTTCCCCGTGGTCTTCCTGACCGGCATGGAGCACGGGCTGTTCCCGCACCAGCGCTCCCTCACGGACGAGAAGGAGATGGAGGAGGAGCGGCGGCTCGCCTACGTGGGGCTCACCCGGGCCCGCGAGCGCCTCTACCTCACCCGCTCCGAGTTCCGCTCCATGTGGGGGCAGTCCCAGTACAACCCGGCCAGCCCGTTCCTCGACGAGATCCCGGCGGAGCTCCTCGACTGGAAGCGCGAGGGGTCCTCGGCCCCGGCGTCCTGGGGTTCCTCGCTGCACGGCGGCTCCGGGCAGCGGGACCCGATGCGGGGCTCCTACTGGGGCGCCGCCGCGGCGTCGAACGCGGCCTTCGAGCGGATGGCACCGTCCCGGGCCACCACGGCCGGACGGGTCCAGCCCAACAAGGAGATTCCCAGTCTCGCGGTCGGCGACACCGTGGACCACACGGCGTTCGGGAAGGGCACCGTGGTGTCCCTCGAGGGCGCCGGCGACAAGACCGTGGCGAAGGTGCGCTTCGGGGCCGACGAGAAGCGGCTGCTGCTGCGCTACGCGCCGCTGACGAAGGTCGGCTGAGCCGACCCGGTTCCGCCCGCCCCCGCGGTGGTCGTACCGGTGGTCCCGCCTCCGGTCCCGTGCCGGAGCGGGGGCGGGACGTGCGAAGAGCCTCCGGCCGGAGCGTGGTCAGGGACCACGTCCGGCCGGAGGCTCTCCTCGGGTCAGGGCGTCCCCGCCGCTGACCTCTCGGGCTTGTTCCCTAGGAGGACTTCGCCTTCACCGTGTAGATCGCGCCGGTCGAGACGTCCTCCTCGAGCGCCTCGAGGGTGCGTCCCCGCGTCTCCGGGACCTGGGTGTAGACGAAGATCAGGGACAGCACGCCGAACCCGGCGAAGAGGAAGAACGTCCCGGTGATCCCGACCGCGTCGACCAGGGAGGGGAAGTAGAGCGCGAGGACGCCGTTGGCCACCCAGAGCATGAAGACGGACACGCCGATCCCGAAGCCGCGCATGTGCAGGGGGAACACCTCGGAGAGGTACACCCAGACCGCGACGTTGAGGAAGGTCTGCATGGAGCCGACGAAGGCCACCACGAGGGCCAGGATCACCCAGGGCCGCAGCGGGTTGTCCACCGTCATCGTCATCGCGGCGATCCCGATCAGCAGGTGGCACGTGGTGGTGAGGCTCAGACCGATCATGAAGGTCTTGCGCCGGTCGAGCCGGTCCATCATGTACAGCGCGATGAAGCCGCCGACCACGGCGATCACCCCGGGGGCGATGTTGGCGATGAGGGCCGCGCCGGCCTCGAAGCCCGATTCGATCAGCACGATCTGCCCGTAGTACATGATCGAGTTGATGCCGGTGAACTGCTGGACGATGCCGAGGCCGATGCCGACGAGCAGGATGCGGAGCAGGTGCTTGTTGGTCAGGATCGCGCCCAGCCCGATCCGGTTCTCGGCGCGCTCCTCCTCGGTGATGTGCTCGACCTCGCCGAGCTCGGCGATCGCACGGTCCTCGGAGCGCACCGTCTTGAGCACCTCGAGGGCCTCCGCGTGCCGGCCCTTCTCGACGAGCCAGCGCGGGGACTCCGGCATCCGGAGCATGCCGATGAACAGCGCCACGGCCGGCAGCGCGCAGATCGCGAACATGATCCGCCAGACGCCGGTGACGTCGCTGAAGACGTTGCCGATGATCGCGTTGATCACGAACGCGGAGAGCTGGCCGATCACGATGGCCACCTCGTTGCGTCCGGCGATCGAGCCGCGGATCTCGTACGGGGCCATCTCCGCGAGGAAGACGGGCACCACCGCCGAGGCGCCGCCCACCGCCAGGCCGAGCAGGACGCGCCCGAGCACGAGGATCTCGTAGTTGGGGGTGAGCACGACGACCAGGGTCCCGACGAAGAACAGGACGGCCAGCAGGAGGATGGTCTTCCGGCGTCCCCAGGCGTCCGAGAGTCGTCCGCCGGACAGTGCGCCGACGGCGGCGGCGAAGACGAGCGAGCTGGTGACCACGCCCTCGGTGAACGGGGTGAGGCCGAGCTCCTCCGACATCGGGCGGAGCGCGCCGTTGATCACGCCGGTGTCGTAGCCGAAGAGCAGGCCGCCGAAGCAGGCGACGACGGAGATGAGACCGAGGCGCTTGCGATGCGGCCCGGACGTGAGGGGAGGCAGCGTGGCTGCTGCTTCCCGGGGTGAGGAGGTGGCCATCGGGAGTTCCTTTGCTCGGACGCAACCGGTGCGCTCTGCACGGTGCTGACGGGTCGGACGGGTCACTCCGTGCGTGACGCACGTCTCAGTGGTCCTGATGTCATTATGTTAGGACATATGGCCGGGGTGGGGAACCCCGGCGGGCAGATTCTTGTGATCGCCGCAACATTTCTCCGCCACGGTCCTGCCCGGGTCGGAGCCGGAGGGGCGCACGGCGACAGGGGCCCCGGCCGACGCCGCTAGACGAACAGCAGCACCGCCACGGCCGCGGGGGCCGTCCAGCGCAGCGACCTGCCGGTGAGGTTGTGCACCACGCCCAGCAGCGTGCAGCAGACCACGGCCGTGGCGACGGAGGCCCAGCCGCCCAGGACCAGCCCGGGCAGGGCGAGCAGGAGCCCGAGGACGAGCCCGCCCACCGGGGCGACCCGTGCCCAGGGGGCCGGCCGGCGCAGCTCCGCGGCCCGCTGCACGCACGTCAGGACCAGTGCGAGGAGCAGGGCCCGCCCCACGTGGTAGGCGGCGAAGCCCACCATGCCGAGCCACGCGCCCGCGCCGTACTCCGCGTAGAGGTCCAGGTAGAGCTGGATCGGCTGCACGCGCCACTCGCCCACGAGGAAGACGGGCAGGATCACCCCGAGCAGGACGGCCAGCACGAAGACGACGAGGGCCGTGGTGGTCCGCCGGTGGTCGACCGCGGAGGAGGGGGCGGGGTCCGAGGGCGCAGGGACCGCGGGGTCCGCCGCCCGGTGGCGCAGCCACGCCACGAGGCCCCGCTGGATCGCGAGCCACGCCGCGCCGAGGGTCAGCCAGGTGACGACCTGCCAGCCCAGCGGGTAGACGTCGGGGATCCCGCCGGTGAAGGTGAGCACCGTGCCGTCGACCACGGCCTCCAGTCCGAGGGCCACGAACGCGAAGGTCGCGATCGAGACGAGGAAGCCGGCATCGGCAGGGGCGAACGCCCGGTTCTCGGGGGAGTCGACAGAGCTCATGGGGCCAGTCAATCAAGAATCGCCGGGCCGCACGCGCGCGCCCCCGGTTGTGGCCGCAGTTTCAGCATGCACTACAGTCTCGTACAGGGAGTGCACCGGTACGTCCCGCGCCCGGAACGGCTCCGCGGAACGGCCCGGACGCATCCTGCCGGCCCCGGCCGGGAGGATGCTGAGTGCTCCGTTCACCACCAGGTCGGAGGACGACCCGCACACTGCCCGGGTCGCCGCCGCCCACGACTTCGACGAAGAAGGGCATTCACCCGTGGACCTGTTCGAATACCAGGCACGCGACCTGTTCGAGAAGCACGGCGTCCCCGTGCTCCAGGGCATCGTCGCGACCACCCCCGAAGAAGCAAGGGCCGCCGCCGAGAAGATCGGCGGGGTCACCGTCGTGAAGGCGCAGGTCAAGGTCGGAGGCCGCGGCAAGGCCGGCGGCGTCAAGGTCGCCAAGACCGCCGACGAGGCCTACGAGTACGCCCAGCAGATCCTCGGCATGGACATCAAGGGCCACACCGTCCACCGCGTCATGATCGCCCAGGGCGCGGACATCGCGGAGGAGTACTACTTCTCGATCCTGCTGGACCGTGCCAACCGCTCCTACCTGGCCATGTGCTCCGTCGAGGGCGGCGTGGAGATCGAGCAGCTCGCCGTCGAGCGGCCCGAGGCCCTCGCCCGCGTCGAGGTCGTCCCGACCGAGGGCATCACCGAGGCCAAGGCCCAGGAGATCGTCCGCGAGGCGAAGTTCGACGACGAGACCGCCGCGAAGGTGGTCCCCGTGCTCGTGAAGCTGTGGGACGTCTTCAAGAAGGAGGACGCCACGCTCGTCGAGGTCAACCCGCTGGTGAAGACTGGCGACGGGCAGGTCATCGCTCTCGACGGCAAGGTCACCCTCGACGAGAACGCGGAGTTCCGCCAGCCGGAGCACGCCTCCCTCGCCGACAAGTCCAGCGCCGACCCCCTCGAGGAGAAGGCCAAGGAGCACGACCTCAACTACGTCAAGCTCGACGGCGAGGTCGGCATCATCGGCAACGGCGCGGGCCTGGTGATGTCCACCCTGGACGTCGTCGCCTACGCCGGCGAGAAGCACGGCAACGTCAAGCCGGCCAACTTCCTGGACATCGGCGGCGGGGCCTCGGCCGAGGTCATGGCCGCGGGCCTGGACGTGATCCTCAACGACCCGCAGGTGAAGTCCGTGTTCGTCAACGTCTTCGGCGGCATCACCGCGTGCGACGCCGTGGCCAACGGCATCGTGAAGGCCCTCGAGATCCTCGGGGACGAGGAGGACAAGCCGCTCGTGGTCCGCCTGGACGGCAACAACGTCGAGGAGGGCCGGCGCATCCTGGCCGGCGCCAACCACCCGCTCGTCACCCTCGCCGAGACCATGGACGAGGGCGCGGACAAGGCCGCCGAGCTCGCCCACGCCGCCAACTGATCCGCCGACCGGACGAACACTTCTAAGGAACGAACAGCAATGTCAATCTTTTTGAACAAGGACTCCAAGGTCATCGTTCAGGGCATCACCGGCGGCGAGGGCACCAAGCACACCGGCCGCATGCTCGCGGCGGGGACGCAGGTCATGGGCGGCGTCAACGCCCGCAAGGCCGGCACCACCGTGGCCCACCAGGACAAGGACGGCAACAGCGTCGAGCTGCCGGTCTTCGGCACCGTCGCCGAGGCCGTCGAGAAGACCGGCGCGGACGTGTCGATCGTCTTCGTGCCGCCGGCCTTCACGAAGGACGCTGTGATCGAGGCCATCGACGCCTCGGTCCCGCTGGTGGTCGTCATCACCGAGGGCATCCCGGTGCAGGACTCCGCCGAGTTCTGGGCCTACGCGAAGTCGAGGACCGGTGCGGACGGCAAGCAGACCACCCGCATCATCGGTCCGAACTGCCCCGGCATCATCACCCCGGGCGAGTCGCTCGTCGGCATCACCCCGGCGAACATCACCGGCAAGGGCAAGATCGGCCTGGTCTCCAAGTCCGGCACCCTGACCTACCAGATGATGTACGAGCTGCGCGACATCGGTTTCACCACCGCCATCGGCATCGGCGGCGACCCGGTCATCGGCACCACCCACATCGACGCCCTCGAGGCGTTCGAGGCGGACCCCGAGACCGAGGCCATCGTGATGATCGGCGAGATCGGCGGCGACGCCGAGGAGCGCGCCGCGGACTTCATCAAGGCGAACGTCTCCAAGCCGGTCGTCGGCTACGTCGCCGGCTTCACCGCTCCCGAGGGCAAGACCATGGGCCACGCCGGCGCCATCGTCTCCGGCTCCTCGGGCACGGCGCAGGCCAAGAAGGAGGCCCTCGAGGCCGCGGGCGTGAAGGTCGGCAAGACCCCGTCCGAGACCGCCCAGCTGATGCGGGAGATCTTCGAGACGAAGTGATCCGGCGGGCTCCGGCCCGTCGACCCAGCACCCGGGGAAGGCCCCGTCCGCGAACACCGTGGACGGGGCCTTTCCCGTGCGCCGAGCCGGCCGAGGAGTCAGAGCCGGCCTTCGAGGAACTGCGCGACGCCCTCGCCGAAGGACCAGTCCTCGCGGGTGTTCTCGGTGACGGAGACGATGAGGTCCTGCGGGTCCAGCCCGGTGCGGGCGCGGAGGCGGTCGGCCAGGGCCCGGTACATGGCCTGCTTCTGGGCCTCGCTGCGGCCCTGCTGGACCACCTGGACGATGACGAGGTCGTCGGTGCGGGTGAAGCCGAGGCCGGTGTCCTCGGCGATGATCTGGCCGGGCCGGTGCTCGGTGATGATCTGGTAGCGGTCGCGGGGCGGGGCCGCGAAGGTGTCGAGCATGACGTCCTGGACGGTGTCGGCGAGCTCGCGGAGCTGTTCGGGGGTTCGACGGTCTTCGGTGACGTCGATGCGCACGAGGGGCACGGGTGGGTCCTTCCGGTGGATGGCACGTGGTGGACGACTGTTCCACCGTGCTCGAAAGTATGTCAAGACATTACGACAAAGAAAAGACCTGATGGGCGTCCCTTGCCCCCTCCGGTGGCCCCGAATCGGGTCTCGGGGATCGCCGGGCGCGCAGTTAGACGGTATGTCTTTACAAACTGACCTGATGTCGTATTCTGGTTGTGATCCGGACCACTGATCGGCCGGGCGCACGGGATCCGCACCGTGACGCCGGTCCAGCACCAGAAAGCAGGGCACCATGGCGCAGCAGAGCGCGACCTCCACGACCGCCGGCGCGGCGGCACAGCAGCAGAACCCCGTCCTCATCGGCACCGCCCCCGACTCCTGGGGCGTGTGGTTCGCCGACGACCCGAAGCAGACCCCCTGGGAGCGCTTCCTCGACGAGGTCGCCGAGGCGGGCTACTCCTGGATCGAGCTGGGTCCCTACGGCTACCTGCCCACGGACCCCGCCCGGCTCGCCGACGAGCTCGCCCAGCGCAACCTGAAGGTCTCGGCGGGCACCGTCTTCACGGCGTTCCATCGCGGCGCCGGCCAGTGGCAGGAGGCGTGGGAGCCCGCGCGGAAGGTCGCCGAGCTGACCGCCGCGATGGGTGGCGAGCACATCGTGGTGATCCCGGCCATGTGGCGGGACGACGTGACGGGCCAGGCGCTCGAGAACGAGCACCTGAGCACCGAGCAGTGGAACGCGCTGTGCGAGGGCCACGACCGGCTGGGGAAGGTGCTGCGCGAGGACTTCGGTCTGCAGCAGCAGTTCCACTCCCACGCCGACTCCCACGTGTGCGGCCAGCCCGACATCGAGACCTTCCTGCAGCGCACCGACCCCGAGCTAGTCACCCTCTGCCTGGACACCGGCCACGCCGAGTACGGGGGAGCGTCCTCCGTGGACCTCATCCGCCGCTACCCCGAGCGGATCGGCTACCTGCACCTGAAGCAGATCGACCCCGTGGTCCTCGAACGCGTGCGCCGGGAGAACCTGACCTGGGCCGCGGCCAACCTCGCCGGTGTCATGGTCGAGCCGCCCGCCGGCCTGCCGGACCTCGCGGAGGTCATCGCGGAGGTGGAGAAGCTGGAGCGGCCGGTCTTCGGCATCGTCGAGCAGGACATGTACCCCGTCTCCTCCTTCGATGTCCCGCTGCCCATCGCCACCCGCACGCGCTCCTACCTGCTGGGCTGCGGCTCCCGCACCCGCGTCCGCTGACCCGTCCGCGCACCACAGACCTGGAGATCCGCCCATGAAGATCGCCCTCGATCCCACCCCGTTCCATTCCACCCACTCCCTGCTCGAGTTCCCGCAGCTCGCCGCGGACCTGGGCTACGACCACCTGCAGCTCACGCCGCACGCCGACTTCCTGCCCTTCTTCGGCCACCCCAAGGCCGACGACCGGCTCGTCGCGGACCTGCGGGCGGCCTGCCGTGCCGCCGGGGTGCAGATCGCCTCCGTGCTGCCCGTGCTGCGCTGGTCCTCCCCGGACCCCGACGCCCGTGAGGCCGCCGTGCGGTACTGGAAGCGCGCCGTCCGGATGACGGTGGACCTCGGGGTGCAGCAGATGAACACCGAGTTCTCCGGCCGGCCCGAGCTCTCCGAGGAGTCCGAGCGCGCGTTCTACCGCTCCATGGAGGAGCTCCTGCCGCTCGTCGAGGCGGAGGGCGTGCACATCGCGATCGACCCGCACCCCGACGACTTCGTGGAGCAGGGCCTGGCGGCGTGGCGGGTGATCCGGGGCGTGAACTCCCCGAACCTCGGCTTCGCCTACGTGGCCCCGCACACCTTCCACATGGAGGACGCACCCCTGGACATCATGGCCGCGGTGGGCGACCGCCTGCGCGTGGTGCACGTGGCGGACACGATGGACCACCACCGCTCGCACGGGCTGCGCTACATCACCAACCCTCCGGGCAACGCGGCCCGGGTGCACCAGCACCTGAAGATCGGGGACGGTGACGTCGACTGGGACGAGTTCTTCGGCGGGCTGGCCGCCAACGGCTTCCTCGACCGGGCGGACTCCGTGATGGTCTCCTCGGTCTTCGCCGAGGACGAGAGCGCGATGGAGGTCTCCCGCTACCAGCTGGCCCAGATGACCGAGCGCGCCGAGGCGGCCCGGAAGGCCGCCGCCCGCACCCCGCAGCACACCGAGCAGAGGACGGAGGCCCACGCGTGAGCTACGACGTCGTGACCCTGGGACGCATCAGCGTCGACATCTACCCCGACGACGTGGGCGTCGGACTCGAGGACGTGACCACGTTCCGCAAGTACCTCGGCGGTTCGCCCTCCAACGTGGCGGTCGCCGCGGCCCGCCACGGCGAGTCCACCGCGGTGATCACCCGCACCGGCGACGACCCGTTCGCCACCTTCCTGCACCGCGAGCTCACCCGCTACGGCGTGGACGACCGGTTCGTGAGCGCCGTGCCGGGGCTGCAGACCCCCGCCACGTTCTGCGCGATCCGCCCGCCCGAGGACTTCCCGCTGTACTTCTACGGACGCTTCCCCACGGCCCCGGACCTGCAGATCCGGCCCGAGGAGATCGACACCGAGGTCGTGGCCGACACGCGGATCCTGTGGTCCACCGTCACGGGCCTGTGCCAGGAGCCGTCCCGGGCGGCCCACTTCGCCGCCCACGAGGCCCGTCCCCGTGAGCAGCTGCGGGCCGACCAGCACACGATCCTGGACCTCGACTACCGGCCCATGTTCTGGGAGTCCGAGGAGGACGCCCGCGCGCAGGTCCACGAGCTGCTCGGCCACGTGACCATCGCCATCGGCAACGACAAGGAGTGCGCGGTGGCCGTGGGGGAGGGCACCCCCGACGAGCAGGCCGACCGGTTGCTGGAGGCCGGCGTGCGGATCGCCGTCGTCAAGCTCGGCCCCGAGGGGGTCATGGCCAAGACCCGCGACGAGCGCGTGGTCTCGGCCCCCGTCCCGGTGGAGACCGTCAACGGCCTCGGCGCCGGCGACTCCTTCGGCGGGGCCTTCTGCCACGGCATCAACCAGGGCTGGAGCCTCGAGCAGGTCCTCGACTACGCCAACGCCTCCGGCGCGATCGTGGCCTCGAAGATCTCCTGCTCCGACGCCATGCCCACCCCCGCCGAGGTCTTCCAGCTGCTGCGCGAGCGCGGCCGCGCCGTACCCGAAGGAGCCACCCGATGACCACGACCACCCCCCTCGAGCTCGACACGGCGGACCCCCGCCGCTACGAGCACCTGACCCGGGTCCGGCTGGAGGACCCGCGCGCCGTCCAGCGCGCCGCCGACTCCCGCCGTCGTCACCCCGGACCCGTGCACGGGCGGCAGAACTTCGTCGTCGCCGCGGACCACGCGGCCCGCGGCGCCCTGCGGGTGCGCGGCGAGGCCGACGCCATGGCCGACCGGCGCAGCCTGCTCGACCGGCTGCAGATCGCCCTGGCGGACCCCCAGGTGGACGGCGTGCTCGCCTCCCCGGACGTGCTGGACGACCTGCTGCTGCTCGGGGCGCTCGAGGGCAAGCTCGTCTTCGGCTCCATGAACCGCGGCGGACTGCCGGGCCTCGTCAACGAGATCGACGACCGCTTCACGGGGCACACCGCCGAGGCCCTGGACCGGATCGGCGCCGACGGCGGCAAGATGCTCACCCGCATCTGCTTCGAGGACCCGCACACCACCTCCGTGCTGGAGAACACCGCCAGGGCGGTGGACTCCCTGGCCGCCCTGGGGCTCATCGCGATGGTGGAGCCGTTCATCTCCCGGATCACCGGCACCGGCATCGTCAACGACCTCTCCGCCGACGCCGTGATCCAGTCCGTGGCGATCGCCCAGGGGCTCGGGGGAACCTCCGCGCACACGTGGATGAAGCTGCCCGTGGTCGAGGACATGGAGCGCGTCATGGCGGCCACCACCCTGCCCACGGTCCTGCTGGGCGGTGACCCGAGCGGCCGGCCCGACGAGGTCTTCGCGACCTGGGAGGCCGCCCTCGCGCTGCCCGGCGTGCAGGGCCTGACCGTCGGCCGCACCCTCCTCTACCCCGAGGACGGCGACGTCGCCGGCGCCGTGGCCACCGCCGCGTCCCTGCTCAAGGGGCACACCGTCGAGGAAGGAGCCGCCCGATGAGCACCCGCACCCTCTCCGTCTCCCAGGCGCTCGTGGAGTTCCTGGCCAACCAGTGGACCGTCGACCGGATCGGTGCCGAGGAGTACCGGCAGCGCACGATCCCGGGCATGTTCGGCATCTTCGGCCACGGCAACGTGGCCGGGGTGGGGCAGGCCCTGAAGCAGTACCAGGCCCAGGACCCCGCCCTGATGCCCTACTACCAGGGCCGCAACGAGCAGGCCCAGGTGCACCAGGCCGTCGGCTACGCCCGGCACACCCGGCGCCGGGCCACCTTCGCGGTGTCCACCTCGATCGGCCCCGGCGCCACCAACATGGTGACCGGCGCCGCCCTGGCCACCACGAACCGGCTGCCCGCGCTGCTGTTCCCCTCGGACCAGTTCGCCTCCCGGCGCCCGGACCCGGTGCTCCAGCAGCTCGAGCGCCCCGACGCCAACGACATCACCGTCAACGACGTCTTCCGGCCGGTGTCCCGCTACTTCGACCGCGTCTGGCGGCCGGAGCAGCTCTTCTCGGCGCTGCTCAACGGCATGCGGGTGCTCACGGACCCGGCCGAGACCGGCGCCGTGACGATCGCGCTCCCGCAGGACGTGCAGGCCGAGCCGCTGGAGGTGCCCGAGGAGTTCCTCGCCCCCCGGGAGTGGCGGATCCGCCGGCCGGCGCCCGAGGAGGAGGACGTCCGCGCGGCCGTCGCGGCGATCCGTGCGGCCGAGCGGCCCGTGGTCATCGCCGGCGGCGGGGTGCACTACTCCTTCGCCACCGAGGCGCTGGCCGAGTTCGCCGAGACCACCGGGATCCCCGTGACCTACACCCAGGCGGGCGTGGGGGTCATGGACTGGGACCACCCGCTGTGCCTCGGGGCCGTCGGCTCCACCGGCTCCACGGCCTCCAACGCCGTGGTCGCCGACGCCGACCTGGTGATCGGCATCGGCACCCGGTACGAGGACTTCACCACCGCGTCCCGCACCGCGTTCCAGCACCCGGACGTGCGCTTCGTCAACATCAACGTCGCGGCGTTCGACGCCTACAAGCAGGGCACCGCCGTGCCGGTCGTCGCCGACGCCCGCAAGACGCTCGTCGCGCTGACGCAGGCGCTGGGCGGGTACCGGGTCGGTGCGGACCTCGCGGCGACCGTCGAAGCCGAGAAGCAGCGCTGGGACGCGACCGTGGACGCGGCGTTCTCCGAGCGGCACCTGCCGCTGCCCAGCCAGAACGAGATCATCGGGGCCGTCAACGAGGCCATGGACGACCGGGACGTCGTCGTGTGCGCGGCGGGCTCGCTGCCCGGTGACCTGCACAAGATGTGGCGGGTCAAGGACGCCTTCGGCTACCACGTCGAGTACGCGTTCTCCTGCATGGGCTACGAGATCGCCGGCGGGCTCGGGGTCAAGCGGGCCGCCGTGGCCGAGGCCCAGCGGGCCGGGACGCCGCAGGACGCGCGCGACGTCGTCGTCATGGTCGGGGACGGCTCCTACCTGATGATGCACACCGAGCTCGTCACGGCCGTGGCCGAGGGGCTCAAGCTCGTGGTGGTGCTGATCCAGAACCACGGCTACGCCTCGATCGGCGCGCTCTCGGAGCAGCTGGGGTCCCAGCGCTTCGGCACGAAGTACCGCTACCTCGACGGGCAGCGGCACAGCTTCGACGACGGCTCGACGCTGCCGATCGACCTCGCCACGAACGCCGAGTCCCTCGGCGTGCGCGTGCTGCGGGTCGAGCCCGGCGAGGGCGTGATCGACCGGCTGCAGCGGTGCGTGGCCGAGGCCAAGGCCGTGCCCGAGGGCTCCGGTCCCGTGCTCGTGCACGTGGAGTCGGACCCGCTGATCGACGCGCCCAGCTCCGAGTCCTGGTGGGACGTGCCCGTCACGGGCACCGCCACCCTCGAGTCCACGAACGAGGCCTACGAGGTCTACCAGCAGCACAAGGCCCGGCAGCGTCCGCTGCTGGGGAACTGAAGGAGGAGTCCCATGACCCAGCAGATCGACAGGACCGACCAGCAGATCCAGCACGTCGAGCACTTCATCGCCGGGGCCCGCACGCCCGGCACCGGTGACCGCACCCAGGAGATCTACAACCCCGCCACCGGGCAGGTGTCCGGCATCCTGCACCTGGCCACCGACGAGGACCTGCAGACCACGGTGGCCGCGGCGCGGAAGGCCGCCGACTCGTGGGGCGACGTGTCCCTGGCCAAGCGCACCGCCGTGCTGTTCAAGTTCCGCGAGCTCGTGGCCGCCCACACCGACGACCTCGCCGCCCTGATCACCGCCGAGCACGGCAAGGTGCTCTCCGACGCCAAGGGCGAGGTGGGCCGCGGCCTCGAGGTCGTCGAGTTCGCCTGCGGGATCGCCGAGCAGCTCAAGGGGGAGTACTCCGACCAGTTCTCCACCGGCATCGACGTCTACTCCTTCCGCCAGCCCCTCGGCGTGGTCGCGGGCATCACCCCGTTCAACTTCCCCGTCATGGTGCCGCTGTGGATGGCCCCGGTGGCGATCGCCACCGGCAACGCCTTCATCCTCAAGCCTTCCGAGCGGGACCCCTCCCCGGCCCTGCTGATCGCCGAGCTGTGGCAGCGGGCCGGACTGCCGGACGGGGTGTTCCAGGTGCTGCACGGCGGCAAGGAGGCCGTGGACGGGCTGCTGACCCACCCGGACGTGGACGGCATCTCGTTCGTGGGCTCCACCCCGATCGCGCAGTACGTGCACGAGACCGCGACCAAGCACGGCAAGCGCGTCCAGGCCCTCGGCGGGGCGAAGAACCACGCGATCGTGCTGCCGGACGCCGACATGGACTCCGCGGCCGACAACCTCACCGCGGCCGCCTTCGGCTCCGCCGGGGAGCGCTGCATGGCCGTGTCCGTGGCCGTGGCCGTCGGCGAGGCCGCGGACCTGCTCGTGGACAAGCTGACCGAGCGGGCCAAGGACATCACCGTGGGCAACGGCATGGACGCCTCCTCCGACATGGGCCCCGTCATCACCCCCGCGTCCCGGGACCGGGTGCGCCGGATCGTCACCGCCGCCGAGCAGGACGGCGCCGCCGTCGTCGTGGACGGCCGCGACCTGATCGTGAAGGACCACGAGGACGGCTTCTTCGTGGGCCCCACCGTCCTGGACAGGGTCCGGAAGGACATGCAGGCCTACGAGGAGGAGATCTTCGGGCCCGTCCTCGTGGTGCTGCGCGTGGACACCCTGGAGGAGGGCATCGAGGTCATCAACGCCAACCCGTACGGCAACGGCACTGCGATCTTCACCTCCTCCGGCGCCTACGCCCGCCAGTTCAAGCGGCAGGTGACCGTGGGCATGATCGGCGTCAACGTCCCGATCCCCGTGCCCGTCGCCTGGCACTCCTTCGGCGGCTGGAAGGCCTCGCTGTTCGGCGACCACCACATCTACGGGCCCGACGGCGTGCGCTTCTACACCCGCGGCAAGGCCGTCACCGAGCGGTGGCCCGAGCCGCACCACGCCTCGGGGGCGTCCTTCGCCTTCCCGTCCTCGTCCGACCACTGACCCGCACGCCACCCCGCTCCCGCCGGTCCCCGGACCGGCGGGAGCGCCCCGCACATCCCGCCCCGCAGGGGCGGCGGAAGGAGAACACCATGAACACCCCGCTGCGCGTAGCCGTCGTCGGAGCCGGCCGCATGGGCGCCGACCACATCGAGCGCATCCACCGCCGGATCAACGGCGCCGAGATCGCCGCCGTCGTCGACATCGACCGGGCCCGGGTCGAGGCCGCCATCGCCCACATCCCCGGCGCGGTGGCCCACACCGACTTCCAGGAGGTGCTCGACCGGGACGACATCGACGCCGCCCTCATCGCCACTCCCGGGTTCCTGCACGAGCAGGTGCTGCTGTCCGCGATCGAGCACGGGCTGCCCACGCTGTGCGAGAAGCCGCTGACCCCGGACGCGGAGTCCTCCTGGCGCGTGGTCGAGGCCGAGGTCGCCGCCGGCCGGCAGCTGATCCAGGTCGGCTTCATGCGCCGCTTCGACGCGGGCTATCTAGCCCTGCGCCGGATGATCGAGGAGCAGACCTACGGGGAGCTGCTGACCCTGCACCACCAGCACCGCAACCCGACCACCCCGCCCGGGTTCACCAACGAGATGATCATCAACGACTCCGTGGTGCACGAGTTCGACGCCGTGCGCTTCTTCACCGGGGAGGAGATCACCTCGGTCCAGGTCCGGATCGGGCGCTCCACCCGCAACGCCCCGGAGGGCCAGAAGGACCCGCAGCTGGTGCTCATGGAGACCGAGTCCGGGATCCTCGCCCAGGTCGAGGCCTACGTCAACGCGCAGTTCGGCTACCAGGTCGCCACGCAGGCGTCCTTCGAGACCGGCGTGGTGGGCATCGGCGGCGACACCGAACCCTACGTCCGCACGGCCGGCACCTGGGGCGGCAGCGTCACCCCGGGCTTCGAGGAGCGCTTCGTCGAGGCCTACGACCGCGAGATCCAGGCGTGGGTCGACGCCGCCGCGCGCGGGCAGATCGGCGGGCCCTCCGCATGGGACGGCTACGCCACGGCCGCGTGCTGCGAGGCCGGCGTCCGGGCGCAGGCCAGCGGGGAGATCGTGCCCGTGCGGATGCAGCCGAAGCCGGAGCTCTACAGCACGGCACCGGTGGCCGCCCGCGCCTGAGCGGCACCGGTGGCCGCCCGCGCCTGAGCGGCAGCGGGGGCCGGCGTCAGGGCGCGGCGGGGCGAGGGCCCCGCCGCGCCCTGACCCGTTTCCCCGGCGCGGCGGCGGGGCGCTCGCGGGGCCCCGCCGTCACCCGGTCGCGCGGGGTGCCGCCGTGGAGCCGCGGACGACCAGCTCCGGCTCGAGCAGGACCGCCGCCCCCGTGTCCGGGCCCCCGCCGATCCGGGCCACCAGCCGCTCGGCGGCCACCGCGCCGATCTCCGCGTTGCGGCTGTCGACGGTGGTCAGCCGCAGGAGATGGGTGGAGGCGATGGGGGAGTCGTCGTAGCCGACCACCGAGAGCTCCTGCGGCACGCGCAGCCCGCGCTCACCGGCCGCCGCGAGCGCCCCCATGGCCATGGTGTCGTTGGCGGCGAAGACCGCCGTGGTCTCCGGGACGGCGTCGAGCAGGCGCACCGCGGCGGCGTAGCCGTCCTCCTCCGTGGTGGCACCGTGCCCGGCGACGGTGCGGGGCTCGAGGCCGGCCGCGGCCATCGCCGCCGCGAAGCCCTCCGCCCGCAGCCGGGCCGCTCCGCCGCCGCCCGTGAGGTGGCCGATGCCGCGGTGGCCGAGGCCGATCAGGTGCTCCGTCGCCAGGCGCGCGCCGAGCCGGTCGTCGTTGGCGACGACCTCGGCACCCGGCACCACGCCCTCCCGGTGGCCGGCCACCACGACGGGCAGTCCCTCGGGCACGCGCATGGCCCCGGTCGGCTCGGTGGCGATCACCAGCCCGTCGACGCGCATCGACAGGAAGCCGTCCAGCGGGTGCGCCTCCACGTGCGCGTTGAGCGTGTGGTCGGCGACCGCGATCCGCAGCCCGTGCGGCGCCAGGCCCTCCTGCAGACCGCGCAGCAGCTCCACGAACCACAGGTTCCGCCAGTCGTCGATGACCACCCCGATGGTGCGCGTCGTCGCCCCGGCCAGCGCCGCGGCGGCCTGGCTGGGGCGGTAGCCCAGCCGCTCCACCGCCTCCAGGACGGCGGTCCGCCGGGCCTCGGAGACGCTGGGGGAGCCGCGCAGGACGAGGGACACCAAGGAC
Source organism: Kocuria sp. CPCC 205231 (assembly GCF_040980965.1). Classification (NCBI taxonomy): domain Bacteria; kingdom Bacillati; phylum Actinomycetota; class Actinomycetes; order Micrococcales; family Micrococcaceae; genus Kocuria; species Kocuria sp. CPCC 205231. Next base: position 88,250 of record NZ_JAVKPP010000009.1, on the reverse strand, counting down.
TTGGAGACGCCCGCGCTCCGGGCGACGTCGTAGATGGTGGGCGGTCGAGTGTTCACCACAGCATTGTCCCCGATCGCTCTCCCGAATTTGTCCTGACAAATCTCTTGACCCGGTCCGCAGAAGATCCTACGCTCGTTGGAGCGCTCCAATCGTGACCGGTGCCACAGGGCCCGGAGCGACGGCCGCTCTTCGTGCGTGTTCGTCCCCTTTCCCGAACCGTCCCCGTCCCGTCCCCAGTCCAGGAGAGAAACATGACCGACAGCATCGGCATCGCCGTCATCGGCGCCGGCATGGCAGGCCAGGCCCACGCGGCCGCCTACCGCGTGGCCCCCACGCTCTACGACCCCGTCCTGCCCCCGCTGCGCTACGTGGCCGTCGGCGACGTCAACGAGACCCTCGGTGGCCACGTGGCCCGCCGCTACGGCTATGAGAAGGCCGTCAGCTCCTGGGAGGCGGTCGCGGAGGACCCGGAGATCGACGTGGTCAGCGTCGTCATCGCGAACCGCTTCCACCGCCGGGCGGTCGAGGGCCTGCTGGAGGCGGGCAAGCACGTGCTGTGCGAGAAGCCGCTCAGCGACACCCTCGAGGACGCCCGCGCCATGGCCGCCGCCGCCGAGCAGGCGGAGTCCGTCGCCCGGATCGGCTTCACCTTCCGGCGCACCCCCGGCATCGCCGCGATCCGCGACCTGATCCAGGACGGCACCCTGGGGAAGGTGCTGCACTTCAGCGGCCGGTACTGGACCGACTACGGGTTCAACCCCAAGGCCCCGATGAGCTGGCGCTACAAGGGCGGCCCCGGCTCCGGGGCGCTGGCCGACGTCGGCAGCCACCTGGCCTACGTCGCGGAGTTCCTCTGCGGCGACATCGCCTCCGTGTCCGGCGGACGCCTGGCCACCACCATCACCGAACGCCCCCTGCCCCTGGGCGCGGTGACCGGCCACCACCTGGTGGAGGTCAGCGACGTCCACGAGCCGGTCGAGAACGACGACTACGCCGCCTACTCCGCCGAGTTCGCCTCCGGCGCCGGCAGCCTCGAGGTCTCCCGGGTGGCGGCCGGGCACCCCAACACCCTGACCTTCGAGGTGTTCTGCGAGAAGGGCGCGGCCCGGTTCAACCAGCTGCGCCCGGCCGAGATCGAGCTGTTCCTCCACGAGGGGCCCGAGGCCACCAACGGCTACCGCACCGTCAACCTCGGCCCCGGCCACCCCTACCTGTCGCAGGGACTGGCCATGGACGCCCCCGGCGTCGGCTTCGGCCAGAACGACGCCTTCGGCTACCAAGCCCGCGCCTTCCTCGAGGAGGTCGCAGGTCTCGACGAGTCCGTTTTACTGCCGCGCAACGCCTCCTTCGCGGACGGCGTGCACAACATGGAGATCCTGCAGGCGGCCGTGGAGTCGGCCACCAACAACGGAAAGAAGGTCGTCCTGTGAAGCTCGGCGTCTACAACGCGATCCTGCACGACCGCCCGCTCCCGGAGGCCCTGAAGGTCATCGCCGACCTCGGCCTGACCGGCATCGAGATCAACACCGGTGGATTCCTGCCGGCCGTCCACGTCCCGGACATGGACCAGATCCTCGAGAGCGACGCCGCCCGCGACGACTATCTCGCGATCTTCGAGGGCACCGGCGTGTCGATGGCCGGGCTGAACTGCAACGGCAACCCGCTGCACCCCAAGCGTGCCATCGGGGAGAAGCACGCCGAGGACATCCGCCGCTCCATCCGGCTGGCCGAGCGGCTGGGCCAGACCCGGGTGGTCACCATGTCCGGGCTGCCCGGCGGGGAGCCCGGGGCCACCGTGCCCAACTGGATCGTCAACGCCTGGAACTCCGCCTCCCTGGACGTGCTGGACTACCAGTGGGGTCTCGTCGCCGATTTCTGGCGGGAGACCGACCGGATGGCCGCCGACCACGGCGTGAAGGTGGCCCTGGAGCTGCACCCGCAGAACGTCGTCTTCAACACCGCCGACGTCTACAAGCTCGTCGAGCTGACCGGTGCCACCCACGTGGGCGTGGAGCTCGACGCCTCGCACCTGTTCTGGCAGCAGATGGACCCGGTCGCCGTGGTCCGCGAGCTCGGCCCGCTGATCTTCCACGCGGCCGCGAAGGACGTGCGGATCAACAAGGACAACGCCGCGCTCTACGGTGTGCTGGACAACAGCTTCCGCCGCCTCTCCCCCGAGGAGGACCGCACCAACCTCGGCGGGGACGAGTGGGCCAACGAGTGGCCGAAGGACTCCGCGTGGGACTTCGTGGCGCTGGGCCGCGGCCACGACACCGCCTACTGGGCCGAGTTCCTCACCGCGCTGCACGAGGTCGACCCGGACATGGCGGTCAACATCGAGCACGAGGACGTCTCCCTGGGCCGGATCGAGGGCCTCGAGATCGCCGCCGGCGTCTTGAAGGACGCCGCCGCGTCCGTCGGCGCCCTGCGCTGATCCGTTCGCCGGTGCAGGAAGGGCCCGCCCCCTCGGGGACGGGCCCTTGGCGCACGGACGGTGCCGGGGGTGCTCAGCGGCCGAAGGGCAGCCGGGGGTCGACGGCCGACTCGTCCCAGGTCCGGCGGATCCAGCCGTGGTGGGGGTCGTCGCTGATCAGCCACTCCCGCACCCGGCCCGGCCCGGCCATGACGTTGAGGTAGTACAGGTCGTAGCCGGGGGTCGCCATGGCGGGCCCGTGCCAGCCGTAGGGCACCAGGACGACGTCGCCGGAGCGCACCTCGGCGCTGACGTCGATGGGGCGGTCGTCCGAGGCGTAGACCCGCTGGTAGCCCATCGGGTCGGTGCCGCCGGACTCCGGGGCGGGCATGCCCTCGGCGAGCTGCGTCTCGAAGTAGTAGATCTCCTCCAGGGCGGTCTCCCCGTCCTTCTCCTCGTCGTGCTTGTGCGGCGGGTAGGAGGACCAGTTGCCGGCCGGGGTGAGCACCTCGCACACGATGAACCGGTCGGCCTCCAGCGCGGCGGGCGTGCCGAAGTTGTGCACCTGGCGCGAGCAGTTCCCCGCCCCGCGCAGCTCCACCGGGATCTCCTCGCGGGTCACGAGCCGCGTCGGGTGCTCCGCGCGGGCGGGCGCCGAGGCCACGGCCACCCGGCCGCCGGTGGCGGTGGACACGGTCAGGTCCCGGCGGATCCCGGTGTAGAGGACGTCGGTGGGGCCGGCGAAGACCGACGGCCGGCCGGCGAGGTCGTAGCTCTCACCATTCGTCTCGGCGGTGAAGCTCCCCGCCAGGGGCACCACGATTCGCTCCTCCTCGGCGGCGTCCAGGCGGATCCGTCCGCCCGGGCAGAGGTCGGCCACGCGCAGGCCCGTGTGGGCCCAGCCGGGGACCTCGGCGGCGGAGTCGTGGCCGCCCAGGGAGACGAACCAGCCGTCCTGGGCGGCGGAGTCCTTGGGGTGGACCCATTCGGGGCGGGAACTGTCGGTGTGCATGGGTCGGTGTGCCTTCCGGTGTCGTCGTCGTGCGGTGGTCTCGGGCCGCGGCGGTGGTCCGGCGCTCAGCGCTGGACGAGAGTCAGCTCGAAGGTGTACTTGTCGGCCCGGTACACGTGCCGGCCGGTCTCCACCTGCCGGCCGAGGTCGTCCATGGCGGTGCGGTGCATGCTGACCAGCGCGGCGCCGGGCTCGACGCCCAGCTGCTCCGCCTGGAACGCGTCGGCCGAGACGGCGCCCACCCGCTGGTGGGCCAGCTGGAAGTTGACGCCCTGGCCGCGCATCAGGGAGTACAGCCCTTCCTGCTCGAGCTGCTCGCGCGTGAGCTCGCACAGCGCGCAGGGGATCCAGTTCTCCATGAGGGCCAGCGGCTCGCCGTCCGTGCCGCGCAGGCGCACGAGGTAGTAGACCTCGTCGCCCGGCGCGATGCCCAGCAGCAGCGCCACCTCGTCGTCGGCAGGGATCCGCGCGAAGTCCAGCACGTCCGTGCTGGGACTGCCTCCGCTGCGCTGGAGGTCCTCGTGCAGGCTGGTCAGCTCGAGCGAGCGGCGCACCTGGCTGCCCACCACCTGGGTGCCCACACCGCGCTTGCGCACCAGCAGCCCGGCGCGCACGAGCTGGTCCATGGCCTTGCGCATGGTGGGCCGGGACAGGTTGAGCCGGTTGGCGAGGTCGATCTCGTTGTCCAGCTTGGTTCCCGGGGGCAGCTCACCGCTGCGGATCGCGTCCTCGAGCCCCTGCGCCACCTGGTGGTAGAGGGGCACGGGGGAGGTCTTGTCGACCGTGAGACGGAGTGGGCCGGACATGGTGGACCTCCAAGGAGTGGAACCGAGCGGGCGGGACCGCCGACTTCCTCCATTGTGAAGGGCGAGATGTGAATATGTCCATACATTCTATTGACATCTGTGATCCGGGTCACCCAGGATGATCCCCAAGCGGACGGCCGAGGCGGCGCCCGGAGGCGCGAGGCCCCGCATCGACACGAGGAGAACATCCCATGACTGCACGACGTCCTTCCCCCGAGAACCTGCGGCCCAGGGCACCCCGGCGTCTCCTGGCGGCCGCCGCCCTGCTGGTCCCCGCCATGGCGCTCGCCGGCTGCTCGTCCGAGGGCGGCCGGGAGACCACCGCCGCGGGCGAGGGCGGCGGCGGCCAGGCGGCCCAGACCGAGCAGATCAAGATCGCCATGATCACGCACGCCGCCCCGGGCGACACGTTCTGGGACCGGATCCGCGCGGGCGCCGAGGAGGCCTCGGCGAAGGACAACGTGGAGTTCCTCTACGCCTCCGATCCCGAGGGCGGGCGCCAGGCCCAGCTCGTGCAGCAGTACATCGACCAGGGCGTCGACGGGATCGCCGTGACCCTGGCCAAGCCCGACGCCCTGCGGGACGTGCTGGCCCAGGCCGAGGAGGCCGGCATCCCGGTGGTGACCCTCAACGCCGGCGAGAACGAGTTCGAGGACCTCGGCGCGTTCGCGCACTTCGGGTCCGACGAGCAGCTGGCCGGGCAGACGGCGGGGGAGCGGCTCAAGGAGGAGGGCCTGCAGCACCCGATCTGCGTGATCCAGGAGCAGGGCCACGTGGGCCTCGAGGCCCGGTGCGCCGGCGTCAAGGAGGCGCTGCCGGAGACGGAGATCCTCTACGTGCAGGGCACGGACATGACCCAGGTGTCCTCGACCGCCACGGCCAAGCTGCAGGCCTCGACGGAGGCCGACTCGATCATCGGGCTCGGCGCGCCCTACACGATGACCCTGCTCGAGGCGAAGGAGTCGGCCGGCAGCGACGCGACCGTCGCGTCCTTCGACATGAACGGCGACCTCGCCCAGGCCGTCGTCGACGGGGACGTGCTGTTCACCATCGACCAGCAGCCGTGGCTGCAGGGCTACCTGTCCGTGGACTCCCTGTGGCAGAACCACCGGGGCGCCTTCAAGATCGGCGGCGGCCAGGCGACGCTCACGGGTCCCGCCGTCGTGGACTCGTCGAACGCCGAGGACGTCCTCGAGTACGCGAACGAGGGCATCCGCTGAGCGGGCCCGGGAACCAGGAGCAGAAGGCCATGACCTCCACCCGTACACCGGCCGCTGCACCGGCGCCGGACCGCGGCTCCTCCGGAGCCCCCTCCACGCCCGCCGCCGCGGCCCCGGCCGACGAGCGCATCCAGACCAAGGGCCTGCTGGGCACCTTCCTGGCCCGCCCCGAGATCGGGGCGCTGGTCGGGGCGATCGTGGTGGCGCTGTTCTTCGCCGTCGCCGCCCCCTCGATCACCCAGGCACAGTCCATCTCCACCGTGCTCTACGGAGCCTCGACCATCGGGATCATGGTGGTGGGGGTGTCCCTGCTGATGATCGGCGGGGAGTTCGACCTCTCCACCGGGGTGGCCGTGATCACCTCCGCGCTGGCCGCCTCGATGTTCAGCTGGTTCTTCGCCGTCAACGTCTGGGTCGGGGTGGGCATCGCCCTGCTGACCTCGCTGGCGATCGGGCTGATCAACGGCTGGCTGCTGATGCGCACCAAGCTGCCCTCCTTCATCGTGACCCTGTCGACGTTCCTCATGCTCACCGGGCTCAACCTGGCTCTGACCCGGCTCATCGGCGGCTCGGTCTCCTCGCCCTCGATCAGCACCATGGACGGCTTCGACTCCGCCAAGGCGATCTTCGCCTCCTCGGTGACCATCGCCGGGGTGAACGTGCGGATCACGGTGTTCTACTGGATCGCCCTGGTGGCGGTCGCCACGTTCATCCTGCTCAAGACGAGGATCGGCAACTGGATCTTCGCGGTGGGCGGGGACGAGAACGCCGCCCGCGCCGTGGGCGTGCCGGTGGCGAAGACCAAGATCGGTCTGTTCATGGGCGTGGGCCTGTGCGGCTGGCTGCTGGGCATGCACAACCTCTTCGCCTTCGACTCCGTGCAGTCCGGGGAGGGCGTCGGCAACGAGTTCCTCTACATCATCGGCGCCGTGATCGGCGGGTGCCTGCTCACCGGCGGCTTCGGCTCCGCGATCGGCGGCGCTCTGGGCGCGCTGATCTTCGGCATCGCCTCCCGCGGCATCGTCTACGCCGAGTGGAACCCGGACTGGTTCAAGTTCTTCCTGGGCCTGATGCTACTGCTGGCCACCATCGTGAACATGTACGTGCGCAAGCGCGTCGAGAGGAAGTAGGTGACCACCGTGTCGACGCAGAACACGCCCACGGGCACCACCACCGACACCGCCGCGCCCCTGGTGGAGCTCGCGGACGTCGGCAAGCGCTACGGCAACATCATCGCCCTGCGCGAGGTCACCATGACCGTCGACGCCGGGAAGGTCACCTGCGTGCTCGGCGACAACGGGGCCGGCAAGTCCACCCTGATCAAGATCATCGCCGGACTGCACCAGCACACCGACGGGACCCTGCGGGTCGGCGGGGAGGAGACCACCTTCACCTCGCCCCGGCAGGCCCTCGACGCCGGGATCGCCACCGTGTACCAGGACCTCGCCGTGGTCCCGCTGATGCCGGTGTGGCGCAACTTCTTCCTGGGCTCCGAGCTCACCACCGGGTTCGGGCCGTTCAAGCGCCTGGACGTGGCGAGGATGAAGGAGACCACCAAGCAGGAGCTCGCCGACATGGGCATCGACCTGCGCGACGTGGACCAGCCCATCGGCACCCTCTCGGGTGGGGAGCGCCAGTGCGTGGCCATCGCCCGCGCGGTGCACTTCGGGGCGAAGGTGCTGATCCTGGACGAGCCCACCGCAGCCCTGGGCGTGAAGCAGTCCGGGGTGGTGCTGCGCTACATCCTCCAGGCCAAGGAACGCGGCCTGGGCGTGGTGTTCATCACCCACAACCCGCACCACGCCTACCCCGTGGGGGACCGGTTCCTGCTGCTCAAGCGCGGGCGGTCCATCGGCTACTACGAGAAGAAGGACATCCTGCTCGGGGACCTCACCGCCCAGATGGCCGGCGGCGCCGAGCTGGAGGAGCTCACCCACGAGCTCGAGCAGCTCGGCGGGCACACCTCGCAGATGCAGCAGGTCCAGGCCGACATGGCCGAGTCCCAGGCCCGCCCCCGCGCCTGACCGGACCCCGACCCCGCGCCCGGAGAACTCCGGGCGCGGGGTCGGTCCCACCGCACCCCTCCCCGTCGAAAGGACTCCCCGCCATGACCGTCCGGATCGGACTGATCGGCGCCGGCCGCATCGGCGCCATGCACGCCGCCCACCTCGCCGCCCTGCGCGGTCCCGGGGGTGAGCCGGCGGTGCGGCTGAGCATCGTGGACGCCGTGCCCGAGCAGGCGGCCGCCGTGGCCGGCCGGACGGGGGCGGTGCCGCAGCCCACGGTCGAGTCGCTGCTCGAGGACGGGGTGGACGGCCTCGTCGTGGCGACCGGCACGGCCACGCACCCGGAGCTGATCCGGACGGGCCTGGCCGCGGGGCTGCCGGTCTTCTGCGAGAAGCCGGTGGCGCTGTCCGTGGCGGAGGCGCTGCCCCTGCTCGACGAGATCGAGCGCGTGCAGGGCGTGGTCCAGATCGGTCACCAGCGCCGCTTCGACCCCGGCTACGTCCGGGCCCGGGAGCTGTACGCCGCGGGCGAGCTGGGCTGGCTGCACACCGTGCGCGCGATGACCGGTGACATGACCCCGCCGCCGGTCGAGTTCCTCGCGACCTCGGGCGGGCTGTTCCGGGACTGCTCCGTGCACGACGTCGACGTCCTCCGCTGGATCACCGGCCGCGAGGTCGTCGAGGTGTACGCCCGCGGGTCCAACCGCGGGGACCCCCGGATCGGCGAGGTGGGCGATGTCGACACCGCGCTGGCCGTGCTCACCCTCGACGACGGCACGGTGGCCACCGTGGCCGCGACCCGCTACAACGGCGCGGGCCACGACGTGCGGCTCGAGCTGCAGGGCTCGAAGGGCTCGGTGGCCGTGGGGATGGACGAGCACATGGCGATGCGCTCGGCCGAGCCCGGGGTCGGGTTCCCGGCCGGGCCCCCGCACACCACGTTCCACGAGCGCTTCGCCGAGGCCTACCGCCGCGAGATGGCGGCCTTCGTGCGGGTGGTGCGCGGGGAGATCGCCAGCCCCTGCACGGCCCGCGACGCCGTGGCCGCCTCCCGGGTGGCCGACGCCGCGCAGCACTCGCTCGAGACGGGCGCCCCGGTCCGGGTGGAGCCTCTCGGGGCGTCCGACGGCTCGGCGCCGCCGGTCCGCCGGCCCGCCCGCGCATGAGCGCGCCCGGCCGCCCCGGGGCGCGGGGGCCGGGTCAGACCAGGACGATGGTGCGGTTGCCGGAGAGCACCACGCGGCCCTCGGCGTGCCACTTCACGGCGCGGGACAGCGCCTGCATCTCGGCGTCGCGGCCCACCGCCACGAGGTCCGCCGGGGTGTGGGCGTGGTCCACGGGCATGACGCGCTGGGCGATGATCGGGCCCTCGTCGAGGTCCGCCGTCACGTAGTGGGCGGTGGCCCCCACCATCTTCACGCCCCGGGCGTAGGCCTGGTGGTAGGGCTTGGCGCCCTTGAACGAGGGCAGGAAGGAGTGGTGGATGTTGATGCACTTCCCCGACAGCTCCCGCGTCAGCTCGTCGGAGAGCACCTGCATGTAGCGGGCCAGCACGACCAGCTCGACGTCGTAGCGGTCCACGAGCTCGAGCAGCCGGCCCTCGGCCTGCGGCTTGGTCGCTGCCGTGACGGGGATGTGGTGGAAGGGGACCTCGTGCCACTCCACGAGGCTCTTGTGGTCGAGGTGGTTGGAGACCACGGCCACGATCTCGATGGGCAGCTCGCCGATCCTGGTGCGGTGCAGCAGGTCCGTGAGGCAGTGGGAGAAGCGGGACACCATGACGAGCACCCGGGTCCGGCGCTGCACGGAGACCAGCCGGAACCGCATGTCGTGCTGCTCCGCGACCGGGGCGAAGCCCTCGGTCAGGGACTCCACGGTGGCGGTGCCGGCCTCGCTGACGGTGTGGCAGCGGATGAAGAACTCGTCGGTGAAACGGTCCGAGAAGTGCTTCACGTCGAAGATGTCGCAGCCCTGCTGCGTCAGGTTGGACGTGATGGCGCTCACGAGCCCGTGGGCCTCGGGGCAGTGGACGGTCAGGACGTGTTCGACGGTCCCCTGGGCGGGCATGGGCGGGCTCCTCGGCGCTGATGACGGGTGCGCCGCGCGGTCCGGTCTCGACGACGGCGGGCGCGGCCCTACGATCCTAGCCCCAGCGGGCAGGGCGCCGGGACGGCGTGCGGAGCGGGACGACCGGGGCGGAGGTGGTGCGGTGTAGACCGATGGCCGCGGGAACGGGCGGTAGGAGTCCGCCCGGCGCGGGGAGAGATGCGCCTCCCATGGAGGACCCGCGGCCATCGGCAGGCGTTGAACGCCTCAACAGAGGAGAGCCGTGGGCTGAGCGGCTTTCAGAACACGGATGCCGCAGACGGTGCACCCCCCAGTGCGTCCGAATCGGTCCGATCCGTGCAATTTCCCCCATTGCTGTGGTTCTCACCACGATCGCAACCTTATCCGACGCGGTGCCGCGTCCGCACCCGGTTTCCGCGGGGAATTCGCGGGGCGGGCCCTGAGCCGCCGGCCGCCCCCGGAACGTGGGCCCGTCGGCGGGGCGCGGGGGCGGCGGAATCGGCAGGGAATCCGCTCCGACCAGGGGTTTCGCGGACGGCTGCGGAGCCGGGGGCTCCGCCGGCCGCCCGGGATGTCCCCTCAAGTGAGGACAGCCTCGGTTTGCCTTCGTGACGACCGGTCAGGCGACGCTCGTGTTGAAGAGCAGGCCGAGGAGATACGTGGCCAGGGCGGCGCCGTAGCCGATGGCCAGCTGGCGCAGCCCGCGCTTCCAGGGTGAGGCCCCGGAGAGCAGCCCGACCAGGCCGCCCGTCACCAGCAGGGCGAGCCCCACGAGGACGAGGGCCACGAGCATCGCGGGGACCCCGGTGAGGCCCGCCAGGTACGGCAGGATCGGGATGATCGCGCCGGAGGCGAAGAAGCAGAAGCTCGACGCCGCGGCCCCCAGGTCGGTGCCGAGGGCCACGGTGGAGTGCGGCGCCGGCTCGTCCTCGACGGTGTCGCGGAACGACCGGGAGGGATCGCAGTCGCACTCGAAGAAGCCCAGCCGCTCCGCCGCACGGTGCTCGGCGGCCTCCTCGCTCATGCCCCTCGCCCGGTAGATCAGCACGAGCTCGTTGGCGTCCAGGTCCAGGTTCGGCGCCACGTGCAGCGTCACCTGGGTCGGCTGGGAGGCGTCGAGCAGCTCGCGCTGCGAGCGCACGGACACGAACTCCCCGGCCCCCATGGACAGCGCTCCCGCGAGCAGGCCGGCGATGCCCGCGAAGAGCACCATCCCGGGGGAGGTGCCGGTGGCGCCCACGCCCATGACCAGCGCGAGGTTGGACACGAGGCCGTCGTTGGCGCCGAAGACCGCTGCCCGGAAGTTGCCGGAGAGCTTGTGCCGGCCCTCGGTGGCGAGGGCGCGGATGATCTCCTCGTGCACCGCCTCGTCGGCCGCCATGGCGTCGGACGCGTCCTCCTCCCGGTCGTAGGGGGAGCGGCTCTCGGCGCGCTGGATCAGGGCCAGGACGAAGACGGAGCCGAAGTGCGTGGCGAGGAAGATCAGCAGCCGGGAGTACAGGGACGGCCGGGCCTCGGCCTCCGCGTGGGGGCCGAGCAGCCGGACCCAGTGCTCGGCGTGGCGCTGCTCGGCCTCGGCGACCTGGTGCAGGATCTCCTGCTCCCGGCCGGTGCTGCGGGCGGCGAGGAGGCTGTAGATCCGCGCCTCGGCGCGCTCCTCCGCGAGGTACTTGCGCCAGCGGCGGATCTGTCCGCGCTCGGGCCGGGCCGGGCGGGCGGGGTCTCCCCGGGGCGTGGGGGCGTGGGCGTCGGGTGCGGGTGTCATGCGGCCTTCCTCGGGCCCGGCGCGGCCCGGGGCGGCACGGGGCGCGCGGGGTCCGACCGGGGTGCGGTGTCGTCCGGAAGGTCTCGTTCGCCCGCGGGCACGGGTGGGCTGCCGGGACTCCTCGTCGAGACCGGGATGGCGACAGACCGACGGGTGCACGGCACCCGGGAACTACTCCCCTTCGCTTCCCGACGAGTGTAGACCCGGGGCGCCGGCCCCGGGATTCGGTGCGCCGAAGCCGCGCGGGAGTGCTCAGCGGGTGGCGGCCGCCGCGGGGCGGCGCAGGATCGCGTACGACCCGATGCCCGCGAGCATGCCCCAGAACGGGGAGACGATGCCGTAGGGGGCGATGCCGGAGACCGTGACCACCAGGGTGATGAGCGCCGCCTCGATGACGGCCGGCTGGTGCCGGCCGGGGTGCATGCTGTCGAAGAAGGACCCCTGCAGGGCGCCCAGCAGGGCCACCCCCGCGAGGGCCGTGATCATCCCCGGGGGGATCGCCGCGAACGCGGCGACGAGGGTGTCCGCGAACAGGCCGAAGAGGACGTAGAAGACCCCGCACGAGATGCCGGCCACGTAGCGGCGGCCGAGGTCCGGGTGGGACTCGGGGCTGGTCGCGATGCCCGCGGTGACGGCCGCGAGGTTCAGGGCGTGGCTGCCGAAGGGCGCGAAGGCGACCGACGCGACGCCCGAGGCGCCGAGCAGCAGGCGGTCGCGGGCGGCGTAGCCCGCCGTGTGCATCATGGCCAGGCCCGGGGCGTTCTGCCCGGCCGCGGTCACGATCAGCAGCGGGATGCTGATCCCGGCGATCGCCTCCCACGAGAACGTGGGCACGGTCAGCACCGGCTGGGTGAGGGACAGGTCCAGGGCCACGGGCTCGATCCGGCCGCGGACGAGAGCCGTCAGCACGCCCAGGCCCAGCGCGGCGAAGACGGCGTAGCGGGGGAAGAACCGCCGGCCCAGGAGGTAGCCGAGGACGAGGGCGCCCGCCACCCACGGGTTCTCGACGACGGCCGCCGCCACCTTGATGGCGAAGGGGAAGAGCACGCCGGCCAGGACGGCAGCGGTGATGGGCTTCGGCACGGCGGCCAGCATCCGGCCGATCAGCCCCGTCACGCCCAGGACCAGGCCCAGGACGCCCGTGACCACGTAGGCGCCCACCGCGTCGGAGAAGGAGTAGCTGCCGAGCGAGGTGATGAGCAGCGCCGCCCCCGGGATGGACCACGCCACCATGACGGGCTGGCGCGTCCACAGGCTCATGAGGGCGCACGTGACGCCGGAGCCGACCGAGACGGCCCACAGCCAGGAGGAGGTGAGCTCCGGGCTGAGCCCGCCCGCCCGGGCGGCCTCGAGGACCACGAGCACGGGCCCCGAGTAGGAGACGACGACGGCCACGAAACCCGCCAGGGCCGCCGACGCCGACCAGTCCCGCCGGAGGCCGCGGGCAGGCTGCCCGTCCTGCCGGATGGTGATCGGCACGTGGCGGCTCATGGGGTGCTCCTGGGTGGCGAGGTCGGATGACGGCGTCCGGCCGCAGGACCGGACGGCGGCGTCAGGACCGGACGGCGCCACCCGGTGGCGGAACAGCGGACCGTGCCAGCCTAGGACGCCGCTCACCCGGGGATAAATATCGATCCTGCATGATTCTTCGCCCCCGGCATATGAGTGGGCGGGCGGGGTCAGGAGTCGACGGTGTCCGGGGCCGCCGGGGTGCGCCACTGCCGGCGCTCGGGGGCGATGACCGAGGCCTCGTCGCGGGTCTCCGCGGGGAAGGAGCCCACGCCCCAGTGGAAGCGGTACGGATCGGCGCAGCCCCAGCCGAAGCGCAGGCCCTCGACGAGCTTCTGCGCCGCCTCCGGGAAGTCAAGCGGGGCCGTGGTCCACGGCTGGTCCCAGCCCGTGGGCTCGTTCCACTCGTCCTCGTGGAAGAAGGTGGCGTCCACGGGCCAGGCCGCGTGCGCGAGCTGGCCGCCCGAGAGCACGGCGCACTCCACGCCGTGCGGGCCGACCCCGGCCCACGCGACGGGCGCCTCCGACCGGTCGTCGTCGCGCTCGTACTCCACGACGAGGAAGTCGTTCCAGGGCAGCCGGGCGAGCACCGTGGCGATGAGCCGGCGCAGGTCCTCCCACACGTCCTCGCCGGCCACCGGGGCCGCCGCGTCCGGCAGGACCACGCCGATGCCGGCGCGGCCCAGCATCTCCTGGGCCTCCGGGGTGGCCAGGTCGGACCAGGTCCTCGTGTCGGCGAAGCCGTCCCCCGCGGGCTCCCCGGCCGGCTGGCGGGCGGAGGCGAAGCGCATGGCCTCCTCCCATGAGCCGAAGAAGCGGCGGACGCCGTCGAAGTAGGGGCGGCGGGTGCTGCCCGCCTCCTGCTCGACGACCCACCGGCCGTAGCGGGCGGTGGTCGGGTGGTGGCCGGTGCTGCGGCAGTGGGAGAGGAACGCCGTCACGGCGGTCGCGTACTCCTCCTCCGTGAAGACGTGCTCGAGGGCGGGCTCCGCGCCGGCCTGCAGCCCGATCCGCTCGAGCGCCACGTCCCACCGCCCGCCGCCCAGGCGCTGGGAGACGGTGCGCTCGGGAACGGGCCAGTGGTGGGCGAGCACGCACAGGAAGTCGGACTCCGTGCACAGGCCCAGCCGTGCGATCTCGTAGCTGTGCGCGCTGAGCGGGCGGCAGGAGGCCTTCTCGGCGCAGTGCTGCTGGGCGGCCCCGATCAGACCCAGGGTCCGCCGGGTGAGCGAGCCGTCGGCGTCGGACGCCGCGAGCAGCCCCGTGACGTCGCGGACCAGGGCAGTGCTCAGGTTCAGCGCCGCGTAGTCGGGGGCCGGGGCCAGGCCGAGGTGCTGGGCCATGACCAGCCACACGCCGGCGCCGACCGCGCCGTCGTTGAGGTCCGGGGCGGAGGCGTCCCGCGGGAAGCGCTCGCCCAGGTGGGCGATCGCCGCGTCCAGCAGGGCGGTCGACTCCTCGGGGAACAGCAGCTGGAAGCGCATCCGCACCTGGCCGCGGGTCATCCCGCGGTCGGCCATCGCGTGGATCAGGGAGCCATAGCGCTGCACGAAGGCTGCGAGACCCGCCACGGCATGAGGCATGGAGGATCCTCCGGTCGGATGGTCAGATGGTCGGATCGGCTCGGGGAAGGCGCCCGGGCCGAGGGGGCCGCGCCGCCGTACGACACCACGCCGCCGCACGACACCACGCACTTCCGATGCTAGTGCCTGCTCCCCGGTCGTCGCGCGTGCGGGGGAATGTGACCCCCTGATGACGCGTCCAGCAACGGCCGGTGGACGAACCCGCAGGTCACGGCGTGAGCAGGCCCCGGATGTCCTCGGCGGTGAGGGCGCTGGAGAACATCCTGTCGTCGTCCAGCACGGCGGTGAACAGCCTGGCCTTGCGCTCCTTGAGCTCCATGACCTTCTCCTCGATCGTGTCCCGGGCCACGAGCCGGTAGACCATGACCTTCTTCTGCTGACCGATCCGGTGGGTCCGGTCCACGGCCTGCTCCTCGGTGGCGGGGTTCCACCACGGGTCCAGGAGGAAGCAGTAGTCCGCCTGGGTGAGGTTGAGCCCGAAGCCGCCGGCCTTGAGGCTGACCAGGAACACGGGGACCTGCCCGGACGTGAACCGCTCGAGCACCCTGGCCCGGTCCGTCGTGGAGCCGTCGAGGTAGGCGTAGGGGATCCGCAGCTCGTCCAGGCGGGCCGCAGCCTTCTTGAGGAAGCTCGTGAACTGGCTGAACACCAGGGGCCGGTGGCCCTCCGCCACGATCTCGGGCAGGTGCTCGAAGAGCAGGTCGAGCTTGCTCGAGGAGACGTCCGCCGTGGGGTCCACGAGGGACGCGTCGAGGCTGAGCAGGCGCAGGGTGGTCAGGGACTGGAAGATCGTGAACCGGTTGCGGTCGAGGTCGCGCAGCAGGCCCAGGACCTTCTGCCGCTCGCGCTGCAGGCGCGTGTCGTAGATGCGGCGGTGCGCGGGGGAGAGCTCCACCTCGATGGTCTGCTCGAGCTTGGGGGGCAGCTCCAGGTCCACGGACTCCTTGGTGCGGCGGAGCATGAGGGGCTTGACGCGGCGGCGCAGCCGGGCGAGGGCGGCGGCGTCCTCCCCGCGCTCGATGGGGCGCTGGTAGGTCTCCGTGAACTTCCGCCGGGACGGGAACAGGCCGGGCGCCGTCAGGGACAGGAGCGCCCACAGCTCCACGAGGCTGTTCTCGAGGGGGGTGCCCGTGATCGCCAGCTTGAACGGGGCGTCCAGGTCCTTCGCGGCCCGGTGCGCCTTGGTCCGCGGGTTCTTCACGAACTGCGCCTCGTCGAGGAGCACCCCCGCCCAGGACATCCCCCGGTAGGCGGCCTCGTCCAGGCGCAGCAGGGTGTAGGAGGTCACCACCACACGGGCGCCGGCGGCGGCGTCCACGAGATCGGTGCCGGCCTTGGCCTGGGTGTCGGTCACGCCCACGACCGGCAGGGACGGGGCGAAGCGGCGGATCTCCGCCGTCCAGTTGGGCACCACGGAGGTCGGGGCGACCACCAGGAACGGGGGGAGGTCCGGGTCGCGCTCGACGGCGCGGCAGATCAGGGCGATGGCCTGCACGGTCTTGCCCAGACCCATGTCGTCGGCGAGGATCCCGCCCAGGCCGTGGTCCCACAGCACGCTCAGCCACGAGTAGCCGTCGCGCTGGTACGGCCGCAGCTCGGCGTGCAGGGTCGCGGGCACGGGGGGCGCCTCGAGGGTCTCGAGCTCGAGCAGGGAGCGCACCCCCTCCCGCCAGGCCTCGGCCTGGTCGGTGTCCGTCGCGACGTCCTCGAAGTCCTGCCACAGCCCGGCCTGGTGCCGGTGGATGCGCAGCGGCCCCTCGGGGCTCTCCTGCAGCGAGCGGGCCTCGGCGATCAGCTCGCGCAGCCGGTCGAACTCGGGGCGGTCCAGGGAGAACCAGGACCCGTCCGGGGCCAGCATCACGTCCTGGCCGAGGTCGAGGGCGCGGAAGACGTCGGCGAAGGAGATGTAGAACTCGCCCACCTTGACCGTGACCCCGAGGTCGAACCAGTCGCGGCGCTCGGTGGCGGCGGTGCTGACGGTGATGGTGGGCGGGTCGGCGATCTGCTGGTAGGCCATGCGCCCGCCGGTGTGCTCGATCCGCAGGTCCGGGACCTTCTCGAGAGCGGGCAGCCACTCCCGCACGAGCACCAGCGCGTCCTGCGCCACGTAGCTCGAGCGGCGGAAGTCCACCCCCGGCGCCCGGTGCCGGACGGCGGCGGTGACCGCCGTCTCCCAGGACGACTCGCGGTGCACGGGCTCGTCGGCGAGCGGGTCCTCGGGGCGGAAGGGCAGCAGGATCCGGTCGCGGCCCTTCTGGTACTCCCACTCCCAGCGGGCGCGGATCGTGAGCTCCTGGTGCTCCAGGGTGAGCACCAGCTCCGGGTCCGCGACCTGCGGCAGCTCGATGGACCCGTCCCCGGTGTCCACGTCCATGCTGCGGTGCAGGCGCGGGAAGTAGCGGTCGAAGAACTCCTCGACCTCGTCCTCGGGGATCCGCAGACCGCCCGCCGTGTCCAGGAACCGCCGCTGCTCGCGGGTGAGCCGGGTGGCCAGGGGCACGAGGCGCAGCGGGAAGACGTTGAGGTCCTCGGTGTCGGCGACGTCCTGCGGGTCCCCGTCCGGGGCGAACAGCCCGTGCCCGGGGTCCCCGATGATCCGGGCGGTGCCCAGGGCGATCCGGCGGCCGCCGCTGTCCACCGTGGGCCGCAGCTCGAGGTCCTTCCCGGGCCCGCGCAGCACGTCCACGTGGAAGCGTCCGGGCTCCTCGACCGTCACGGGCAGCCCGTGCTCCCGGCCGACCAGGGTGATCCCGGCGGTCTCCGCCCGGGCGAGGATGCCCCACAGGAGGGGGGAGGCGTAGGAGTCGAGCCGGATCCAGTGCCGGTCGTGCACCGCGTAGGGGGAGCGGGTGGCGCTCAGCGCCCGGAGCTCGTCGAACCAGTCGACCTGGGCGGGGCTCAGCGACCACCGGCCGGCGTCGGCGGTGACGCTCTCCCAGTCCAGCCCGCCCTTGATCCACCCGCCCCGCCGGCCCCGGCGCACCGGGCGGACGTAGAGGTGCCACGGCGAGCCCGCCCGGCCCGTGCCGTGCACGTAGCGGTACGGCTCCCGGCGCAGGTCGAACTCCAGGGCCACCCCCTCGGGCTCCTCCGCGGGCGGTTCCGCGGCGTCCGGCCCGCCCAGTATCTCGGTCAGGGCGTCCTTCCAGTCGGGCGCCCCGCCGCGTCGCCCGGGCGCGGTGCCCGCCCGGGGGGCGGCACCCTCGGGGGCCGCGGCGCCGGCCGGGGACGACGGCGCCGCGGTCCCGCCCTGCTGGTGGGCCCGGACCGCGGTCTCGAAGTTGTGGCGCAGCACGGTGGCCACGGCGTGCTTGCAGAACCCGCCGGCCGGGCAGCTGCACCAGGCCGGTCCCGGGGCGCCGCCGGCCCCGACCCGCACGGAGACCGAGTACACCGACCCGGAGCCCTCGACCTCGGCGGAGAGGCTGCCGGACCCCTCGGCGCCCGGGGACCAGCGCACGGCGCGCACACGTCCGGTGCGGAAGTACTCCTGGCCGCGGCGGAAGACGGCGGGCCCGGAGGCGGCGACGAGCCGCCGGGAGTCCACGAGGGGACCGGGAGGGGAGTGCATCGTCCCACCGTATCGGGCCGGGGCGCCGGGCGCCGCGCGTGCGGAGCGGCCCCGCGGGCTCTCTATAATCGAGGCGACCCCTCGAACGACGACAGCGGCCCCACGTGCGGCCGCGGACGGAGGACTCGTGCCCGACACTGCTGGGCTCCGCCTCGGAGACCATGCCATTGCCGACAGTGCCGAGGAGCTCGCCTACCTCCGCTGGAACGACGCGGTCTGCGCGGCGTTCTTCGGCCCGGACCGGGCGGGAGAGCTGATCTACCTCGACCTCGACGACAAGACGCTCGCCGCGATCGGCGAGGAGCGCGGCCTCGACGGGCCCTCGACCCTGCGGGCGCTCGCCGACTCGGTGACGCCTCTGCTGGTGACCGAGGACGGGCGGCGCTCGGTGTTCGACGTCTTCAACCGGCTCAACGGCCAGTGGTACCGCGCCACCCGCCGCAGCCTGGACTCCATCGCGGAGATCCCGCCGCCGCCCGTCGTCGCGCTGCTCGCCCTGTTCGCGCTCGCCGGGCGGCACATGTCGACCCTGGCCGCGCGCACGGGCAACAAGTCCGTCTCCACGTTCTTCCTGCCCCTGACCGTGCTCCTGCAGGCCGGCCCGGAGAACGCGAAGGCCCTCGAGTCCTCCTTCAAGAAGGACACCGAGGCGTACTGGGACGCGCTGCGCTACTGGCTCGAGCTGCGCAACGGCGAGATCGGGCTGCCCACGGCGTACGCGGTGAACCAGCGGCCGGTCGGGCTCGCGCTGTCCCAGACGATGTTCGGCGAGGCCGAGCGGCGCCAGCTGCACCGCATGTTCGAGGACCTGGGGATGACCACCGCGCAGGGGCTCTCCGCCGCCGAGCTCGGGGTCTACCTCGACTTCTGGCTCGACATGGCCGAGACGAAGGCGTCCAAGGCCATGAAGCAGGTCTGGGCGAACCCCCTCACCCGCGAGCCCGGTCTCGAGATCGCGCTGGCGGAGCTCGCGGTCTGGGAGCAGTCCCGCGAGCAGGCCCGCGCCGAGGTCCGCGCGAACGGCCGGGGGCCCGGCCGCAGCGCCGTGAAGTCCTGCTCGCTGTCCCTCACGGACAGCACCGACTACGTGGGCAACCCCGTGTTCGAGCTCGGCTTCGTGGTGCCCAAGCGCTTCCTCTCCGGCCGGGAGGTGGAGCTCGAGACCACGGCGGGGCCCCGCACCGTGTTCCTGTCCTTCATCGGGGACGCCTTCCTGGGGGTCTCCGCCTACACCGCGCGGATGGACCCGGGGACGCTGCTGGGCGGGACCCTGCAGCTCAGCGCCGGGGACGTGCGCTTCGAGCGCCACCCGCGCCCCGTCGTCATCTTCGCGAAGGACGGGTTCTCGGACACCTTCATCTCCGTGGACCACATCCCCGCGGCCTGGCCGTGCCGGATCATGGTCCGGGACGAGCCGGAGTGGATCGCCCAGATCAAGCGGATCCTCGACGACTCCGCCTCCCCGGACTACCGCTTCGTGGAGGCCGGCAGCCACGGCCTCGCCGAGGGGTGGGTGATGTTCGACGACGTGCAGGTGCTGCGCGCGGGCAACCCGGAGCTGACCGCGAACGACAACTTCTCCGGCCTGGTGCCCCGTCTCGTGCCCGCCGTGACCCTCTCCGGCGGGCTGCGGATCCCCGGCGATGTGGTGCGCTGGTCCGCGCTGCGCCCGCCGCAGGTGACCATCACCTCGGACACGGACGCGCCCCTCACCGTGGAGTGCGAGTGGCGCAACCCGCACTCCTTCAAGCTGGAGAAGGCCAAGCTCGTGGAGGGGCGCGTGCCCCCGTTCCAGATCTCGCTGCACGGCACGCCGATGGCGCGGGCGGACCGGACCCTCAAGCCCAACGACTACACCCTCGTCCTCAAGGCGGGGCGCACGGTCCGGCAGCGCCGTGAGTTCAAGCTCCGGGACTCGTCCTTCCACCTGACCCAGCGCTCCCTCGGCTACGAGGGCGAGATGGTGCACGTCGAGGAGGAGCCCCTGTGGCCCGTCACCGCGGGCATCGTGGCGGAGCTGCCCGAGCGGTACGTGCAGGGCGCGTTCGACAACCTGCCCGCACGGGAGGCGGCCGGGGACCACGAGGTCCCCGGCGCCCCGGGCTGGCACTCCTCGGAGGGGCAGCTGCTGCTCGAGCGCACCAACGCGCTGCCCGAGCCGGAGGGGCGCTCCTGCCTGGCCACCGGCCGGCACCGCATCGTGCTGCCGGCCATGGAGCCCAAGGCGAAGGCGCCGTGGATCTTCGGGCAGTGCGCCCAGTGCGGGCTGCAGAAGCGCTATCCGGGCCGGCTCACGAAGCCCTCCGCGCTCACCTCCACCGGCTCCGTGGAGGCGCTGCGCTTCATCGGCCCGGACGAGGGGGAGTACCCGACGTCCTGGGCGCCGTTCCGTGACGCCCTCACGTTCCTGGGCGGCGGGAAGCGCTCGAGCCTGTCCATCGTGGCCCGCCAGCTCGAGGACTCCGAGCGGTTCGAGGAGTGGTTCGTGGGCCACCTGCAGGCCCTCGGCTTCCTCGAGGTGGTCCGCGACGAGCACTGGACCGTGCGGCGCTGGCAGGTCTGCGGGCCCTCCCTCACCCAGCTCGTGGACGGCTCCGTGCTGCTCACGGGCGGCTGGACGCCGGAGAAGGAGGCCGTGGTCGCGGAGGCTGCCGCGGCCCAGGACGCGTCCGTGGTGGTGCTCTCCCCGGAGGACCACGGGACCACCCTGCTGCAGGACGTGGACCTCGGGACGCTGCAGGAGGCGCTGCCGGTGGGGCTGTGCGACGTCGTCTTCGACGCCGGGCCCGCGATGCTGGAGACCCTGCCCCCGCTGTCCGAGGTCGAGGAGCAGCTGCGGCGCGCGGAGATGCAGTACAACGGGGTGGCCGAGCGCTTCGTCCCCGAGGACGCCACGTGGGAGCTCACCGAGGACCGGAACCGCCCGGGGCTGTACCGGATCAACCACCACCACCGGACCCGGTACGCGTTCCGCACCCCGGCCGACGTCGAGTCCGGCCACGCCCGGTTCGTGGCCTCGGGCATCGGCAAGCACTTCGCGGCCCGGCAGGCGGGGGTGCCGATCGTCTCCTACGACCCCGAGCTGGAGCTGCTCTCCGTGCCCATCGGCGCGGAGCTGGCCGGGCTCTACGCCCGCGCCGCCGTCCTGTGCTCCGGGCTGCTGCCCGCCAAGGTGGACGAGGACTTCTCGCTCAACTACGGGGACGTCACGCCCGAGTTCGCCCAGACCCTGGTGGACAAGCTCATGAGCTGAGCGGGCGGCCGGTACGGACGGGCCCCGGGTCGGTGTGCGACCCGGGGCCCGTCCGCGCCCGGTCCGGCGGCGGGGGTGCTGCGGGGGAGGCGCTCAGGCGTCCGCGGTGATCAGCTCCGCCGCGCGCTCCCCGATCATGTAGACGGTGATGTTGGGGTTCACCGTGGTCAGCTCCGGCATCACCGAGGCGTCGGCCACGCGCAGGCCCGCCACCCCCTTGACCCGCAGCTGCGGGTCGAGCGGGGACATCGGGTCGTCGGCCGGTCCCATCCGGCAGGACCCGGCCGGGTGGTAGACGGTGTTGTGGGTGCGCCGGACGTAGTCGGCGATCTCCTCGTCGGTCTGCACGTCCGGGCCCGGGAACAGCTCCGCACCGGCCCACTCGGCCAGCGCCGACTGGGCGACGATCTCCCGGGCCCTGCGGATCCCGGCGGTCATGATGCGCAGGTCGTAGCCCTCGGGGTCGGTGAAGTAGCGGGGGTCGACCCGGGGCTTGTCCCGGAAGTCCCGCGAGCGCAGGCGCACCGTGCCGCGGGAGCGCGCGTGGGTGACGTTCGGGGTGAGGCAGAAGGCGTTGTCCGAGGTGGGGTAGCCCTGCCGGTAGGTGTGCAGGTCGAAGTTGACCGAGCCGTAGTGCATCATCAGGTCCGGCCGGTCGGTGTCCGGGTCCACCTGGGTGAAAATCCCGGCCTCCCACCACTGGGTGGACTCGGTGACCATGGGCCGGCGGGCCTCCCACTGGAGCACGCCCTCGGGGTGGTCCTGCAGGTGCTCGCCGACGCCGGGGGCGTCCACGAGCACGTCCACGCCGACCTCGCGCAGGTGCTCGGCGGGTCCGATCCCGGAGAGCATCAGCAGCTTGGGGGTGTCGATGGCGCCGGCGGAGACGACCACCTCGCGGCGGGCGCGCACGGTCCGGGACGTGCCGAAGGCGTTGTCCACCACCTCGACGCCGGTCGCCCGGCCGTCCTCGACGACCACGCGCTTGGCCTGGGTCGAGTGCAGGACCGTGAGGTTGTCCCGGTCGGCGGCCGGGTGCAGGTAGGACACGGACGAGGACGCCCGGGTGCCGTCGGCGCGGCGGTTGACCTGGAAGAAGTTCGCGCCGTTGACCACGGTCTTGCCGGTGTTGAAGGTGGTGCGCGGGATCCCCGCCTGCTCGCAGGCCTCGAGCAGGGCGACGCCGCAGGGGTCGTCGTCCGGGATCTGCATCAGGTGCACGGGCCCGTCGTGGCCGTGGTGGGCGCCCTCGTCGTCGTTGGTCTCGAGCTTCTGGTAGAGCCGGAAGGCGGTCTCGGCGTTCCAGCCCTCGGCGCCGTGGACCTCCTCCCACTCGTCCAGGTCCTCGGCCGGGGCCCAGAACGCGATGCACGAGTTGTGCGACGAGCAGCCGCCCAGCACCTTGGCGCGGGCCATGCGCATGTGCGAGTTGCCGTTCTCCTGCTCCTCGACGGGGTAGTCCCAGTCGTAGCCGGACTCCAGCAGCTCCATCCACCGGCTGAGGGTCAGCACCTCGTCGATGTCCCGGTCGTGCGGTCCGGCCTCGATCAGCCCGACGCTCACGGACGGGTCCTCGGACAGGCGGGCGGCGACGACGGCGCCGGCGGAGCCGCCGCCGACCACCAGGTAGTCGAACTCCTGCGGGGTCTCGGGCGCTGGGGTGGTGCTGGGCGTGGTCATGTCTCTCCTCGGGAAGGTCTCGGGACGTTTTCGCGGCGTGGCAGTTCTAGGGGCGCGCCGGCGTCGTCGTCGTGCGGGCGACGACGACGCCGGGCGGGCGCGGGTCAGGGTGCGGCGAACCAGCCGGTCACGGCGGGGGCCGTGTTCTGGTAGACGTGCTTGAGCTCCTGGTACTCGCCCAGGCCGGTGGGGCCGAGCTCGCGCCCGACGCCCGACTGCTTCATCCCGCCCCACTCCGCCTGCGGCAGGTAGGGGTGGAAGTCGTTGATCCAGATCGTGCCGTGGCGCAGCCGGCTCGCCACGCGGTGGGCGCGGCCGGCGTCCGCGGTCCACACGGCCCCGGCGAGGCCGTAGATCGTGTCGTTGCCGATCTCGACGGCCTCGTCCTCGGTGCGGAAGGTCTCGACCGTGACGGTGGGGCCGAAGGCCTCGTCGTGCACGCAGTCCATCTCGCGGGTGCAGCGGTCGATCACGGTGGGCGGGTAGAAGAAGCCCCGTCCGAGGTCCAGCGACCCGTCGGCGGACGTCCCGGTGGAGTGCTCGCCGCCGGTGCGGACGCGCGCCCCCTGCTCGCGGGCGCGCTCCACGTACGCGTGCACCTTCTCGCGCTGGGCCGCCGAGATGAGGGGCCCGGTCTCGGCCTGGTCGTCGAAGGGGCCGCCGAGGCGGATCCGCTCGGCCCGGCGGACGAGCTCGTCGACGAAGCGCTCGGCGATCGGCTCCTCGACCACCAGGCGCGCCCCGGCCGAGCAGACCTGCCCGGAGTGCACGAACGCGGCGTTGAGGGCGTTGTCCACGGCGGCGTCGAAGTCGGCGTCCGCGAAGACCACGTTGGGGTTCTTGCCGCCGAGCTCCAGGGCGACCTTCTTCACGGTGGGCGCGGCGGCGGCCGCGATCCGCCGGCCGGTCAGCACGCCGCCGGTGAAGGAGACGAGGTCCACGTCGGGGGAGGAGGACAGCGGCGCGCCCGCCTCGGCGCCGGCGCCCAGCACGAGGTTGGCCACGCCGTCGGGCAGGCCGACCTCCTGGAGGACCTGCATCATCAGGATCGCCGTGTGCGGGGTGAGCTCGGCGGGCTTGAGCACGAAGGTGCACCCGGCGGCGATCGCCGGGGCGATCTTCCACGCGGCCTGGAGCAGCGGGTAGTTCCAGGGCGTGATCATCCCGCACACGCCCACGGGCTCGGTGACGACCTTCGAGACCACGGTGGGGTCCCCGGCGTCGACGACGCGCCCGGCCTGCTCCGCGGCGGCCTTGCCGAAGTACGTGAAGCACGCGGCGATGTCGTCCATGTCGATCTCGGACTCGACCAGCCGCTTGCCGGTGTCGAGGGACTCGGCGCGGGCGAACTCGTCCTTGCGCTCGCGCAGCCGGGCGGCGACCCGCAGCAGCAGGTCCCCGCGCTCCGGCGCCGGCACGGACGACCAGCGGCCGTCGTCGAAGGCGCGGCGGGCCGCGGCGATCGCGCGCTCGGTGTCCTGCGCGGTCGCCTCGGCGACGGTGCCGACCTCGGCGCCGTCGGCGGGACAGACGATGGTGCGGGTGCCGCCCTCGGCGGCGGCCTGCCACTGGCCGTCGATGAACAAGGTGCTGCTCACGGGTGTGCCTCCTTCGCCGCGGGGATCTGCCCCGTCGGCACGTCGTGGATGTCGGTGGACCAGTCGGGGTGGCCCTGCTCGCCGTCCTGGATGACGGACGGCCCGTCGTGGATGCTCAGGAAGGCAAGGTGCGCCTCCCAGCTGTCGAGGACGTCGTTGATGACCTGCTCGTGGCTCCAGTCCATGACGTCCGTGCCCTGGGAGCCGGTCTCGTTGAAGACCTCCAGGCGGTAGTACAGGTCGGAGTCCGGGTTGGTGCGGAACCCGCCGAAGGCCGGCACGGGTGTGGCCACCGGATAGATCTGGTAGCAGAAGTCCCGGTCCTCGCCCATCCGCACGGTCAGCGTGTGCTCGGACAGGTCCTGGTAGCCGACCACCGAGCTGGTGAGCTCGGCGTCGAGGCCCTGGGCCCGGAACTCCTCGACGACCTCCGCGAGGGCGGGGACGAGCGCCTCGTCCTCGTAGCGGCGCACGGCCTTCGGGCCCGGGAACGAGCCGGTCCGGGAGAGCCGCCGGCGCCAGTGGCTGTCCGGGCCGGGGATGCGGGACGCGGCCGCGGAGCGGCGGGTGGAGCTGCGCCCCTCGCGCTGGGAGCGCTCGGCGCGCAGGGCCTTCCAGAACCCGATCATGACCAGGTACATCACGATCGAGAAGGGCAGGCCGATGATCAGCGTGGCGGCCTGCAGGGTCGGCACCCCGCCCACCAGCAGCATCGCCAGGGTCAGCAGCCCGGTGGCGGCGGCCCAGAAGATGCGCAGCCACTTGGGCCCGTCCTGGGTGGGGTCCTGGATCGTCGAGGTGAACGTCGACATCACGAGCGCGCCCGAGTCGGCGCTCGTGACGTAGAACAGCAGCCCGGCCAGCGAGGCGAGCGCGATGAGCACCGGCGCGCCCGGGTACTGCTCGAGCAGCGAGTAGAACGCCCGCTCGGGGGTGTTCATGGCGGCCTGGCCGAAGGCGTCGTCGCCGCCCGTGACGATCGCCAGGGCGCTGTTGCCGAAGACCGAGACCAGGATGAGGATGAACAGGAACGGCACGGTCAGGGTCGCGATCACGAACTCGCGCAGGGTGCGGCCCCGGGAGATCCGCGCCAGGAACAGGCCGACGAACGGCGCCCAGGCGATCCACCAGGCCCAGAAGAAGAGGGTCCACCCCGCCATCCACTCCGCCGCACCGGTGTAGGCGAACGTCTCCATGGTCATCCCCGGCAGCGAGGAGACGTAGTCGCCGAGGTTCTGCACCGTGGCGTCGAGCAGGAACGAGGTCCGGCCGGCCACGAGCACCCAGACGATCAGCGCCACGGCCATGAGCACGTTGAGCTCGGAGAGCCTGCGGATGCCCTTGTCCACGCCCGAGACGCACGAGGCGGTGGCCATCACCACGGCCACGACGATCAGCCCGATCTGCGCCGCGGTCCCCTCCTCGATCCCGAAGAGCAGGTAGAGGCCGTAGTTGAGCTGCACCACGCCGATGCCCAGCGAGGTGGCCACGCCGAAGATCGTGCCGAGCAGCGCCGCGATGTCCACGACGTCCCCCGTGCGCCCCTGCACCCGCTTGCCGATCAGCGGGTAGAGGGCCGAACGGATGCTCAGGGGCATGTTCCACCGGTAGGCGAAGTAGCCGAAGGCCATGCCCATCAGCGCGTACATCGCCCAGCCCGTGACGCCGTAGTGGAACAGCGTCCACACCACGGCCATGCGGGTGGCCTCGGCCGTCCCGCCCTCCCCGGCGGGCGGGCCGTAGTACTGGGTGACGGGCTCGGCCACGGAGAAGAACAGCAGGTCGATGCCGATGCCGGCGGCGAAGAGCATCGCGGTCCAGGTGAACAGGTTGTACTGCGGCTTCGAGTGGTCGGGGCCCATCTTGATGGTCCCCTCGCGGGAGAACGCCACGACCAGGACGAAGACCGTCACCACCGTGGCGGTGAGGACGTAGAACCAGCCCATGTTGGTCGCGATCCAGCCGACCACGGCGCTGATCACCGCGGAGGCCTGGTCGGGGGCGAGGATCGCCCACAGGGAGAACAGGACGATGGTGATGCCCGAGCCGGCGAAGACCGTCCGGTTCACGGCCGGCCGGGAGCGCCCGGCGGGTGGGGTGCCGCTCTCGGGCGGTGACTGGTGCAGGGCGGAAGTCATGGGACGAGTCCTCCTGGAAGTGGTGATCCGGGTCGGGGAGCACCTGCCGGGTCCAGCGCGGACCGGGCAGGGGCGGGACGTCGTCGTGCCCGCGGACCGGTGCGGCGGCCGAAACCCGCGCCCCGGGGATGCTCAACATCGTGTCACCACCCTTCCGGTTGGTAAAGTCCTTTCTCATGAGCACCTCCTCCCGCGAGCGCATCCTCGACGGCGCCCTCGAGCTGATCCGGGGCGGCGGCACGGTCTCCCTGGCGTCGGCCGCGCGGCAGGCGGGTCTGACCAAGCCCGGGGTGATGTACCACTTCCCCACCAAGGAGGCGCTGATGCTCGCCCTGGTGGACCGGGTGATGGACGGCTGGGACGCGCAGATGGCCCGCCGCCTGACCGGCCCCCCGGAGCAGGTGCCCGCGGCGGAACGGCTGCGCGCCTACCTCGACTGGTGCCTGTCCGGGGAGGTCGACGAGACCGACCTCGTGATGCTCACCGACCAGCGGCTGCGCGCCACGCTCAAGGAGCGCTGGGTCGCGCGGGTGGAGCCGTGGGTGCACCTGCCGGCGGACCTGCCCGCCGAGCGCCGGAGCCGGCTGCTGGCCGTGCGGCTGCTCGCCGACGGCGTGTGGTTCGCCGACGCCGCGGGCGTCTTCGCCCCCGAC
Organism: Kocuria sp. CPCC 205231; assembly: GCF_040980965.1. Taxonomy (NCBI): domain Bacteria; kingdom Bacillati; phylum Actinomycetota; class Actinomycetes; order Micrococcales; family Micrococcaceae; genus Kocuria; species Kocuria sp. CPCC 205231. The sequence continues at coordinate 60,976 of NZ_JAVKPP010000009.1, read as the reverse complement.
CCGCAGGAGCGGGCCCGGGTCAGGGCGGTCGCCGACGAGCTCCTGGCGGGCTGAGCCGTGCTGCGCCGGCTGCTGCTGCTCGCCGCCGTGCTCGCCGAGGTGGCGGCCACGCTGTCGCTGAAGGCGGCTCTGGGCGAGCCCGCCTGGTACGCGCTCGTCGTCGCCGGCTACCTCGCCGCGTTCACCCTCCTGGCGGCCGTGCTGCGCCGCGGCATGCCGGTGGGGGTCGCCTACGGCGTGTGGGCCGCCCTCGGGGTGATGCTCACCGCCCTGGCGGCGGCCGTGGTCTACGGTGAGCGGCTGAGCCCGGCCGTGCTGGCCGGGATCGTGCTGGTCGTGGCCGGCGTGCTCTGCGTGGAGCTCGGCTCCCGCCGCCCCGCCCCCGAGACCGAGGAGGCGGCCTGATGGCCTGGCTCTTCCTCAGTGTCTCGATCCTCACCGAGGTCGCCGGAACCCTGTCCCTGCGGATGGCCGCCCGGGGCCGCCGCCGCTGGTACGCCGCCGTGGCCGTCGGCTACCTGGTGGCGTTCACCTGCCTGAGCCTCGTCCTGGCCGAGGGCATGGCGCTGGGCGTCGCCTACGGCATCTGGTCGGCCTCCGGCGTGGCGCTGACGGCGCTGGCCGGCCGGGTCCTGTTCCGCGAGCCGTTCACCTGGGTGACGGCGGCCGGGGTGGCCCTCATCGCCGGCGGAGTGCTCCTCATCGAGCTCGGCGCCCCGCCGGTCTGAGCGGTCCCCGGTGCCGGGCCGGGTCCGGCGCCCCGTCCCGGGTGGTGCGGCGCCGGATCTCGTGTAGAGTAGTCCGCAGTTGTTGAGGTTCGTTTTTGTCTTTCAAGCAGTTCGGCCCACTCGGGTGCAGCAGTTTTTCTGAGAAGACGTTTTCCATGCATCACAACTGTTTTGTTTCTCGAACGTCGGGAAACGTTCATCTCATGAAGGATCAGGTCTCCCATGACTACCGGTATCGTCAAGTGGTTCAACGCTGACAAGGGCTTTGGCTTCATCACCCCCGAGGACGGCTCCAAGGACGTCTTCGCCCACTTCTCCGCGATCAACTCGAACGGCTTCCGCTCGCTGAACGAGAACGACCGCGTCGAGTTCGAGACCCAGGACGGCCCCAAGGGCCCCCAGGCTGCGAACATCAACGTCATCTCCTAAGGATCTTCCGCGGGCTCCGGCCCGTTGATCCTCCAGAACCGTCGTCGGGCTGCGCCCGGCGGCGGTTCTGTCGTCGTACCCGCCGAGCAGCACCGGGAGGAAGCGCCGTGACCGTTCCCGATCCGCTCCCCGCCGCGGAGGAGCCGGAGGACCCCTTCGTGGTGAACCGGGTCTCCGACGCCGAGCTGGACGTCTCCGTGCCGTTCGAGGTCGAGGCCTCCGAGTGGGGATTCGACGGCTCCGCCGACGAGGCCGGCGGCGGGTGGGGCTCGGCGGGGGACTACGGCCTCGAGTGAGCACCCCGCGGGTCCCACCGGCGCTCCGGACGTCACCGTCCTCCCGCACGACGGAGGCCGCAGCCCGACGGGCTGCGGCCTCCGTGCGCTCCTGTCCGCCGGCTATGCCGACAGCGGGAGGGACGAGGGGTGGAGCTTGAAGAACGGGTGCCGTCCGGTCGCCGCGAGGGCTCCGGGAACGAGGAGCTGGCGGTACTTGGCGCACCATTGCGCCGTACCCTCCGTGTGCTCCGCCGCGGCGGCCAGGTCGTCGGCCTCGGGGCTCAGGTACTCCTGCACGTCCCCGTCGGTCGACGTGAGACGGACGAGGTGGAGATCGGGGAGGGCGGTGACGGTCACGTCGATCCACTCCTCGCGCTGGTCGGTGGTGATGGCTGTTCTTTCTTCGGACATGGTCATGTTTTCTCCTGACGTTCTTGCAGGCATCCGATGGCGTTGCCCGCCGCTTCGTCATCCGATCCACCCGGGAACATCGGGTTGGCGCGCAGCGGGTCGGAGCCCCTCCACGGTTCCGCCGGGGATCGTCGATCTCCGGCCGAGGGCGTGGACGCCGCATCTCGAGAAGCAGGTTCAGGCTACCCCGCGGCACCGACACCTCGACAAGCGAGTCGTGAGTTGTGTCACTGAAACGTAATGCGCGGGGCCGTCGCCTGCGCCGTCCCCGGTACTACGGGACCCATTCCAGCGCAACGATGTGTCGTCGAGATGTCCGGGCGGTGACACCCCGGGGAAGGCCTGTGCACAGGAGGGGGCACCGGATCCGGCCGGGTCGCCGCACGCGGACACGGTTCGGCCGATGTGGTTCAATGGGGAGAGCTTCAAGAGACCCGGTCGGCAAGCTCCGACTTGACCGGGCACCAACCCCATGTTCACGGGTGGTTCGGATGACGAAGCGGCTCGCATCGCCGCAGCAGCGGTACCCGGTGCGAGCAAGAGCGCACGAAGGATCCCGGTCATGTCCGACCCCCGCAACTCCGCCGCCCGCACGGGCGCGTTCCCCCAGCCCTCCCACGCCGTCCCGGCCACCGGGGTCGGGACCCGCCGCGACCCCGCGCCGAGCGTCCCGGCGATCAGCGTCTCCGCCATGAGCGTCGAGGACTACGCCCGCGTGGTGCAGGTCCGCACCGAGTTCGTGGACTTCCTGCTGGCTCCGGCCCGCGGGGAGCTCGCCGCCGCGGCCTGAGGCCCGCCGCCGTGGACCTCCTCCTGGACCGTTCCGTGCTGCTGGGGGTGCGCACCCCGGAGCGCTGCCCCGAGCTGGCCGAGGTCCTGCGCCGGCACGGACACCGGCGGCTGTTCCTGCCCGCCACGGTGCTCGGGGAGCTGCTCGCCGAGCGGCCCGACGAGACGCTGTGGGCGGAGCAGCTCGAGCTGCGCTTCCCGGGCCGGGTCCTCCCCGCGGACGCCGCCGTGGCCCGGGCGTGGGGAGCGCTGGCCGCGACGGGGGCGGCCGATCCGCTCGCCGGGCTCACCGCGGCCACGGCCCTGGTCCACGGGCTGACCGTGCTGACCGCGGAGCCGGGGCGGTACGCCGGCACCGGGGCGCCCGTGCTGGACGCGTCCCCCGCCCGCCGGTAGCCCTCAGACGGCCCGGCGGTGCCGGCGGCTGCGCCCCTGCCCCTGCGCCGAGAGCGCCACGGCGCGCTCGTAGTGCTCGAGCAGCTGCCCGACCAGCACGTCCCACGTCCGGCCCTGGACCGCCGCGTGCGCCGCGACGCCGAACGCGGCCCGCTTCGCCTCGTCGCCCAGGAGATCCGCCACGTGCCCGCGCAGCGCCCCGAGGTCGCCCGGGGGATAGAGCCAGCCGGTGCGGGACCGGTCCACGAGGTCGAGGGGACCGCCCCGGCCGGTCGCGACCACCGGCACCCCCGAGGCCATGGCCTCCTGGATCGTCTGGCAGAACGTCTCGAACTCGCCGGGGTGGACGAACACGTCGAAGGACGCCATGATGCGCGCCAGGTCGGCACCGCTGCGGCGCCCGGTGAAGTGGGCCTGCGGGAGCCGGCGGCGCAGGGCGTCCTCCTCCGGGCCCGAGCCCACGACCACCAGGCGGGTGCCGGGCAGGTCCGCGACCGCGGAGAGGTCCTCGACCTGCTTCTCCGGGGCGATCCGGCCCACGTAGCCGACGATCCGCCGGCCGCCGCCGACCTCCTCCCGCCACCGCTCGTCCCGGTGCCGGGGGGAGAAGCGGGTGGTGTCCACCCCGCGCCGCCACAGGTGCACGTCCTGGACGCCGTGCTCGGTGAGCTGCCGGACCGCCGCGGTGGACGGCGCGAGCGTGAGCGTGGCGAGGTTGTGCATGGAGCGCACGTGCCCCCACAGGAGCTGCTCGAGGAACGGGGCCCCGTACTTGGCCGCGTAGCCGGGCACGTCGGTCTGGTAGACCGCCACGCACGGCACCCCGAGCTGCTGGGCCGCCAGGATCGCCCGGCGGCCCAGCACGAACGGGGAGGCCACGTGGACCACGTCCGGCCGGAAGCGCTCCAGCTGCCGCCGCACCCGGGCCACGGTCCCGCCGGCCACCCGCACGGCGGGGTAGCCGGTGAGCGGAACGGCGGGCAGCCGGTGCACCGGCACCCCGTCGAGGTCCTCGACGACCTGCTCCGCCGGGCGCCCGAGCGGCGCGGGGTCGTAGGAGGGCGCCACGACCACGACGTCGTGCCCGCCGGCGACCAGCTGCTCGACGACCCGCAGCACCGAGTGGGTGACTCCGTTGAGGTGGGGGAGGAACTGCTCGGCGACCACGGCGACTCTCATGCTCCCGAGCCTGCCGGGGCCGGGCGACCGGACGGCGAGCGGGGCGTGGCCCGCCGGTGAAGGCGCCGTGAAGCCTCGGCCGGGGTGCCGCCCGGGCGTGGGAGGATGGTCGGTGATGAACTCCCAAGGCCTGTCCTCCCCCGCTGCACGCCCGGACCGCCGGGGTGTGCCCATGCCGCTGTGGCTGCAGGGCGTGCTGGAACTCGGCTCCGTGGCCGTGGTGTCCTACCTGCTGGTCCTGCTGACCGTCCTCATGGTGTGGCTCGCCGACGGCTTCGACACCCTCGGCCTGACCGGAGGGTTCGTGCTCTCCGGTCACGTGTGGCTGCTCGCCCACCTCACCCCGCTCCAGGTGGCCCTGGACCCGGGCGCAGGACTGCCCGCGACCACCGGGACGCTCAACCTCGTCCCGCTCGGGCTCACCCTGGTGCCGTTCGCCCTCTCCTGGCACGCCGGGAGACGGCTGGCCCGCGCCTGCTGGGAGGGCCAGTTCTGGCAGCCGTACCTCAGCGGCCTGGCCGCCTACTCCGCGTTCGGCGCCGCCGCCGCGCTGCTCTTCACCGGAGGGGAGGTCTCGGCGAGCCCGGCCGCGGCCGCCGTCTTCCCGCTCGTCCCCGTGGCCCTGGGCGGCTTCGTGGGCGCGTACCGGGCCTCCCGGTCGCTGCCGGGACTGATCGGCGTCAACGCCGCCGCGTGGGTCGAGCGCACGAGCCAGTACTCCCGCTGGGCCGGGTCCTACGTGTGGGCGGTGCTGCGCGCCGGCTTCGTCGCGGCCGTGGCCGGGGTCGGGGCCGGGGCCGCCCTGCTGGCCGCCGCCCTGTTCTGGAACTGGAACGACGTGGTGGGCGTCTACCAGCGGCTGGGCACCGGCGTGCCGGGGGACACCGCGCTGACGGGACTCCAGCTCGGCTACCTGCCCAACCTCGCGGTCTACGCCCTGGCCTGGGCCACGGGCGCGGGCTTCGAGCTCGGTTCCGGCACGCACGCCTCTCCGCTGGGCACCGAGGCCGGGCCTGTGCCGCTGCTCCCGGCGCTCGCCGCGCTGCCGCCCGCCGAGCTCCCAGCCTGGGCGCTCGTGGTGGTCGTGCTGCCGGTCCTGGCCGGCGTCCTCGCCGGCTGGTGGTTCCTGCGCGAGGGGGAGAACCACCTGGACGACTGGATGGCGCTGCGGCTGCCCGCGCGCTGGATCACGTACCCGCTCTCGACGCTGCTGACCGGGGTCTTCGTGGGCGCCGTCGCCGGCGTGCTGGTGATGCTGCTGAGCTGGCTCGCGCACGGCTCGCTGGGGCTCGGGCGGCTCACGGACGTGGGACCGGACGGTCCCGCCGTGCTGCTGCTGTTCGGCGCCGAGGTGGCCGTCGGGGCGGCGGTCGGCTGTGTGCTGGGACCGTGGCTCGAGCACGAGCCGCCGTTCGCGCCGCCCCGCGACGGCGAGGACGGCGAGGACCGGACGCCGGCCGGCCGGCGGGCGGCGCGCCGGCGGCGCCGGGAGGAGACCGCGGCCCGGCGCGCCATGCGCTCGGCCGGCCGGCGGAGGCCGCGGCCCGCACGCGGGCACGGGGCCGACCAGCACGGGACCGAGGGGCACGGCGCGGACGGGCCCAGGACCGGCCGCAGCACCGCGGACGGGCACCGGGACGCGGGCCCGTGGGCGGCTCAGGGGCCGGCCGTGGCGGAGACCGGGTCCGCGGAGGCGTTCGACGTGGACGCGGCCGAGGCACCCGCGGCGTCCTCCGACGCCGGCGCCGCCGGGCCGCCGGAGAGATAGCTCCAGATCCCGTCCTCGAGCTCCTGCTGGCACTGCGCCGCCCCGGAGAGGGTGAGGGTGCCGGCGACGCACTCCTGGTAGGCCTCGGCCACCGGCCACAGGGCCAGACGGGCCCCGCCGGTGAGCAGGCTCAGCGCGCCCAGCACGATCGCGGCGACCGCGCTCAGCACCAGCAGCCGGCGCGTGCCGGTCCCGCGGGAGCGCACGAGCGCCGCGACGCCCAGCCCGATCCCGAGGACGGCCAGCACGACCCCGGCCACGGTCGGCCACAGGGCGGAGCCGACGAGCACCAGGGCGACCGCCGCGCACACCAGCGCGCCCCCTGCCGTGCGGGTCGCGGCGGCGCGTCGTGCGTCCGCGGGGGCTGCCTCGGGGGTCGGGCGGGGAGGGGTCATGCCCTTCACTCTAGGGCACCCCGGGGGCCCCTCCCCGCCCGCCCGACTAGACTCGGGGGCATGCGCATCGTGGTCATGGTCTCCGGCTCCGGCACCAATCTGCAGGCGGTCCTCGACGCCGTCCGGGAGGGCCGGATCGACGTCGAGATCGCCGCCGTGGGCGCGGACAAGCCCTGCACCGGCCTGGAGCGGGCCCGGGAGGCCGGCGTCGAGACGTTCCTCGTCCGGCCCGGCGACCACCCCGACCGGACGCGGTGGAACCGTGCCCTGCAGGAGGCGGTGGCCGCCCGGGAGCCCGACCGGATCGTCTTCGCGGGGTTCATGCGGATCGTGGACGCCGAGTTCGTCGAGGCGTTCGCGGGGCGCATCGTCAACACCCACCCCTCGCTGCTGCCGTCCTTCCCGGGGGCGCACGCGGTGCGGGACGCCCTCGCGCACGGGGTGAAGGTCACCGGCGTCACCGTCCACGAGGTCGTGGCCGACGTCGACGCCGGTCCGATCCTGGCGCAGGCGGCGGTGCCCGTGGAGGAGGGGGACACCGAGGCGCAGCTGCACGAGCGGATCAAGGCCGCCGAGCGCGAGCTGCTCGTGCGCACGCTCGGCGCGGCGGCCCGGCAGGGAGCCCTGCACGACGCCCGGTGAGCAGGCCCGGCGAGGGTCCGTAAAATGGTTCCCGGCGGATCCCGCCGGCAACCCCAGACCTCGAACGCTTGGAGAACCTGTGAGCCCCACCCAGCTTGACCGCGTGCCCCTCAAGAGGGCGCTGGTGTCCGTCTACGACAAGACCGGGCTGGAGGGTCTCGCCACGGGGCTGCACCGGGCCGGCGTCGCGATCGTGTCCACCGGTTCGACCGCACGGCGCATCGCCGACCTGGGCGTGCCGGTGACGGAGGTCGCGGAGGTCACCGGGTTCCAGGAGTGCCTGGAGGGGCGGGTCAAGACCCTGCACCCGCGGGTGCACGCGGGCATCCTCGCGGACCGCCGGAAGCAGGACCACATGGACCAGCTCGCCGAGCTGGAGATCGAGCCGTTCGACCTCGTGGTCGTGAACCTCTACCCGTTCGTGGACACCGTGCGCTCCGGCGCGGGCCAGGACGAGGTCGTCGAGCAGATCGACATCGGCGGCCCCTCCATGGTCCGGGCCGCTGCGAAGAACCACGCGGCCGTGTCCGTGGTCGTGGACCCGTCCTCCTACGACGCGGTCGTGGAGGCGGCGGCCTCGGGCGGCTTCGACCTGCGGGCACGCCGCCGGCTGGCCGCCGCGGCGTTCGCGCACACCGCCGCCTACGACACCGCGGTGGCCACCTGGACGGCCCAGCAGTTCGAGCAGGACGAGGACGCCAACTTCTGGCCGCCCTACGCCGGCCTGGCCCTGCAGCGCTCGGCCTCCCTGCGCTACGGCGAGAACCCCCACCAGAAGGGGGCGCTCTACGTGGACGAGGCCGCGTCCCCCGGCATCGCCCAGGCCGACCAGCTGCACGGCAAGGAGATGTCCTACAACAACTACGTGGACGCCGACGCCGCGCTGCGCGCCGCCTACGACTTCGACGAGCCGGCCGTGGCCGTGGTCAAGCACAACAACCCCTGCGGGCTGGCCGTGGCCACCCCCGGCGCCGAGGACCCGATCGCCGACGCCCACCGCAAGGCCCACGCGTGCGACCCGCTCTCCGCCTACGGCGGGGTCATCGCCGCGAACCGGACCGTGACCCGGGCGATGGCCGAGACCGTGCAGGACATCTTCACCGAGGTCGTCGTGGCCCCCGGCTTCGAGCCGGCGGCCCTGGAGATCCTGCAGGCCAAGAAGAACATCCGTCTGCTCGAGCTGCCCGAGGGCTTCGAGCGGGACGTCCTCGAGTACCGGCAGATCTCCGGCGGCGCGCTGCTGCAGGTCTCGGACCGGCTCGACGCGGCGGGCGACGACCCCGCCGGCTGGACGCTGGCCGCGGGGGAGCCGGCGGACGAGCGGACGCTCGCCGACCTCGCCTTCGCGTGGACGTCGCTGCGGGCGGTGAAGTCCAACGCGATCCTGCTCGCCGACCGCGGCGCGTCCGTGGGCATCGGCATGGGCCAGGTCAACCGGGTGGACTCCTGCAAGCTCTCCGTGGAGCGGGCCAACGCCCTGGGCGAGGACGGCGCCGAGCGCGCGCGCGGCGCCGTGGCGGCCTCGGACGCGTTCTTCCCGTTCGCGGACGGCCTCCAGGTGCTTCTCGACGCCGGCGTGCGCGCCGTGGTCCAGCCCGGCGGCTCGATCCGGGACGAGGAGGTCGTGGCCGCGGCCGAGGCCGCCGGCGTGACGATGTACTTCACCGGGGCCCGGCACTTCTTCCACTGAGCCGTCTCCCGGGCGGCATGCCCCGCGCACGGCAGCGGCCGCACTCCCCACGGGGAGTGCGGCCGCTGCCGTGCGTGCTGCCCGTGCCGGAGCGCGCGGTCGGCCCGCGCGCTCCGCTCAGGCGCTCAGCTCACGCGCTGAGCGAGGAGAGGACCCGGTTGAAGGTCTCCGAGGGGCGCATCACCGAGAACGTCTTGGCGTCGTCCGGACGGTAGTAGCCGCCGATGTCGGCGGGACGGCCCTGCACGGAGAGCAGCTCCTCGTTGATCGCGTCCTCGTTGGCCGCCAGCTGCTCCGCCACGGAGGCGAAGGCCTGCGCCAGCTCGGCGTCCTCGTCCTGGCGGGCCAGCTCCTGGGCCCAGTACAGGGCCAGGTAGAAGTGGCTGCCGCGGTTGTCGATCTCGCCGGCCTTCCGGCTCGGGGACTTGTTCTCCTCGAGGAACGTGCCCGTGGCCCGGTCGAGGGTCTCACCGAGGATCCGGGCGCGCTCGTTGTCGGCCGTGGTCGCCAGGTGGTCGAGGCTCGCGGCGAGGGCGAGGAACTCCCCGAGGCTGTCCCAGCGCAGGTGGTTCTCCTCCACCAGCTGCTGGACGTGCTTCGGCGCGGACCCGCCGGCGCCGGTCTCGAAGAGCCCGCCGCCGTTGATGAGCGGGACCACCGAGAGCATCTTCGCGGAGGTGCCCAGCTCGAGGATCGGGAACAGGTCCGTCAGGTAGTCGCGCAGCACGTTGCCGGTGACCGAGATGGTGTCCTCGCCGCGGCGGATCCGCTCGATCGAGAACGCGGTGGCCTCCTCGGGGGACATGATCTCGATCTGCAGGCCCTCGGTGTCGTGCTCGGTCAGGTACTGCTCGACCTTCGCGATGAGGTTGGTGTCGTGGGCGCGGGTGCGGTCCAGCCAGAACACGGCCGGCGTCGCGGAGGCCCGCGCGCGGGTCACGGCGAGCTTGACCCAGTCGCGGATCGCGACGTCCTTCGTCTGGCACGCCCGCCAGATGTCCCCGGGGGAGACCTCGTGCTCGATGAGCACGGCGCCGGAGGAGTCGACGACCTGGACGGTGCCCTGCACGGGGATCTCGAAGGTCTTGTCGTGGGAGCCGTACTCCTCCGCCTTCATCGCCATGAGGCCGACGTTGGGCACGGAGCCCATGGTGGTCGGGTCGAACGCGCCGTGGGCGCGGCAGTCGTCGATGACCACCTGGTAGACCCCGGCGTAGGAGCTGTCCGGCAGCACCGCGAGGGTGTCCGCCTCCTCGCCCTCGGGACCCCACATGTGCCCGGAGGTGCGGATCATGGCCGGCATCGACGCGTCGACGATGACGTCGGAGGGCACGTGCAGGTTCGTGATGCCCTTGTCGGAGTTCACCATGGCGAGCTTCGGGCCCTCGGCGAGGCCCTTGTCGATCGCGGCCCGCACGTCGTCGCGCACGTCGGCGGGCAGGGCGTCGAGACCGTTGAGGATGGCCGCGAGCCCGTTGGCGGGGGAGAGGCCCGCCTTCTCGAGGGCCGCGCCGTGGGCGGCGAAGAGCTCCGGGAAGAACGCCTCGATGACGTGGCCGAAGATGATCGGGTCGGAGACCTTCATCATGGTGGCCTTCAGGTGCACCGAGAGCAGGACGTCCTCCCGCTTGGCGCGCTCGACCTGCTCCGCGAGGAACGCGTCCAGGGCGGCGGCCCGCATCACGGTGCCGTCGACGACCTCGCCGGCCAGCACGGGGACGGACTCCTTGAGCACCGTGGTGCTGCCGTCCTCGGCCACCAGGTGGATCGTCAGGGTGTCGTCGCCGTCCATGACCACGGACTTCTCGTTGTCCCGGAAGTCGTCGGCGCCCATCGTGGCGACGTTCGTCCTCGACTCCGCCGTCCACTCGCCCATGCGGTGCGGGTTCTTGCGGACGTAGTTCTTGACCGAGGCGGGGGCGCGGCGGTCCGAGTTGCCCTCGCGCAGCACCGGGTTGACGGCGGAGCCCTTGATCTTGTCGTAGCGGGCCCGGGTCTCCTTCTCCTCCTCGGTGCGGGGCTCGTCCGGGTAGTCGGGGAGGGCGACGCCCTGCTCCTGCAGCTCCTTGACCGCGGCCTTCAGCTGCGGGACGGAGGCGGAGATGTTGGGCAGCTTGATGATGTTGGCCTCGGGCTTCTTGGCCAGCTCGCCCAGCTCGGCGAGGGCGTCGTCCACCCGCTGCTCCTCGGGGAGGCGGTCGCCGAACGCGGCGATGATGCGCCCGGCCAGGGAGATGTCGCGGGTCTCCACCTCGACGCCGGCGGTCGAGGCGTAGGCCTCGATGATCGGCTTGAAGGAGTAGGTGGCGAGCAGGGGCGCCTCGTCGGTGCGGGTGTAGATGATCTTGGCCATGTGCGGGCTGTCTCCCAGGATGTCGTCGGATCGGTGGTGGTGCTTCCTGGTGCCAAGATACCCGAGGCGGCGCCCCGCCCGCTGGCCGGGCCCGCCGTCCGGCCGGAGGCCGCGGGCGGCCCGGGCACGGCGGCGGGCCCGTTCCCCGCGGGGAACGGGCCCGTGGCCGTGGGGCCCCGCCCGGGGGCGTGCCGGTGCCGGGGGCCGGGCTCAGCCCTCCGTGGACTGGGTGGACCCGGCGCCGTTGACGAGCTCGCCCTCGCCGATCACGCGGTCGCCGGACTCGTCCCGGCCCTCGCCCAGGGCCTGCTGCTCGCCCTGTCCGGAGACCACCTGGATCTTGCGCGGCTTGGCCTGCGCCGAGACGGGGATCGTGACCGTGAGCACGCCGTTGTCGTAGTTCGCGGCGATGTTCTGGATGTCGATGCCCTGACCCAGGTTGAGCTGGCGGACGAACGAGGAGCTCTGCCGCTCCCGGGTGATCCACTGGACGTCCTGCACCTCGGGCAGCTCCCGCTCCGCGCGGATCGTCAGCAGCTGGCCGTCGACGTCGACGTCGACGCTCTCCGGGTCGATGCCGGGCAGGTCCGCCCGGAGGATGTACTGGTCGCCGTCCCGGTACAGGTCCATGGGCATCTCGCGCAGGCCCTGCCGGGCGAACAGCGAGGCGGCGAGCCGGTCGAAATCGTTGAACGGGGTGAACATCGTGGCCACGTCAATCATCTCCTCAACCATATGAGCAATGTCTTCGACATTTAGTTGAGTCCGATCAACTCAACTGTTGACCATGATAATCCCGCTCCCCGCGGTCTTCAACGGGTCCCGGCCCCCATCGCCCAGGGCGAACCGCCCTCAGCGGGCGTCGTGGGGATACCGCACGCCGATCTGCGCCCGCACCCGGTCGAAGAGCTCCACGAGCTCGAGGGAGTCGGCCCACGGCATCACGGGGGACTCGAGCAGGCCCTGCTGCACGCAGCGGGTGGCCTCGCGCATCTCGAACACGTATCCGGCGCCCGCCACGTCCACGCGCTCCACGAGGGGGGCGGCGCCCGTGCGGGCGCCCTCGGCGGTCTGCAGCACCAGGGTGGTCGGGCAGTTGATCCGTCCGTCCACCCGCAGCCAGCCGTCCGTGCCGCTGATCGTCACCTGGTGGGGGACCGTGGCGGACAGGGTGCCGCTCACGTGCGCCCGGCCGTGCCCGAAGTCCAGGGTCAGGGCGGTGTCCAGGTCCACGTCCGTGGCGCCGAGCTCCGCGCGGGCGCTCCAGCGCTCCGGGGCCCCCAGGACCGCGGCGGTCCACGTCAGGGGGTAGACCATCATGTCCAGCAGCACCCCGCCGCCGTCGGCCCGGCGGAACAGGCGGTGGGCCGGGTCCAGGGCCCGGTGCGTGCCGATGGACCCCTCGACCGAGCGGACCCGGCCGAGCCGGCCCTCCCGGACCCAGCGCATCGCGGTGCGGAAGCCGGGGGTCATGCGGGTCCAGACGGCCTCCATGAGGAAGACGCCGTGCTCGCGGGCCAGGCGGAGCAGGTCGCGGACCTCCGCCGCGGTCATGGCGAGGGCCTTCTCGCACACCACGTGCTTGCCGGCCCGCAGCAGCGCCGAGACGTCCCGGTGGTGGTAGCCGTGCGGGGTGGCCACGTAGACGATCTCCACGTCCGGGTCGGCCGCGAGCCGGTCCAGTCCCGTGCTCGTGGCGGTGCCGCCGTAGGCCCGCTCCACCCCGTGCCGGCGGGCGAAGTCCTCGGCGCGGTCCTGGTCCCGCGAGCTCACGGCCACGAGCCGGGCGTCGGGCAGCGCCGCGATGTCCGGGACCACCTTCTCCGCGATGTCGGCGGTGCTGACCACGCCCCATCCGAGCGTGCGGCCGGTCGCGGTGCCGGGGTCGTCCAGGTGGGCGGCGTCGAGGGAGGCGTCGACGAACGGGCTGAGGGTCTGGGCAGGCATGGGCGCATTCTGCCACGCCGCCCGGCGCCGGGTCCCCGCCCGCCGGCTCCGATCGAACGACCGTTCGTGGCGTAGGCTGAGGGCGTGCCCCGGGTGAGCCAGCAGTACAAGGACGAGCGCCGCCGCGAGATCGTGGCCGCCGCCAGCGAGTGCTTCCTCGAGCACGGCTACGAGGGGGCGTCGATGCACCGCATCATCGCCGCCACGGGGCTGTCCGCGGGGGCGCTCTACAACCACTTCCCGAGCAAGCAGGAGCTCGTGGCCGCGGCCGCCCGCGCGGCCCTGGACCGTGTCCTCGCCGCCGCGGAGGACGAGCCCGGCACCGACCCCGCGGCGTGGGTCGTGGGACTGCTGGAGCGGCTGGCCGCGGATCCCGCCACCACCCGTCTGCTGCTCATCACGTGGGGCGGGGCGGTGAGCGAGCCCGGTCTGGCCGCGCTGGCCGGGGAGCACCTCGGGCGCGTGCGGGACCGGGTGGAGGAGCGCTACGGGCGGTGGGCGGTCGAGGAGCTGGGCCTCGACGACGACGCGGCCCGCGAGTGGGCCGGCATGTTCGCCCAGGCCATCCTCTCGGTGCTGCAGGGCTGGGTGGTGCAGTCCTGCCTGCTGCCCGGCTTCGACCACGGCGCGTACCTGGACTACGCGCGCACCCTCGCGGCGCAGTGACGGGCCGCCGGGCCCGGCTCAGGCGGTGAGCCGGCGGTGCTCGGCGGAGAGCCGGACGTAGGTGCGCGCGTTGGCACGGACCTTCTCCTGCTCCTCGTCCGTGAGCTCGCGCCGGACCCTGCCCGGCACCCCCGCCACGAGGGACCGGGGCGGCACCACGGTGCCCTCGAGGACGACGGCGCCCGCGGCCACCAGCGAGCCCGTGCCGATCACGGCGCCGTTGAGGACGGTCGCGTTCATCCCGATCAGGACCTCGTCCTCCACGGTGCACCCGTGCACCACTGCGCCGTGGCCGACGCTCACGTCCGCGCCGATCGTGCAGGGGTGGCCGGGGTCGGAGTGGACCACCACGTTGTCCTGCAGGTTGGACCGCGCGCCCAGCCGGACGGGGGAGCGGTCGCCGCGCACCACGGCGCCGTAGAAGACCCCGGACTCCGGCCCCAGCTCGGCGTCGCCCACGACCGTGGCGGTCGGGGCCACGAAGGCGGAGGAGTCGATCCGGGGCTCGTGCCCCCCGTGCGGGAGGACCGTGCCGGGCGTCGTGGAGTGTGCCATGGGCCCAGCCTAGCGGCGGGCCCGCCGCCCGCGGCTCAGACGCCCTGCCGCGTGACGGCCGGCCGCGGGGCGCGCTGGTGCCCGTGCTGGATGGCCACGCGGATCTTCTGGCCGCCCTTGAGCACGTACTCCGCGCCGTGCACGTGGATCGTGACGTCGTCCGCGCGCCGGGAGGCCCCCTCGAGCTCCAGGACGTGGTGGTCGATGCAGACCCGGATGACCTGGCCGCGGTACAGCACCGTGAACGAGACGGCGTCCAGCTGGCTCGGCAGGGCCGGGTCGAACTCGAGCCAGCCGCCGCGCACGCGCAGCCCCGCGTAGGCGCGGGTCACGACGTCGACGGAGCCGGCCATGGCGCCCAGGTGGATGCCCTCGCCCGTGGTCCCGCCCTGGGTGTCGTCGAGGTCCACCAGGAGGGCGTCCTGGAACGAGGACCACGAACGGTCCGGGTTCAGCCACGCGAGCACCGAGGCGTTGACCACCCGGGACAGGGAGGAGCCGTGCGAGGACCGCGCGATGTAGAAGTCGACGGTGCGCTCGATGGCGGCGTGGTCCACCTCGTAGCCCATCCGGCCGAGCTCCTCGACCAGGCCGTCGGGACCGAAGAGGTAGACCAGCATGATCGTGTCGGCCTGCTTGGCCAGCTTGTAGTTGTTGGTCATGTCGCCCTCGTTCTCCAGCAGGAGGTCGAGGCGGCCGATGTTGCGGTACTTGGCCCGGTAGTACTCCCAGTCCAGCTCGTCGAGGTCGTCGTAGCCGTGGAACTGGCTGATGGTGCCGTCCGTGTTGAACGGCACGAACATCCGCTCGGCCATCCGCTGCCAGGTCCCGACCTCCTCGGCCGAGAGGTCGAAGCGGGCGGAGAGCTCCTCGCGCTGGTGCTCCACCATGTCGTGGAAGATGTGCGCGCTGTGCCGGAACAGCCAGGCCGCCAGCACGTTCGTGTAGGCGTTGTCCTTCAGCCCGCCGCCGTGCTGGCCGCGCGGGCCGTCGTGGTACTCGTCCGGGCCCATGACGCCGGCGATGTGGTAGCGGCCGTCCGCGGGGTCGTAGTCGGTGAGCGACGCGAACAGCCGGGTGATCCCGATGATCAGCTCCGAGCCCTGCCCCGCCAGCCAGTCGAGGTCACCGGTGGTCTCGTAGTAGATCCAGGCGTTGTAGGCGATCGCGAGGCCCACGTGGAACTGCCGCCACGAGTTGTCCGGCAGCCACCGGTTGGAGTGGTGGTTGAACAGCTCCGGCGGGGTCTCCTCCCGGCCGTCGGAGCCGGACTGCCACGGGAACGCCGCGCCCTCGAGCCCGAACTCGGTGGCCCGGTGCTTGGCCATGGGCAGCCGGCGCCACCGGTAGGAGAGCAGGGCGCGCGTCACCTGCGGCTGGTGCAGGTTGACGACCGGGAGGATGTAGAGCTCGTCCCAGAAGATGTGCCCCCGATAGCCCTCGCCGTGCAGGCCGCGGGCCGGGACCCCGGCGTCGCGCAGGGACATGTGCGGCGCCAGCGTCTGGGCCACGTGGAACAGGTGCACCCGCAGCGCCAGCTGGGTGATGGCCAGCTCCCCGGTGCGCTCCTCCGGGTCCGGGCACACGTCCACGTCGAAGCGGTCCCACAGCAGGGACCACTCGATCTCGTGCGAGGGCAGCAGGCCCCGGACGCCGCTGGGGTTGCGGTCGAGCTCCGCGAGGGCGCCCTCGCGGGGCGAGCCGATCGCGGCGTCGCGGCTCGTGACCACGGCCGTGGTCGAGTCGATGATCACCGGGCGGCCGTCGGCGATGTTGACCTGGTGGCGGCGGAACTCGGTGCCGCCGGGCCGGATCTCGCGGCGCTCCCGGACGTTCTGGCCGCCCTCGATGGTGGTGCGCTGGGCCGTGGTGATCTCGATCTTGGACTGGGTGGTGCGCACGTGCGAGAGCAGGGTCTCGTGGTCGTCGGGCAGCGAGGTCGACTCGAGGTCCACCAGGTGGTGGTCGTTGAGGTCCTGGTACTCCGCGACCCCGTTGTTGCGCACGCTGGGGTCGATGCCCGTGCGCAGGTGCAGCCGCCCCGAGAACCCCCGGGCCGTCACCGTGGTCTCCTGCGCCCCCAGGTGGCGGAAGCGCAGCGACACGAGGCGGCGCTGGACGACCTCCAGCCGGGCGTGGGCCCCGTCCTCGCCCCGGTCGCCGTTGAGGTCGGTGAGGATCAGGGACCGGATGAGCAGCCCGCGGCGCAGGTCGAGCTCGATCCGCTCCTCGGACGGGCGCAGCCCGCCCTCCGACCACCAGTCGCCGCCGGAGACCCGCAGGTCCAGGTGGGTCCAGTTGGGGGCGTTGACCATGGACTCGTGCTCGACGTCCCGGCCGCTCAGGTGGCTCACCACCCGGTTGAAGATGCCGGCCAGGTAGTTGCCGGGGTAGTGCACCCCGTTGTCGGGGAACTCGCAGGCCGACCCGCGCACGCCCATGTAGCCGTTCGCCAGCGTCAGCAGGGTCTCCCGCCGGGCCTCGGTGGCCGGGTCGAAGCCCTCGAAGACCAGCTTCCAGGGGTCGTCGCGGCGGGCGCCGAGGTCGAGCTCGCCGACGTCGTTGAGCACGACCGTGGCCCCGGCCCGGTACAGGTCCTTGCGCTCGCCGTGGCGGCGGATCCCCACCACCATGCCGAAGCCGCCGGCGGCGGCGGCCTGCACCCCGGACACGGCGTCCTCCACCACCGCGGAGCGGGCCGGGTTCACCCCGAGCATCTTCGCGCAGGTCAGGAACGTGTCCGGCGCCGGCTTGCCGGGCAGCCCGTGCTCGGCCGCGAAGTGGCCGTCCACGATGATGTCGAAGGAGTCCTGCAGCCCGGCCGCCGCCAGCACGGGGACGCTGTTGCGGCTCGCGGTGACGAGACCCACCGGCACCCCGGCGGCGCGCAGCCGCTCGATGAGCGCCACGGTCTTCTCGAACACCCGGACGCCCTGGACCTGCAGGGCGTCCTGGAAGTAGGTGTTCTTCAGCACGGCCTGGCCCTGCACCGTCCACGCCCCCGGCGTCTCGTCGCCCTCCGGCAGGCAGGCGCCCCGGGCGGCGAGCAGGGAGCGGATCCCGTCCTCGCGCCGCCGCCCGTCCACGTAGTGACGGTAGTCGGCGTCGGCGTCGAAGGGTCGGCGGTCCACCGTGGTGCCGGCCTCGGCCGGCTCGAGCCGGTCGTCGGCCAGGATCGCGTCGAAGAGAGTCTTCCAGGCCGTCGCGTGCACGGCGGCGGTGTCCGTGACCACCCCGTCCATGTCGAAGATCACGGCCTCGTGGGGGATGCGCAGCTGGTCGACCGCCTGCGGCAGCGCGTCCGCGCCCTGGATGCGCGGCAGGGAGGCGGTGAACGGGGCGGTGGGCAGTGCGTTCACGAGAGTTCCTCCGGAAGGTGGGTGCGGCGTCCGCGACCCCTCGGAACCGCACGGAGAAACCCCCAGCACGCGGCACGCGACGGACCCCGGACGCGGCGTTGCGGTTTGGCACTGGAGCGGGGACGGCCGTCCGTGCCGACGGTTCCTGACCAGCTCATTAAACGGCCCGGGGGCCGCGGGGGCAAGCCGCGTCCGCTCAGCGGTCGGCCAGGGGGAGGCGGACGGTGAACCGGGTGCGGCCCGGGACGCTGCTGACGTCGATCCGCCCGTGGTGGGCGCGCACGATGGCGTCGACGATCGAGAGGCCCAGGCCGGCGCCGCGGGAGCTCGCGGCGCGGGCGTGGTCCTCCCGGGCGAAGCGGGAGAAGATGTGCTCGAGGAAGTCGGCGCCGATGCCGGGGCCGTCGTCGCCCACGGCGAGCACGGCCTCGCCGCCGGGCCCCGGTCCGGCGCCCGCCTCCGTCCCGAGCGAGGCCGTGACCGTCGTCTCCGCGGGCGTGTGCTGGTGGGCGTTGGCGAGCAGGTTGATGAGCACCTGGCGTAGCTGGGCCGGGTCCCCGCGCACGAGCACGGGCTCGTCGGGCAGCTCGAGGCGCCAGACGTGGCCGGGCGCCGCGACCCGGAGGTCGCTGACGGTCTCGACCACCAGCTCGAGGAGGTCGACGTCCTCGGTGACCACGGCCCGGCCCTCGTCCAGGCGCGCGAGCAGCAGCAGGTCCTCGACGAGCGCGGTCATCCGGGCCGCCTCGGACTCCACCCGGGACAGGGAGCTGCGGCCCTGCGCGCTCATCGGCTCCGTGAGCCGGATCAGCTCCGCGTAGCCGCGGATGCTGGCCAGGGGAGTGCGCAGCTCGTGGCTGGCGTCGGCCACGAACCGGCGCACGCGCGTCTCGCTGCGCTGGCGGGTAGCAAGCGCGTGGGCGACGTTGTCCAGCATCCGCCCGAAGGCGTGGCCGAGCCGGCCCACCTCCGTGTCCGGGTGCGCGGCCGGCGCCACGGCCCCCACCGGCAGGACCACCTCCCCGTGGTCGAGGTCGAGCTCAGAGATGCGGGTCGCCACGTCGGAGAGCCGCTCCACGGGGCGCAGGGTGCGCCGGACGACGACGAGCCCGACCAGCCCCGTGGCGGCGATGGCGCCGGTCGAGATCGCCGCGGTGCTCACCCCGAAGCTGCGCAGGGTGTCCTCCTTGTCGGCCAGCGGCAGACCGGTCAGCACGAGGCCCCAGTCCCACGGGTCGTCGACCACCAGCACGCGGTAGCCGCCCACGGCCAGCTCCACGTCCACGGGGCCCCACTGCCGGCCCCCCTCGTCGTCCGACTCGGCGCCGAGCGCCGTCACGAGCTCCCCGATCCGCCGCCGGTCCTCGTCGGTCAGCTCCTGCCGCGTCCCGTCGGGGGCGAAGAGCCCGGCGCGGACCACCTCGCCGTCGACGACCCGGGCGTTGAGGGTGCCGGCGCCCTGCGCGGGGACGTCCATCATGGCCTCGAGCTCCTCCGAGGGCCCGGCGGCGGCACGGACCCCGTACTCGATCGTGCGGAACGAGGCGTCCCGGACCCGGCCGTCCAGCTGCTCGCCCAGGGACACGTTGAGGACCGCGAGACCCAGGGCGCCCACCGCGGCGCACGCGACGGTCAGCAGCGCCAGGACCGTCAGCAGCAGCTTGGTGCGCAGCTGCAGCGCCCGTCCCGCCCCCCGCGGCCGGGCCCGCGCCCCGGTCGCCTCCGGGTCCGTGGGACCGGTGCCCGTCGGGCCGGTGCCGGTCGGATCGGTGCTCGTGGGACCGGTGCTCATGGGGCGGCACGTCCTCGGCGGGTGCTCACTCGGCCGGTTTGAGCACGTAGCCGGCGCCGCGCACGGTGTGGATCATGGGCGGGCGCCCGGCGTCGATCTTCTTGCGCAGGTAGGAGATGTAGAGCTCCACCACGTTGGTCTGGCCGCCGAAGTCGTAGCCCCAGACCTGCTCGAGGAGCTGCGGCTTGCTCAGCACCCGGCGCGCGTTCTCCATGAGGCAGCGGAGCAGGTCGAACTGGGTGGCCGTCAGCGCGATCTCGTCGCCCCCGCGGCTGACCTCCCGGGTGTCCGCGTTGAGCACGAGGTCGCCCACGACCAGCTCCGCGGCGTCCGGGTGGGCGATGCCCGCGCGCTGCACCAGGCGGTGCAGCCGCAGCAGCAGCTCCTCCATGTCGAACGGCTTCGTCACGTAGTCGTCCCCGCCCGCCGCCAGGCCGGTGATGCGGTCCTCGGTGCTGTCCTTCGCGGTGAGGAACAGGGCCGGGACGGTGGGGGAGAAGGAGCGGATCCGCTCGAGCACCTCCACCCCCGAGCACCCCGGGAGCATGACGTCCAGCACCAGGACGTCGGGCCGGAAGCCGCGGGCCTCGGCCACCGCGGCGTCCCCGTCGTGGGCGGAGCGCACCTGCCAGCCCAGCATCGACAGCCCCATGGACACCATCTGGGCCAGCAGCGGCTCGTCGTCGACGACGAGCGCGCGCACCGGTGCCCCGTCGGGGTGCCGCAGGCGCGGGAGGTCCACGGCGGTGGGCCGCTGCACGGGCTCGGTCACGACGGAATCCCTCCTGGTCCCCGCCGGCGGCACCGGCGTCCTCGGACCGTCCTCAGCGTAGCGCCGCACCGGCCCCCGATCACCTGCGGATCGTTTGCGGACGCACTTCACAGCCCCGGCACAGGAACCCGATAAGAGCGCCACATCCCCGTCTGCTGGAGTGGATCCACGACCGGGCCCGGAGGCCCGGACCCCCGGGCAGGTGCCCGCGGGGCACCACGAGAGGGGAACCACCGCCATGCTGCACACCCGCCACCCCGCCGGACAGGCCCGGGCCGCGGCGCCGTCCGCGGGCCCGCCCGCCCGCCGGCGCCTGGTCGGGATCGACGCGGCCCGCGGCCTCGCCCTGCTCGGCATGGTCTCCGTGCACATCCTGCCGTCCTGGGACCCGGAGACCTTCGAGGCCACGGCCCAGTGGACGCTGTTCTCGGGCCGGGCCGCCGCCCTCTTCGCCCTTCTCGCCGGCGTGGGCCTGGCCCTCGGCTCGGGCGGGACCCGGGTGCACGAGGGCCGGCGGGCGACCGCCGACCGGGCCGGCCTGCTCGTGCGCGCGGTGCTCATCACCGCGCTGGGGCTGCTGATCAACCAGCTCTCGCCCGGCGACCCGCCCGCCTACAACATCCTGGTCTACTACGGCGTGTTCTTCCTGCTCGCCCTGCCCTTCCTGCACCTGTCCGTGCGCGCCCTGCTCGCCTGGGCGGCGGGGCTCGCCGTGCTCGGTCCCGTGCTGGTGCACTCGCTCGGCCCCGTGCTGCCCGGGTTCACCGTCTACAACCCCGGCCTCGCCGAGCTCGTCACCGAGCCGGGCACCACCCTCGCCCAGCTGCTCGTGACCGGTTCGTACCCCGGGGTGACGTACCTCGTCTACCTCCTCGCAGGCCTGGCCCTGGGCCGGCTGGACCTCTCGGCCGTGCGCACGCAGGCCGGCCTCGCGATCGGCGGGGCCGCGCTCGCGGTGTTCTCCGCCGTCACCTCCTGGTTGCTGCTGCACCCCCTCGGCGGCATCGAGCGGCTGCTCGCCGCGAGCCCCTCCCTGGACCGGGGGGACGTCCAGGACGTCCTCGTGTACGGGCCGGACCCCGTCCTGCCCTCCGCCACCTGGTGGTGGCTGGCCGTGACCGGGCCGCACACCAACACCCCGCTCGCCCTGCTGAGCGGGGTGGGCACCGGCGCCCTCGTGCTCGGCCTGTGCCTCCTCGTGGCCCGCCGGGCCGGGCACGTGCTGCTGCCGCTGGTCGCGGCCGGCTCGATGACGCTCACCCTGTACTCGGCGCACCTGCTCGGGCTCTTCCTGGAGCTGCACTACGAGCAGCCGGTGCTGTGGTTCCTCGTGCACGTCCTGGTGGGCACCGTGTTCGCCGTCCTGTGGCACCGCGCCCGGGGCCAGGGACCCCTCGAGCGGGTCGTCGGCCGGGCCGCCCACGCCGGACGGGACCGGGTGCTCCGCCATCGCCTAAACTCGTAGACGGTCCACCCAGGTCCCCGACTTCAGGAGCGGCATGTCCACGAGCACGTCCCCGTCCGTCACCAACCAGCCCCTCGCCGAGGTCGATCCGGAGATCGCGGCGGCGATCGCCGACGAGCTCGGCCGCCAGCGCGGCACCCTCGAGATGATCGCCTCCGAGAACTTCGCGCCCCGGGCGGTCCTCGAGGCCCAGGGCTCGGTGCTGACGAACAAGTACGCCGAGGGCTATCCCGGGCGCCGCTACTACGGCGGCTGCGAGTTCGTCGACGTCGTCGAGAACCTGGCCCGGGACCGGGCCACGGCCCTGTTCGGCGCCGAGCACGCCAACGTGCAGCCGCACTCGGGCGCCCAGGCCAACACGGCCGTCATGCAGGCGCTCATGACCCCCGGCGACAAGCTGATGGGCCTCTCCCTGGCCCACGGCGGCCACCTCACCCACGGGATGAAGCTCAACGTCTCCGGCAAGCTCTACGAGATCGCGGCCTACGAGGTCGACCCCGACACCTACACGATCGACATGGACAGGGTCCGGGAGCAGGCCCTCGCCGAGCGCCCGCAGGTCATCGTGGCCGGCTGGTCCGCGTACTCGCGGGAGCTGGACTTCGAGGCGTTCCGCGCGGTCGCCGACGAGGTCGGGGCGAAGCTGTGGGTGGACATGGCCCACTTCGCCGGCCTCGTGGCCGCGGGCCTGCACGCCAACCCCGTGCCGCACGCCCACGTGGTCACCTCGACCGTGCACAAGACCCTCGCCGGACCCCGCTCCGGCGTGATCCTCACCACGGGCGAGCTCAAGAAGAAGATCGACTCCGCCGTCTTCCCGGGCCAGCAGGGCGGCCCGCTCATGCACGCCATCGCGGGCAAGGCCGTGGCCTTCAAGATCGCGGCCACCGAGGAGTTCCGCGCCCGCCAGGAGCGCACCGTCGAGGGCGCCCGGATCCTCGCCGAGCGCCTCGGGGCCGACGACGTCGCCCGGGCCGGGGTGTCCGTGCTGACCGGCGGCACCGACGTGCACCTGGTGCTGGTGGACCTGCGCGACTCCGAGCTGGACGGCAAGCAGGCCGAGGACCTCCTGCACCGGGCGGGGATCACCGTCAACCGCAACGCCGTGCCGTGGGACCCGCGCCCGCCGATGGTCACCTCCGGGCTGCGGATCGGCACCCCCGCGCTGGCCACGCGCGGCTTCGGCGCACCGCAGTTCGAGGAGGTCGCCGAGATCATCGCCACCGCCCTGAAGCCCGGGGCCGACATCGACGCCCTGCGGGCCCGCGTGGACCGGCTGGCCGCGGACTTCCCGCTCTACGACGGCCTCGAGGAGTGGTGAGCGTGGGCGCACGGATCCTCGACGGACGGGCGGCCTCCGCCGCCATCAGGACCGAGCTCGCCGAGCGCGTGGCCGTGCTGGCGGAGCGGGGGGTCACCCCCGGCCTCGGCACGGTGCTGGTGGGCGAGGACCCCGCCTCGCACTCCTACGTGGGCGGCAAGCACAAGGACTGCGCCGAGGTCGGCATCTCCTCGATCCGCCGCGACCTGCCCGCGGACGTCTCCCAGGAGGAGCTCGAGCGCGTCCTCGACGAGCTCAACGCGGACCCCGCGTGCACCGGCTACATCGTCCAGCTGCCGCTGCCCGGGCACATCGACACCAACGCGATCCTCGAGCGTATCGACCCGGACAAGGACGCCGACGGGCTGCACCCGACCAACCTCGGCCGCCTCGTGCTCAACGTCTCCGAGCCGATGACCTCCCCGCTGCCGTGCACGCCGAACGGGGTGATCGAGCTGCTGCGCCGCAACGACGTCGAGCTCGCGGGCCGGCACGTGCTCGTCGTGGGCCGCGGCGTGACCGTCGGACGGCCGATCGGGCTGCTGCTGACCCGCAAGGAGATCAACGCCACGGTCACCCTCGCCCACACCGGCACGCAGGACCTCGACGCGCTGCTGGCCCAGGCCGACGTCGTCGTGGCCGCCGCCGGGCGGCCGCACATGATCACGGCCGACAGCCTCAAGGACGGCGTGGTGCTCCTCGACGTCGGGGTCTCCCGCGTGGAGGACCCCGGGACCGGGAAGAAGAGGCTCACCGGGGACATCGACCCGGCCGCCGCGCAGAAGGCCTCCTGGATCTCCCCCAACCCCGGCGGGGTGGGGCCCATGACCCGGGCCATGCTGCTGCTCAACGTGGTGGAGACCGCGGAGCGGCACGCCGGCCTCCGCTGAGCGCCGTCCACCGCGCCGCGCCCCCGGGAGCCCTCGCTCCCGGGGGCGCGGCCGTCCCCGGCGCGGGGCGGGGACGGCGCCCGCGCCGGTTCGTGGCCCGGGCCGGGATTTGAGACAATGGGGACCATGCGCTCCCTCGGATCCCCGACCCCGTCCACCGCCCCGGCCGCCGAGCCCGCCTCCCGCACCGCCCTGTGGGGCACGGTGATCGGACTGGCCGTGCTCGTGGTGATCTTCGTGGTGGCGCTGCTGCAGGCCGCGAACGCCAACTCGTGGCTGGGCTGGGCGCTCGCCGGCATCGCCCTCGGCTGGCTGCTGCTCGCCACCTGGGTGGTGCTCATGGTCCGCAAGGCCGCCCGCTTCGGCCGCCGGCAGGTCGACGAGGCCCGGGAGCAGCTGCGCACCGGCTCCGGCCGCGCCCCCACCGTCACCGGGTCCGCCGCCGCCGGCTCCATGCGGGACGAGAAGCTCTCCCACAGCTTCCAGATCGTCCTGGTCCAGTCCAAGGTGATCAAGCAGGAGCTCGCCGCGCTGCCCGTCGAGGGCCCCGAGCGCGAGGCGCTGGACCGCGCCCTCGACACCATCGACATCACGGCCGGCAACGGGATGAGCATGCTGCGCCAGGAGCCCCTCAGCGGCACCGTGGTCGACTGACCCCGACCGCCCCGCGGCACGAACCCCCGCAGCACGACCCCCGCTCACCACCACCCGGAAGCCAGGTGCCCCCGCATGTCCCGCCCCGAGAACGTCCTGCGCGTCGCCACCGTCAACGTCAACGGCATCCGCGCCGCCTACAAGCGCGGCATGGCCGACTGGCTGGCGGGCCGTGACGTCGACATCCTGTGCCTGCAGGAGGTCCGGGCCCCCGACCGGATCGTCCGGGACCTGCTCGACGAGCAGGTGTGGGACGTCCACCACGCCGAGGCCGCCGACAAGGGCCGGGCGGGCGTGGCCGTGGCCACCCGCCGGGACGCCCGGGACGGGTCCCTGCTGCCCGTGCGGCGGCGCGACTCCATCGGCCACGAGCACTTCGAGACCGCGGGCCGGTGGGTCGAGACGGACCACGACCTGGCCGACGGCACCACGCTCACCGTGGTCTCGGCCTACGTCCACTCCGGGGAGGTCGGCACCCCCCGCCAGGACGACAAGTACCGCTTCCTCGACGTCATGAGCGAGCGGCTGCCCGAGCTCGCCCGCACGCGGGAGCACGTGCTCGTCGTCGGCGACCTCAACGTGGGGCACACCGAGCTCGACATCAAGAACTGGAAGGGCAACGTCAAGAACGCCGGCTTCCTGCCCGAGGAGCGCGCCTACTTCGACCGCTTCTTCGGCGAGCACGGGTACAAGGACGTCGCCCGGGAGCTGGCCGGCCCGGTCCCCGGGCCGTACACGTGGTGGTCGTACCGAGGCAAGGCCTTCGACACCGACGCCGGGTGGCGCATCGACTACCACATGGCCACCCCGGGGCTCGCGGCCCGGGCGGTGACCGCCGCCGTGGACCGCGCCCCCAGCTACGACACCCGCTTCTCCGACCACGCGCCCGTGGTGGTCGACTACCAGCTCTGACCCGTTCGCCCGCTCCGCGCCCCCGCCGGCGCCCGCCCGATCGAAGGACCCCGCACCGTGACCCCTGAGCCCGTACCGTTCGACGTCCCCACCGCCTCCGGCAGACCCCGTGTCGTCTCGGGGGTGCAGCCCTCGGCGGACTCCCTGCACCTGGGCAACTACGTGGGGGCCGTGCGCAACTGGGTGGACCTGCAGGACGACAACGAGTGCGTGTTCTTCGTGGCCGACCTGCACGCCATCACCGCCGAGCAGGACCCGGCCGCCCTGGCCCAGCGGACCCGTGTCACGGCGGCCCAGTACATCGCCGCGGGCATCGACCCCGAGCGCTCCACCCTGCTGGTGCAGTCCCACGTGCCCGAGCACGCCCAGCTGGCCTGGGCGCTCAACTGCATCACGGGCTTCGGCGAGGCGTCCCGGATGACGCAGTTCAAGGACAAGTCCGCCCGGCAGGGCGCCGAGAACGCCACGGTCGGCCTGTTCGCCTACCCGGTGCTCATGGCCGCCGACATCCTGATCTACCAGGCGCACCAGGTCCCGGTGGGGGAGGACCAGCGCCAGCACCTCGAGCTGACCCGCAACCTCGCCCAGCGCTTTAACACCCGCTTCGGGGACACGTTCGTGGTGCCGGACGCGAAGATCCTCGCCGAGTCCGCCAAGGTCTACGACCTGCAGAACCCCACCGCCAAGATGTCCAAGTCCGCCGCGTCCGAGAGCGGGCTGATCCGGCTGCTCGACCCGGCCAAGAAGAACGCGAAGAAGATCAAGTCCGCGGTCACCGACGACGGCACGGAGATCCGCTTCGACCGCGAGGCCAAGCCGGGCATCGCCAACCTGCTGACCGTGTACTCGGCGCTCACCGGCCGGCCCGTGGCCGACCTCGTGGCGGAGTACCAGGGGAAGCTGTACGGCCACCTCAAGGTGGGGCTGGCCGAGGTGGTCACCGAGACCCTGGACCCGATCCAGGCCCGCGCCCAGGAGCTGCTGGACGACCCCGCGGAGCTGGACCGCCTCCTCGCCCGGGGCGCCGAGAAGGGCCGCGAGATCACCGTCCGGACCCTGGCGGGGGTCTACGACCGGATGGGCTTCCTGCCGCGCCTGGGCGGGTCCGGGGGGCTGGGCTAGGCTGGGTCCCGTTCTGTGAGGAGTTGAGTTGACCCGAACGCAGCAGTCCCCCACCATCCGCCCCGGCCAGGTGTACGCGGGCGTGGTGATCGAGCTGCCCGAGCCCGTGGGCCGGGAACTCCAGGACTGGCGCGCGTCCTTCGGGGACCCCGCCTCCTACGCCGTGCCGGCGCACATCACGCTGATGATCGCCCCGCAGGCGGAGCGCTGGGCGGACGTCGTGCAGCGGGTCGGGGCCGTGGCCCGCGAGTGGGAGCCGTTCCGGGTGGAGATCAACGGCACCGGCACGTTCCGCCCCGTGAGCCCGGTGGTCTACCTGCGCATCCAGGAGGGCGAGGAGCAGTGCCGCGCGCTGCACGACGCCCTGCACGAGGAGCAGCTCGTCTCGGCGTCCCCCTTCGAGTTCCACCCCCACGTCACGATCGCCCAGGCCGTGGAGGAGGAGGACCTCGACCGCGCCCAGGAGATGCTGCGGACCTACCGCGCCGGGTTCCTCGTGGACCGGATCGGTCTCTACGAGCTCGACGGCCGTGGCGTCTGGCGGATCCGCGAGGAGTTCCCCTTCACGGGGCGCGACCCCGACCGGCGCTGAGCCGCCCGGCCATGAGCACCCGCGCCGGCCCCCGCACCGGCCCCGCCCCCGAGCTGCCGCCGCGCGCGATCGACCGCCACGGCATGCGGCGCGAGGCCCTGCGCCAGCGGGCGCTGCTGCGCGAGAAGCGGGCCGCCGGCGCCGGCGCCCTCGGGCTGGCCGGCTCGGTGCTCGCCGTGGCGCTCGCCGAGACCTACCGGCGGATGCCGGTCCGCGTGGTCCTGCACTACCTCTTCCACGGCGGGCCCCTCATGGCGGCGGGCCTGTCCTTCGTGCTGATCTTCGCGTCCACCGCCCTGCTGGTGATGGGCTTCTCCGTGATCGGCGTGTTCCTCGGCAACGACCCCCTGGTGCGCGACGCCGTGGTGGAGGCCGTGACCGAGCGCGTCCCCGGCCTGCTGGACACCGGGGACGGGGGAGTGGTCCCCCTCGAGCTGCTCGAGGACACCCGGCCCTTCACCCTGGCCACGGTGATCGGCGCCGCGGTCCTGTTCTTCTCCGGCTGGCGCTGGGTCTCCGGGGTGCGGCTCGCGTTCCGCCGGCTCTTCGAGGTGCCCCCCGCGCAGGGCCTGCCCATCGCGGCCGTGCCGCGGGACCTGCTGGGGCTGCTGCTGCTGGGCGTGCTGCTCGCCCTCTCGGTCGTGGCCAACGGCGCGGCCTCGGGCCTCCTGGGCTTCCTGCTGGACACCGCCGGCGAGCTCGGCTGGGGCAGCGGCCCCGACTGGCTGCGCACCGGGCTGACCTGGGCGCTGAGCACCCTGCTCGTCGTCGTGCTGGACGCCCTGTTCGCCCTCGAGCTCGTGCGGGGCGTGGCCGGGCTGCGGATCACCCGCCGCGCCCTGACCGTCACCGTGCTCGCCGCGGCGGCCGGCAGCTTCGCGCTGCGCTACATCGGGGGCACGGTGGTCGCCGGGGCCACCACCAACCCGTACCTTCTCTCGGTCGCCCTCGTGGTGGGCGTGCTCCTGTGGTTCTACCTGTTCAACCAGATCCTGCTGTTCTCGGCGGCGATCGGGGCGATCGTGCACGCGGACCAGCGCGGCGGGCGGGTGCACCCCGACGGGGAGAACGTGGCGATCACCGTGGTGCCCATGGCCACCCTGACCGGGCGCCGCTGAGCCGCCGCCGCGCACGGACGACGGCGGCCCGCCCCCTGCCGTGCAGGGGACGGGCCGCGGCGGTCCGGGGGCACGCTCACATGGAGCGGCTCAGGATGGCGTTCTTGACCTCGGCGATGGCCTTCGTGACCTGGATGCCGCGCGGGCACGCCTCGGTGCAGTTGAAGGTCGTGCGGCAGCGCCACACGCCCTCCTTGTCGTTGAGGATCTCCAGGCGCAGGTCCCCCGCGTCGTCGCGGGAGTCGAAGATGAACCGGTGCGCGTTGACGATCGCCGCCGGACCGAAGTACTGGCCGTCGGTCCAGAACACGGGGCAGGACGACGTGCACGCGGCGCACAGGATGCACTTGGTGGTGTCGTCGAAGCGCGCCCGGTCCTCCTGGGACTGGTAGCGCTCCATGGTCGGCTCGTTGCCGCCGGCCACGAGGAACGGCATGATCTCGCGGTAGGACTGGAAGAACGGCTCCATGTCCACGATCAGGTCCTTCTCGCACGGCAGGCCCTTGATGGGCTCCACCGTGACGGGCTTGGACAGGTCGAGGTCCTTGAGCAGCACCTTGCAGGCGAGGCGGTTCTGGCCGTTGATGCGCATGGCGTCCGAGCCGCACACGCCGTGCGCGCAGGAGCGGCGGAAGGACAGCGAGCCGTCGATCTCCCACTTCACCTTGTGCAGGGCGTCCAGCACGCGGTCGGTGCCGTACATGGTCAGCTTGTACTCGTCCCAGCGGACCTCGTCGGAGACCTCCGGGTTGTAGCGGCGGATCTGCAGGGTGAGGTCGAAGGTCGGGATCTCGTCGCTGCCCTGCTGCTCCTCGGGCAGGTCCACGCGCGCGGCGGGCTCCCCGCCCTCGGCGTTCTCGGCGGCGGGGTCCACGGCCGGGGCCGCGGCCTCGTCGCGCTCGTCGACCGACCCGGCGTCCGCGTCGGTCTTGTAGCCGGCACGGTCGTCCTGGGCGTGGCCCGGGGCGTGGCCGTGCTCGGGGGCGCGGTCCTGGGGGTCGTCGTCGCGGCCGTCCTCGGGCCGGTCGGGAGTGTGTGCGGTAGACATCAGTACTTACGCTCCATGGGCTCGTAGCGGGTGAAGATGACGGGCTTCGTCTCCTGCCGGATCCCCGCGGTGGGGGAGGAGGGGTCGAGGTAGACCATCGAGTGCTTCATGAAGTTGGCGTCGTCGCGCTCCGGGAAGTCCTCCCGGAAGTGCCCGCCGCGGGACTCGGTGCGGTGCAGGGCGGCCACGGTCATGACCTTCGCGAGCTGCAGGAGGAAGCCGAGCTCCACGGCCTCCAGCAGGTCCAGGTTGAAGCGCTTGCCCTTGTCCTGGATGGAGATGTTCGCGTACCGGGCCTCGAGGGCGGCGATGTCGTCCAGCGCCGTCTGCAGGGTGTCGGCGGTGCGGAACACCTGGACGTTGAGGTCCATGGTGTCCTGCAGGTCCTTGCGGATCGCGGCGACCTTCTCGGTGCCGGTGCCGTTGCGGGCGTTGTCGAGCAGCGCCACGGTGCTGTCCAGGGCGGTGTCCGGCACGGGCACGAACTCGGCCCGCTGCGCGTACTCGGCGGCGTAGATGCCGGCGCGCTTGCCGAACACGTTGATGTCCAGCAGCGAGTTGGTGCCCAGGCGGTTGGAGCCGTGCACGGACACGCAGGCGACCTCGCCGGCGGCGTACAGGCCCGGGACCACGTTCTCGTTGTCCTGGAGCACCTCGGCCTTGATGTTGGTCGGGATGCCGCCCATGGCGTAGTGGCAGGTCGGGAACACCGGGACGGGCTCGGTGTAGGGCTCCACGCCCAGGTACGTGCGGGCGAACTCCGTGATGTCGGGCAGCTTCGCGTCGATGTGCGCCGGCTCCAGGTGGGTGAGGTCGAGCAGGACGTAGTCCTTGTTCGGCCCGGCGCCGCGGCCCTCGCGCACCTCGTTGGCCATGGAGCGGGCCACGATGTCGCGGGGGGCGAGGTCCTTGATGGTCGGGGCGTAGCGCTCCATGAACCGCTCGCCGTCGGCGTTGCGCAGGATCCCGCCCTCGCCGCGGGCGGCCTCGGAGACGAGGATGCCCAGCCCGGCCAGGCCGGTGGGGTGGAACTGGATGAACTCCATGTCCTCGAGGGGCAGGCCGTTGCGGAACGCGATGGCCATGCCGTCGCCGGTGAGCGTGTGGGCGTTGGAGGTCGTCTTGTAGACCTTGCCCGCCCCGCCGGAGGCGAAGACCACGGACTTGGCCTGGAAGACGTGCAGCTCCCCGGAGGCGAGGTCGTAGGAGACGACGCCGGCGACGCGGCGCTGGCCGTCGACCTCGGTCATGATCAGGTCCAGGACGTAGTACTCGTTGAAGAACTCCACGTTGTGCTTGATGCAGTTCTGGTACAGCGTCTGGAGGATCATGTGGCCGGTGCGGTCCGCGGCGTAGCAGGCGCGGCGCACGGGGGCCTTGCCGTGGTCGCGGGTGTGGCCGCCGAAGCGTCGCTGGTCGATCTTGCCCTCGGGGGTGCGGTTGAACGGCAGGCCCATCTTCTCGAGGTCGAGGACGGCGTCGATGGCCTCCTTGGCCATCACCTCGGCGGCGTCCTGGTCGACCAGGTAGTCACCGCCCTTGATGGTGTCGAACGTGTGCCACTCCCAGTTGTCCTCCTCGACGTTGGCGAGGGCCGCGCACATGCCGCCCTGCGCCGCGCCGGTGTGGGACCGCGTGGGGTACAGCTTGGTCAGTACGGCAGTGCGGGAGCGCTGACCGGCCTCGATGGCGGCGCGCATACCGGCACCACCGGCGCCGATGATGACCACGTCGTACTTGTGAACCTGCATACCGGTTGTTCTTTCTGTTGGGTGTTCCGTCGGATGTGCTGGGGCCCGGTCGCCTGTGACCGGACGGCGGAGACGGCCCGCCGCGGGGCGGGCCGTCTCCGGCAGGGATCAGCCCGCGGTGCAGAAGCTCGCGAGCAGCGCGGGGTCCGCGCCGGCCGGGCAGGGCTCGAAGGTGAAGATGACGAGGGTGCCGAGCAGGATCACGAAGGCGGACGTGGTGAAGAGGAAGACCTTCAGCCAGAACCGGGTCCGGTCCTTCTCCGCGTAGTCGTCGATGATCACGCGCAGCCCGTTCGTGCCGTGCAGCATCGCCAGCCACAGCAGGAGCATGTCGAAGACCTGCCAGAACGGGCTGGCCCACTTGCCGGCCACGAACGCGAAGTCGACGGCGTTCACGCCGCCCTCCGGGCCCACGAGGTTGACCCAGAGGTGGACGAAGACGAGCACCAGCAGGATCACGCCGGACAGGCGCATGAACAGCCACGCGAACATCTCGAAGTTGTTGCGGCGGGACGAGGAGCGGTTGTACTTGATGCCGTTGACCTCGAGGTCCTTGCTCCGGGGGACCGAGATGCTTGCCTTGAGCGGAGTGCTCATAGTGATTAACCCCCGAAGACGTGGGACAGGTGACGGATGAGGAAGGGGATCATGACGACGACCCACAGGGCCAGGACGCCCCAGAGCATCTGCTTCTGGTACTTGGTGCCGCTGGACCAGAAGTCGACCATGATGATGCGCAGGCCGTTGAAGGCGTGGTAGACGATGGCCGCCACGAGGCCGGCCTCGCCCAGGCCCATGACCGGGTTCTTGTAGGTCGCCATGACCGCGTTGTAGGCCTCGGGGGAGACCCGCACGAGCGCCGTGTCCAGGACGTGGACCAAGAGAAAGAAGAAGATGGCCACGCCGGTGATGCGATGGGCCACCCAGGACCACTGGCCATGAGCCTGGCCGCGGTACAGGGTGCCCTTGGATGTCTTCGCCACTGAAAAACCTCCCTGAGTCGCTCGCCGTCGTGCGCTCTAGAAATGTTCGGGAATTCGCACTGCGCACGACGTGAGCGGAGCCCTCCGGCTCTGTGTCGGATGATGCGCGAGTTCCCTCCCACGATACCAGCACGACCGGTGTTTACTGACAGGCTGTCCCGCACGGGCGCACGGGTTCCGCCGCGCGCGCACGTCGTTTTCCGCGGGCTCCCGGGCGACGTCGTATGGTGTTCTCCGTGACCTCCCCACTCGCGCACTTCCACCCCTTCATCCCTGCCGGAGGGGTGGGCTCCCGGCTGTGGCCCCTCTCCCGGGCCGACGCCCCCAAGTTCCTGCTCGACCTCACCGGCTCCGGCTCCTCCCTGCTCCGCGCCACGTACGACCGGCTCGCGGGCCTGGGCGACGGCCCGGTCATGGTCGTGACCGGGCGCACGCACGCGGCCGCGGTCTGCCGCCAGCTCCCGGAGCTCTCCACCGGCGACCTCGTGCTCGAGCCGTCCCCGAAGGACTCGGCGGCGGCCATCGGCCTGGCCTGCATGCTCGTCCAGCGCCGCGACCCCGAGGCGATCATCGGGTCCTTCGCGGCCGACCACGTGATCGAGCCCGCCGGCGCCTTCCAGGACGTGGTCCGGGAGGCCGTGGCCGCGGCGGCCTCGGGGCGGATCGTGACGATCGGGATCCCGCCGAGCTCCCCGGCCACCGGCTTCGGCTACATCCGGGCCGGCGCCCAGCTCGGGCTGCCGGACGCGCCCCACGCCCTGCAGGTCGAGGAGTTCGTCGAGAAGCCCGACGAGGACACCGCCCGGCACTACGTGGCGAGCGGCAACTACACGTGGAACGCCGGGATGTTCGTGGCGCCCGCGTCCCTGATGCTGCGCCACCTCGCCGCGAGCCAGCCGGAGCTGCACGCGGGGCTCACCGAGATCGCCGACGCCTGGGGCACGCCCGCCCAGGACGAGGTGGTGGACCGGGTGTGGCCCGGGCTGCCCAAGATCGCGATCGACTACGCCGTGGCCGAGCCCGCGGCGGCCGCCGGGGACGTGGCCATGGTCCCGGCGAGCTTCACCTGGGACGACGTCGGGGACTTCGCCGCGATCCGGCGGCTCAACCACGTCGACCCCGAGACCGACCCCGACGTCACGGTCCTCGGCGACAACAGCCGGGTGCTCTCCGACAGCTCCAGCGGCATCGTCGTCTCGGACACGGGCCGGCTGATCGCGCTGATCGGGGTCGAGGACATCGTCGTCGTCGACACCCACGACGCGCTGCTGGTGACCACCCGGGAGCACGCCCAGCGCGTCAAGGACGCGGTGGCCTCCCTCAAGCAGAGCGGCAACACGGACGTCCTGTGAGCGTCGGGGGCGGCGCGCGCCCGGGAGTAGTCTGGACAGATGCCTGACGCGCCATCCTCCGCCGCGGCCCTGGAGGCCGGCCTCCCGCCCGCCATCGGCCCCCTGCTCAAGCGCTACCTGCCCGACCTGATCGCCTTCCGGCGGGACCTGCACCGCCACCCGGAGCTGTCCTACCAGGAGTTCCGCACCACGGACCGGATCGTGGGCGCCCTGGAGAACATGGGCCTGTCCCCGGTGCGGCTCTCGGACACCGGGTGCTACGTGGACATCGGGCACGGCCCGATCGGCGTGGGCCTGCGGGCGGACATCGACGCGCTGCCGATCCAGGAGGGCACGGGCCTCGAGTACTCCTCCGTCAACGACGGCGTGGCGCACTCCTGCGGGCACGACATCCACGCCACGGTGATGGTGGGCGTGGCGAAGGTGCTCGCGGACCTGCACCGGACCGCACACATCGCCGGGACCGTGCGGATCGTCTTCCAGCCCGCCGAGGAGCAGCTGCCCGGCGGCGCCCTCACCGTGCTGCGCCAGGGCGTCCTCGAGGGCGTGCCCCGGATGTTCGCCCTGCACTGCGAGCCCAAGGTCGACGTCGGCCAGGTCGGCACCCGGATCGGCGCGATCACGTCCGCCTCCGACACCGTGCGCATCGAGTTCACCGGCCGCGGCGGGCACACCTCCCGCCCCCACCTCACGCAGGACCTCGTCTACGCGATGGCCCAGATCGCCGTCAACGTCCCGGCCGTGCTCTCCCGGCGGATCGACGTGCGCTCCGGCGTGGCCGTGGTGTGGGGCCAGATGCACGCCGGCGTGGCGCCCAACGCCATCCCCGCCACCGGGTTCATGTCCGGGACGATGCGCTGCCTCGACGCCGACGCCTGGCACCGGGCGGGCACGCTGCTCGACGAGGTCGTGCACCAGGTGGCCGCGCCCTACGGGGTGGACGTGGAGCTGGAGCACATCCGCGGCGTCCCTCCCGTGGTCAACGGGGAGGTGGAGACCACCCTCATCGAGAACGCCGCCCGCGCCGAGCTCGGCGAGGACGCGGTGGTGCTGGTGCACCAGTCGATGGGCGGGGAGGACTTCGCGTGGTTCCTCCAGGAGGTGCCCGGGGCGATGATGCGGCTGGGCACGCGCACGCGGGGCGGGCACACCTACGACCTGCACCAGTCGGACTACGTGGCGGACGAGGCCGCGATCGGCTGCGGCATCCAGGTCATGACCAACACGGCCCTGCGCGCCATCCGGCTGCACTCCCGGCAGACACGGCCGGACGTCACCACGAATTAACGCGGGCCTCCGGCGCCCCGCCACTACCCGTGGGTAGAGTGGCACCACGTCGCGCTTGCCGCGTGACCGGGATCACCGCCCGGCCGCGCCCGTCTCCTGGAGGAACCATGACCTTCCCGCCCCGGACGTCCCGAGGAACCCGCCCGCTCTCCGCCGCCGCGCTGCTCGGCGCCTCCGCCCTCGTGCTCGCCGGCTGCGGCGCGGCCCCCGAGGAGGGCGGCGAGGCGCAGGAGCAGGCCACCGACTTCACCGGCTGCATCGTCTCCGACTCCGGCGGGTTCCAGGACCGCTCCTTCAACCAGAACTCCTACGAGGGCCTGCAGGCCGTCGAGGAGTCCATGGGCATCGAGGTCAACCAGGCCGAGTCCCAGGCCGAGACCGACTTCGAGCCCAACCTGACGTCCATGGTGCAGTCCGGGTGCGACCTCACGCTGTCCGTGGGCTTCCTCCTCGCCGACGCCACCCGGGCCGTGGCCGAGGCCAACCCCGAGTCCAACTTCGCGATCGTCGACGACGCCTCGATCGAGCTCGACAACGTCAAGCCGCTCGTCTACAACACGGCCGAGGCCGCGTTCCTCGCCGGCTACGTGGCGGCGGGCAGCACCCAGAGCGGGACCGTGGCGACCTACGGCGGCATGGACATCCCCACCGTGACGGTGTTCATGGACGGCTTCGCCGACGGCATCGACCACTACAACGAGACCAAGGGCGAGGACGTCCGGCTCCTGGGCTGGGACAAGGACTCCCAGGACGGCACCTTCGTCAACAGCTTCACCGACACCTCCGCGGCGAAGACCACCACGCAGAACTTCATCAACGAGGGCGCGGACATCGTGCTGCCCGTGGCCGGGCAGGCCGCCCTCGGCACCCTCGACGCCGTGGTCGAGGCCAACGGCGGGGGCGGCGACGAGGTCCGCTTCGTGTGGGTCGACGCCGACGGCTACGAGACCCTCGACCAGGGCCAGGAGTACCAGCTCACCTCGGTGCTCAAGCAGATGAGCACCTCCGTGCAGGACGTCGTCGAGTCGGCCGCCGAGGGCGAGTTCAGCAACGAGCCCTACGTCGGCACCCTCGAGAACGACGGCGTGGGCATCGCCCCGTTCCACGACCAGGAGGAGGCCGTGGGCGAGGAGCTCGCCGCCGAGGTCGAGCAGCTGCGCCAGGACATCATCGACGGCACGGTCACCGTCGAGTCCGAGAACTCGCCGCAGGCCTGATCCCGGACGACACCGACCACCGCACCCACCGCCGCCAGCGAGGGCCCCGGCCGCAGCTGGCGGCGGTGGCGTGCCCGCCCCGGGCCGGCGGACGGCCCAGGAGGAGGACCACCCCACCATGAAGCTGGAACTGCAGTCCATCACCAAGCGGTTCGGCTCCTTCGCGGCCAACGAGGACGTCGACCTCGTCGTGGAGCCCGGGCAGATCCACTGCCTCCTCGGCGAGAACGGGGCGGGCAAGTCCACCCTGATGAACGTCCTCTACGGCCTGTACCGGCCGAGCGGGGGGCGCATCCTGGTGGACGGCGCCGAGGTGTCCTTCCGGGGCCCCGGGGACGCCATGGCCGCCGGGATCGGCATGGTGCACCAGCACTTCATGCTGGTGCCGGTGTTCACCGTCGCGGAGAACGTGGCCCTCGGCGCGGAGAGCACCCGCGGCGGCACCCTCGACCTCGAGACCACCCGCCGCCGGATCCGGGAGATCTCCCAGCGCTACGGCTTCCACGTGGACCCGGACGCCGTGGTCGAGGACCTGCCCGTGGGCGTGCAGCAGCGGGTCGAGATCATCAAGGCCCTCGTGCGGGAGGCGCAGGTGCTCATCCTGGACGAGCCCACCGCGGTGCTCACGCCCCGGGAGACCGACGAGCTGCTCGAGATCATGCGCCAGCTGCGCGGGTCCGGGAAGTCGATCCTGTTCATCTCCCACAAGCTGCGGGAGGTCAAGGCGATCTCCGACGTCATCACGGTGATCCGCCGGGGCCGGGTGGTGGGCCAGACGTCCCCGGAGGCCTCGACCTCCGAGCTCGCGGCCCTCATGGTGGGCCGGGACGTGTCCCTGACCGTCGCCAAGGGCGAGGCCGAGCCGGGGGAGCGGGCCCTGGAGGTCTCCGGGCTCACCGTGGTCGCGGACAACGGCGTGAAGCTGCTCGACGACGTCGGGTTCGACGTGGCCCGCGGGGAGATCCTCGCGGTGGCCGGCGTGCAGGGCAACGGCCAGACGGAGCTGGCCGAGGCGATCCTCGGCCTGCGGGAGCGGGCCACCGGCTCGATCCGGCTGGGCGGCACGGAGCTGCTCGGGAAGTCCGTGCGCCAGGTCCTCGACGCCGGCGTGGGCTTCGTCCCGGAGGACCGCTCCACGGACGGGCTCGTGGGCCCGTTCACCGTCGCCGAGAACCTCGTGCTGGACCTCTACGGCGACGACCGCTTCTCCCGCGGCCCGTCCCTGCGGCTGGGCGAGGTCCAGGCCAACGCCCGCCGCGCCGTCGAGCAGTTCGACGTCCGCACCCCCTCCGTGGACGCCCCCGTGCAGACCCTCTCCGGCGGCAACCAGCAGAAGGTCGTCATCGCCCGGGAGCTCTCCCGGCCCCTCGAGCTCTTCCTCGCCTCCCAGCCCACCCGCGGGGTGGACGTGGGGTCCATCGAGTTCATCCACGAGCAGATCGTCGCCGAGCGGGACAAGGGCGTGGCCGTGCTCATCGTCTCGACCGAGCTCGACGAGGTGTACGCGCTCGCGGACCGGATCGCCGTGTTCTTCCACGGCCGGATCATGGGGATCGTGGGCCCCGACACCCCGCGCGACGTCCTGGGCCAGATGATGGCAGGGGCCACCGCCGAGGAGCTCGGCGCGGCCGGCGTCCGGCCCGACGGCGCGCGGCGGACCGGGGCGCAGCCGGCCGTCCCCCCGCAGACCGGCGCCCCACCGACCGATGCCCCGCAGGCCGGCGCCCCGCAGGCCACGGCGCAGCACCCGAAGGAGCAGGCATGAGTGCCACCGGAGCGGCCCCCGCGGCCGCCGACCAGCAGAAGGCGCCGCCGCCCACAGCCGTCGCCCCCGGGAGCTCCCGGCGGGACTGGACCGGCTCCGCGGTGCAGTCCGTGCTCGCGATCGTCGCCGCCCTGCTCCTGGGCGGGCTCCTCATCGCCCTGACCGACGACCGGGTGGCCGACGCCGCGAGCTACCTCTTCGCCCGCCCCGGGGACACGGTCGCGGCCATGTGGGCCGCCGCGTCCTCCGCCTACGAGGCGATGTTCTACGGCGCCGTCTACAACCCGAACGGCAGCACGTTCGCGCAGCGGGTCTACCCGCTCGCGGAGACCCTCACCGTGGCCACGCCGCTGATCCTGGCGGGGCTCGGGGTGGCCGTGGCCTTCCAGGCCGGGCTGTTCAACATCGGCGCCCAGGGGCAGCTGCTGATCGGCGCGGCGCTGGCCGCCTGGGTCGGCTTTTCCTGGCAGCTGCCGGTGGGCGTGCACCTGCTCGCCGTGATCCTCGCCGGGGCCCTCGGCGGCGCGCTGTGGGGGGCGGTCGTGGGCGTGCTCAAGGCCCGCACCGGCGCCCACGAGGTGATCCTGACGATCATGCTCAACTACATCGCGCTCAACCTCGTCGCCTGGCTGCTCACCCGCCCGGCGTTCCTGCGCCCGGGCTCCTCGAACCCCGTCAGCCCCCAGGTCGCGGACACCGCGATGTTCCCCAAGCTGCTGGGCGAGCAGTTCCGGCTGCACTGGGGGTTCGTGCTCGCGGTCCTCGCCACGGTGTTCGTCGCCTGGCTGCTCAAGCGCTCCACGATCGGCTTCGAGCTGCGGGCCGTGGGCGCCAACCCGCGCGCGGCCCGGACCGCCGGCATCTCGGTCACGCGCGGCTTCGTCGTCGTCATGGTCCTCGCGGGCGCCCTCGCGGGACTCGCGGGCGTGGCCCAGATCTCCGGCACCGAGCGCGCGCTGACCGCGGGCGTCGCCGCGTCCTTCGGCTTCGACGCGATCACGGTGGCCCTGCTGGGCCGGTCGAAGCCGTGGGGCACGTTCTTCGCGGGCCTGCTCTACGGCGGGTTCCGCGCCGGCGGCGTCACCATGCAGTCGATGACCGGCACGAACATCGACATCGTCCTGGTCGTGCAGTCCCTGATCGTCCTGTTCATCGCCCTGCCGCCGCTGGTGCGGACCGGGCAGGACCGGGTCCGCTCCCGCCGCGGCGGGAGCGCCACCACCACGGCCGCCACCGCGACCGCCACCGCGACCGCCACCGAGGGAGGCCGGGCATGAGCTCGCAGCATCCGGAACCGCGCCCCGAGCAGGCGCCCTGGGACTCCGGCGGCCCGGCCGGCGGTCCGTCCGGCGGCACCGCCGCGACGACCCTGCCCCCGCCGGCCGAGGCGGAGCTGTCCACGACCGCGGCCAACGAGGTCGTGGGCGTCACCAGCTGGCGCACCCCGGTGGTCCTCGGCCTCCTGAGCCTCGTGGCCCTGCTGCTGTTCGGGCTCAACGCCCCGGACAACACGGTGAGCTTCCGCGTCTCGGAGGCCGGCGACCTCTTCCGCGTGCCGGACCTCGTGGTGCACGGCGTGCTGTGGGGCTGGGTCACCGTGGCCGTGCTCGCCGGGCTGACGGTCCTCGCGGTCCTGCGCGCCCGGGCCGGGGCGCACCTGCCCCGGTGGGCGGTGCTCGTGTTCGGCTTCTTCTTCGTCAGCGGCTTCCTCGTGTGGGTCGTGGGCAGCGCGCGCAGCCCGGACGTGTCCCTGTCCGGGCTGCTGGCCGGGTCCGTGGCCCTGGCCATCCCGCTGATCTTCGGCTCCCTGGGCGGCCTGCTGTGCGAGCGCTCCGGCGTGATCAACATCGCGATCGAGGGCCAGCTGCTGTTCGGCGCGTTCTCCGCGGCCGTGGCCGGCTCCCTCTCCGGCAGCGCCTGGGTGGGGCTGCTCGCCGCCGTGCTGGGGGCCGGGCTCGTCTCGCTCGTCCTGGCGGTCTTCTCGATCACCTACCGGGTCAACCAGGTGATCGTGGGCGTGGTGCTCAACGTGCTCGTGTCCGGGCTGACCGGCTTCCTCTTCGCCACGGTGCTGGAGTCGGACCCGGGCGTGTTCAACTCCCCGCCGCGGCTGCCGCGCTTCGCCGTGCCCGTGCTCTCGGAGATCCCCCTGATCGGGCCGATCGTCTTCGACCAGTCCGTGATCGGCTACCTGATGTACGCCGCGGTGGCGCTCGTGTGGTTCGCGCTCTACCGGACGCGCTGGGGGCTGCGCACCCGGTCCGTGGGGGAGCACCCCAAGGCCGCGGACACCCTGGGCGTGAAGGTCAACGCCCTGCGCTTCCGCAACGTGCTGCTCGGCGGGATGGTCGCCGGTCTCGGCGGCGCCTTCTACACGCTGGTCTCCGTCTCCGCGTTCACCCGGGACATGACCTCCGGCGCCGGCTACATCGCGCTGGCCGCCCTGATCTTCGGCCGCTGGAACCCGGTCGGGGCACTGCTCGCGTCCCTGCTGTTCGGCTTCGCGTCCAACCTGCAGTCGATCCTGTCCTTCCTGGGCACGCCCGTGCCCAGCCAGTTCCTGGCCATGCTCCCGTACGTCGTCACGATCCTGGCCGTGGCCGGGCTCGTGGGGGTCTCCCGCGGTCCCGCGGCCATCGGCAAGCCCTACACCAAGGAGTGAGCGCCCCGTGAACGAGCCCCTGCGCCCCGGCGGCGAGGCGACCGACGACGGGCCCCGGATCGACTGGGACCGACTGCGGGAGGCGGCCGTGGCCGCCCGCGAGCACGCCTACGTCCCGTACTCGCGCTTCCCCGTGGGCGCGGCAGCCCTCACCGAGGACGGGCGGGTGGTCTCCGGGTGCAACGTGGAGAACGCCTCCTACGGCCTGACCCTGTGCGCCGAGTGCGCCCTGGTGTCCGCGCTGCACATGTCCGGCGGCGGGCGGCTCGTCGCGTTCGTGTGCGTGGACGGGAACGGCGACGTCCTCATGCCCTGCGGACGGTGCCGGCAGCTGCTGCACGAGCACCGCGCGCCCGGCCTGCGGCTGCTCACCGTCTCCGGGGTGCGCACCATGGCCGAGGTGCTGCCCGACGCCTTCGGCCCCGAGAACCTCTAGTCCCCGAAAGGACCCCACATGACCGAGCAGTTCGACGCCGTGGACGTCATCCGGACCAAGCGCGACGGCGGTGCCCTCTCGCCCGGGCAGATCGCGTGGGTCCTGGACGCCTACACCCGCGGTGTCGTGGCCGAGGAGCAGATGAGCGCCCTGGCCATGGCGATCTTCCTGCGGGGCATGGACCGGGACGAGATCGCGGCCTGGACGCGGGCGATGATCGCCTCGGGCGAGCGGATGGACTTCTCCGCGCTCGTGCGCTCCGGGGCGCGCTCGGCCACCGCGGACAAGCACTCGACCGGCGGGGTGGGGGACAAGATCACGCTGCCGCTGGCCCCGCTCGTGGCCGTGTACGGCGTGGCCGTCCCGCAGCTGTCCGGGCGCGGCCTCGGCCACACCGGCGGCACCCTGGACAAGCTCGAGTCCATCCCCGGCTGGCGGGCGGCCCTGTCCAACGAGGAGATGCTGGCCCAGCTGCGGGACGTGGGCGCGGTGATCTGCGCCGCGGGCTCCGGCCTGGCGCCCGCGGACAAGAAGCTCTACGCGCTGCGGGACGTCACCGGGACGGTCGAGTCGATCCCGCTCATCGCGTCCTCCATCATGTCCAAGAAGATCGCCGAGGGCACCCAGTCCCTCGTGCTCGACGTCAAGGTGGGCTCCGGGGCGTTCATGAAGGACCTGGCCTCCGCCCGCGAGCTGGCCCGCACGATGGTCGACCTCGGCACCGGCGCCGGGGTCACGACCACCGCCCTGCTCACCGACATGTCCACGCCCCTCGGCCTGGCGGTCGGCAACGCCGTGGAGGTCCAGGAGTCCGTCGAGGTGCTCGCCGGCGGCGGCCCGGCCGACGTCGTGGAGCTCACCGTGGCGCTCGCCGCGGAGATGCTCGCCGCGTCCGGGGTCCCGGACGCCGACCCGGCGGAGGCGCTGCGGGACGGCCGGGCCATGGACGTGTGGCGGGCCATGGTGGCCGCCCAGGGCGGCGACCCCGACGCCCCGCTGCCGCGGGCCCGGGAGTCCGAAACCGTGGTGGCCGAGGCCGACGGCGTGCTCGCCGAGCTCGACGCCCACCGGGTGGGGGTGGCCTCCTGGCGCCTCGGGGCGGGCCGCGCCCGGCGCGAGGACCCCGTCCAGGCCGGCGCCGGCGTGCTGCTGCACGCCAAGCCCGGGGACGCCGTCCGGGCCGGGCAGCCGCTGCTGACCCTGCTCACCGACACCCCCGAGCGCTTCGCACGGGCCCGGGAGGCCCTCGAGGGCGCCGCCGTGATCGCCCCGGAGGCGCCGGCGTCCCGGCCGGACCGCGCCGTGGTCCTGGAGACCGTGCGGTGATCGCCGGCCGCTGAAGCGCCGGGGCCGGATGCCGGGCCCGCCTATACTGCGGAGAGAACCAGCGCGAAACGAGAACCGAGGGCGTGCGCACACGCTCGGAAGGGTGGGTCCAGTTGGGTCTGCGAGGCATTTTCCGGAAGAACACCGAGGACAGCACACCGCGCCACGAGACCGGACGGCCCGAGCAGCCAGCCGGTCCGACCGCCGGCCCCGACACCGGGACCCGGGAAACGGGCCGGGACGGCGACCGGGGCACCGGTTCCCGGGGTCCGGACGGGCACGGTCACGAGGAGCACGGCCCGGAGGAAGTCCGGCCGCTGCCGGACCGCGGACCGCTGCCCTTCCTCGTGGACCGGCTGACGTCCCGGGGGGCCGACCGCGCCGTGCTCACGCTCGTCCAGCGCGGCAACACCATGACCCACCAGACCCAGCAGTCCGTGGGGGACGCCGACCCGTCCGTGGAGTCCGGCACCGTGGACCAGGACTCACCGCTCTTCGACCCCGTGGCCGACCTCTACAGCGAGGCCATGTCCTCGCCCCGCGGCGCCTGGCAGAACGCCCGCATCGAGGTGGGCCCGGAGCAGGACGGGGTCCGCCCCGTGGTGACGACCTACGGCTTCGCCGACGGCAGCGAGGACGTCCGCACCTGGCAGTCGGGGCGGCCCACGCCGGGCGCCGCTGCCGCGGGCACGCGGTCCACTGCGGAGACGAGCTCCGCCGAGGACCGGCCCGCCGGTGAGCGCCCCACCGGGGAGCGGCCCGACGACGAGCGCCACGCGGCCGGGACCGGCGCCGCGTCCGAGCCGACGGGCCCGGCCGCGGAGCACTCGGCCGGGGGAGTCCCCGCCGCCGCGGCGGCCGCCGCTGCCGGTGGGGCCGGGTCCTCCGCGGCCGGCGCCGCCCGTGGCTCCGTCTCCGAGCCGACCGGCGTCCCGGTCTCCGCGCGGAGCGCTGAGCCGGCCGCCGAGCCGATCACCGAGCCGACCACCGGGGCGGAGCCCGTTCCCGGGGCCGCTCCCGCCACGGAGGCCCCCGCGGCCGACCGGGAGCAGGACGAGCACCGCACCGCCGACCGGGAGGCCACCGCCCACGACGTCCCCGACCACGGCGCCGCCCAGCACGAGGTCCCCGACCACGTCGACCACGAGGAGTGGCACGAGGACGTCGAGCCGGCCGCGCCCACCGG
Organism: Kocuria sp. CPCC 205231; assembly: GCF_040980965.1. Lineage (NCBI taxonomy): Bacteria > Bacillati > Actinomycetota > Actinomycetes > Micrococcales > Micrococcaceae > Kocuria > Kocuria sp. CPCC 205231. The sequence goes on along the minus strand of NZ_JAVKPP010000009.1, from coordinate 17,740 downwards.
GGCGGCGGCCGCGACGGCCGCCGCGGCCGCCGCCGGCACCGCCGCCGGGGACGACCACGACTCCTCCGCCCCGGAGACCGCGGTCTCCACCGACGTCTCCCCGTCCTACCGGGCCCCGGCGGGGGTCCAGGACCGGCCCTCCCAGGACAAGCTGGCCGAGGGCAACCTCGTGCTCAAGGAGGTCGACGTCCTGCGCCGGCTCGCGGACGCCCAGCGGCGCCTGTTCGGCGAGGACGGCACGGCGATGGACGTCTCCACCGTGCTCGTGCGGGTGCGGGCCCTGGGCACCTACTACGACGCCCTGACCCACGTGCGGAAGAACGGCTTCTGGGACCAGCGCCGCACTTTCGACCTCGTCCCCGAGGAGCTGCTGCACGTGCAGGAGTTGAAGGACGAGTCCTACGTGGAGGGCAACGGGGCCCCGCTGGCGATGATGTTCCGCTTCCGCCCGGGCATCCCCCCGGAGGTGTCCTTCGACTACGCGGACGAGGAGGCCTTCGTGCGCTACGAGGACCGGCTGCCCGCGCAGAACTACCTCGAGGAGCTGCGCATGTACCCCCGCACCGGGGCGCACATCCCGCAGCACATGAACGAGGCTCTGCAGGACTGGAACTACTGAGACCGACCGAGACAGGGGCCGTCCCGACCGTGATGCTGACCTCCGCCGAACGGCACCCGGGCCGCGTGCCGGACCGGGTCCTGCGCGACCTGCCCAAGGTGTGCCTGCACGACCACCTCGACGGCGCCCTGCGCCCGGCCACGGTGGTCGAGCTGGCCGCCGCCGCCGGGCACCGGCTGCCGGCCGAAGACCCGGAGGCGCTGGGCCGGTGGGTGCGGGAGAGCGCCGACTCCGGCTCGTTGCTGCGCTACCTGGCGACCTTCGAGCACACGGTCGCCGTGATGCAGACCCCCGAGGCGCTCGTGCGCTGCGCCCGGGAGTACGTCGAGGACCTGGTGGCGGACGGGGTGGTCCACGCCGAGGTGCGCTGGGCCCCGGAGCAGCACACCGCCGGCGGCCTGTCGATGGCGGAGGCCGTCGAGGCCGTCCGGCTCGGGCTCTCGGAGGGAGTGCTGGCCGCGGAGGACGCGGGCCACATCGTGTCCGTCACCCAGATCCTCTGCGCCATGCGCCACGCCGAGCGCTCCCTCGAGGTCGCCCGCCTCGTGGTGGACAACCGGGACCGCGGCGTGGTGGCCTTCGACCTCGCGGGACCCGAGGACGGCTACCCGCCCGCCCGCCACCGGGCCGCCCTCGAGCTGCTCGCGGACGAGCTGGTGCCCGTCACCCTCCACGCCGGGGAGGCCGCCGGCATCGAGTCGATCCGGGACGCGCTGGCCACGGGCCGCGCCCTGCGCCTGGGCCACGGGGTGCGCATCGCGGAGGACATCGACATCGACTACCTGGAGGACGTCGCCGTCGTCGACCTCGGGCGCACGGCCGAGTGGGTCCGGGACCGGGGCATCGCCCTCGAGGTGTGCCCCACGTCCAATCTCCAGACCGGGGCCGTGGCGGCGTTCGGCGGCGGTCCCGAGCGGCACCCGGTGGACATGCTCTACCGGACCGGCTTCACGGTGACCATCTCCCCGGACAACCGGCTGATGAGCGGGACCACGGTCACGGACGAGCTGGCCCTGCTCGTGAAGCACTTCGGCTACGGGCTCGAGGACCTGGAGCGGCTGCAGCGCAACGCCGCGGCCGCCGCCTTCCTCCCGCTCGAGGACCGCACCGCCCTGGACGGGATGATCACCGACGGCTTCGAGGGGATGCACGCATGAGCCAGGGGCACGGCACCGACGACGTCGCGGCGGGGCTCGGCGTCCCGGAGCGGACCGGGCAGCGCTTCGCGGAGCTCGTGGCGGTCATGGACCGGCTGCGTTCCCCGGGCGGGTGCGCGTGGGACGGGCAGCAGACCCACGAGTCCCTCGTGCGCTACCTCGTGGAGGAGGCCTACGAGGTCGTCGAGGCCGTGGAGGCCGAGGGCGGGCCGGCGGCCCACGCCGGGCTGCTCGTCGAGGAGCTCGGGGACGTCCTGCTGCAGGTGGTCTTCCACTCCCGGGTCGCCCAGGAGCGCCCGCGCGCCGAGGGCGGCTTCGACGTGGCCGACGTGCTCGAGGCCATCACCGCCAAGCTGGTCCGCCGCCACCCCCACGTCTTCGGCGCCGGCGCCACCGGGGACGTCGCGGGGGAGCAGACCCTCGAGCAGCTGCACTCCCGCTGGGAGGACCTCAAGCGGGCCGAGAAGCCCGAGCGGACCGGGCCCTTCGACGGCATCCCGCCGCACCTGCCGGCCCTGGCCCTCGCGGAGAAGACCCTCGCGCGGGCCCGCAAGCACGACCTCGAGCCCGCGGTCCCCGCCGCGGAGGAGCCCGGCGGCCCGCGCACCGAGGAGGAGCTGGGCGAGGCGCTGTTCGCGCTCGTGCGCTCCGCCTCCGCCCGCGGGCTGGACGCCGAGCGGGCCCTGCGCGGGGCCGCCCGCGCGTACGCCGCCGCCCGGAACGGGGACTGATCCCGTCACGGGCCGCCCCCGCGGCCGCCACCGGCGCCGAGTCGCTAGGCTGGAGCCGCCGGGGGCGCCCGGCCCCGCCGGTGCGGACCCTCGGCCGGTGCCCCGCACGGGGGCCCCGACCGCCCCACCACACACGTTCCACCCACGTCAGCGACAAGCTCAGCACCAACGTCAGGAGCAACCCATGGCCATGATCACCGCAGTGCACGCCCGCCAGATCCTCGACTCCCGCGGCAACCCGACCGTGGAGGTCGAGGTGCTGCTGGAGGACGGCAGCTACGGCCGGGCGGCGGTGCCCTCGGGCGCCTCCACCGGTGCCTTCGAGGCCGTCGAGCGCCGTGACGGCGATAAGAAGGTCTACCTCGGCAAGGGCGTCCTCGACGCCGTGAAGGCCGTCGACGAGGAGATCGCCGAGGCCGTGATCGGTCTCGACGCGACCGACCAGCGGCTGGTCGACCGCACCATGCTCGACCTCGACGGCACGGACAACAAGGGCAGCCTCGGCGCCAACGCCATCCTGGGCGTCTCCCTGGCCGTGGCCCGCGCCGCCGCCAACGCCTCCGACCTCGAGCTCTACAAGTACCTGGGCGGGCCCAACGCCCACGTCCTCCCGGTGCCCATGATGAACATCCTCAACGGCGGCTCCCACGCCGACTCGAACGTGGACATCCAGGAGTTCATGATCGCCCCGATCGGCGCCGCGACGTTCTCCGAGGCCCTGCGCACCGGCGTGGAGGTCTACCACTCCCTCAAGGGCGTGCTCAAGGAGCGCGGCCTGGCCACCGGGCTGGGCGACGAGGGCGGCTTCGCCCCGAACCTCGAGTCCAACCGTGCCGCCCTCGACCTCATCTCCGAGGCGATCGAGAAGGCCGGGTACACCGTGGGCACCGACGTGGCGCTCGCCCTGGACGTGGCCTCCTCCGAGTTCTTCGAGAACGGCAAGTACAGCTTCGAGGGCAAGCAGCTCAGCGCCGCGGAGATGACCTCCTACTACGAGGAGCTCGTGCGCGACTACCCGATCGTGTCCATCGAGGACCCGCTGGACGAGGACGACTGGGCGGGCTGGCAGGCCCTCACCGCGTCCGTGGGCACCCAGGTCCAGATCGTGGGCGACGACCTGTTCGTCACCAACCCGGAGCGGCTGGCCCGCGGCATCGACGAGGGCGCCGGCAACGCCCTGCTGGTGAAGGTCAACCAGATCGGCTCCCTCACGGAGACCTTCGACGCCATCTCCCTGGCCCAGCGGCACATGTTCCACTGCATGATCTCCCACCGCTCGGGCGAGACCGAGGACACCACGATCGCGGACATCGCGGTGGCCACCAACGCCGGGCAGATCAAGACCGGGGCGCCGGCCCGCTCCGAGCGCGTGGCCAAGTACAACCAGCTGCTGCGCATCGAGGAGGAGCTCGGGGACGCCGCGCGCTACGCGGGGGCCTCCGCGTTCCCGCGCTACACCGCGAAGTGACCACCGGCGGCTGACCGGCCCCGCCGGTCCGTCGTCGTGCGGGGGGAGCGGCCGTTCCCGGCGGCCGCTCCCCCCGTGAGCGCTACACTGGTCCCCGTCCCCGCCCTTCCCCCGTGAGGTCGCCATGCCCGCTCCCCGCCCGCGCACCACCCGCCTGCTCGGCGGGCGCGACGCCGCGCCGGGCACCCGCGGGCGCGACGGCGGGACGGGCGGCGGCCCGGGCCACGGGCCGGGTGGCGGGTCCAGCGCCGTGGGGTCGCCGGTCCCCGCCCGCACCTTCAGCGGGCGGTTCCTGATCCTCACCCTCGTGGCCGTGCTCATCGTGTTCCTGGCGGCGCCGACCACCAAGATCTTCCTCGAGCAGCGGGCGGAGATCGCCCAGCTCGAGCGCGCCATCGCCGCCATGGAGGCCCAGCAGGCCTCCCTGGAGGACCAGGTGGACCAGTGGTCGGACGAGACCTACGTCAAGCAGCAGGCCCGGGACCGGCTCCTCTACGTGATGCCGGGGGAGCGGTCCTACCTCGTGGTGGGCGCCGAGGAGATGGACGGCGCCGTGGTGGACTCCTCGGCGGCGCAGGTCGAGGCCGAGAAGCCCGCCTGGGTGGACGCCCTCTGGCAGTCCGTGGTGGCCTCCGCCTACGAGGACGCCCGTCCCGCGGCGGGCACGGGAGCCGCCGGGGACACGGACGCCGGCGGGGAACCGGCCGGCAGCGAGGACGCGGACACCGCCGAGGACGCGGGCACCGCCGCCGAGCCGGGCGGCACCGACGAGCCCGCGGCCCCCGGACAGCCGGGCAGCACGGACGAGCCCGGCGCGGGCCAGGACCCCGGCACCACCGAGCAGGCAGAGCAGACAGAGCAGAGCGTCCCGGCCGCCCCGGCGGACGGGGCCGGCGCGCCGCAGGACGCGGCGACGGACAGCCGCGGCAGCGCCGCGGAGTGAGGAACGGCGTGAACCCCCAGCACGGACACGAGCCCGGCGACCGGCCGGCCCCCGCACCCCGGGGACTCGGCGTGACGGCCGCGACGGTCGAGCCCACGGCCCTGGACCTCCAGGTGCTCTCCCGGCAGCTCGGGCGTCCTGTGCGCGACGTCGTCGAGATCCCGGCCCGGTGCACGTGCGGGAACCCGCTCGTGGCGGCCACCGCGCCGCGGCTGGCCAACGGCACCCCGTTCCCCACGGTGTTCTACCTGGCCCACCCCGTGATCACCGCGGCGGTGTCCCGGCTCGAGGCCGCCGGCCTGATGTACACGATGACGGACCGCATCGCCGAGGACGAGGCGCTGGCCGCAGCCCACCGGGCCGCGCACGAGGATTACCTCGCCGAGCGCGCCCGGATCGGTGCCGCGGCCGGCACCGGACCCGTGCCCGAGATCGAGGGCATCTCCGCCGGCGGCATGCCCGTGCGGGTCAAGTGCCTGCACGTGCTCGCCGGCCACGCGCTCGCGGCCGGGCCCGGCGTGAACCCGCTCGGCGACGAGACCCTCACCGCCATCGCCGAGTGGTGGACCCCCGACGCCTGCCACTGCGACCCCGCCTGGCGCGAGGCCTGAGACCCACCCGCCCCCGACACCCCCGAGGACTCCCCATGCGCACAGGCGCCATCGACTGCGGCACGAACTCCATCCGACTGCTCATCGCCGACACCCGGGAGGAGCAGGGCCGCACGGTGCTCGACGACGTGGTGCGCGAGATGCGCGTGGTCCGGCTCGGCCAGGGCGTGGACGCCACCGGGTGGCTGGCAGAGGCGGCGCTCGAGCGCACGTTCGCGGCCACGGACGAGTACGCCCGGCTGCTGGCGGAGCACGGGGTGGAGCAGCTGCGCTTCGTGGCCACGAGCGCCACCCGCGACGCCGGCAACCGGGACGTCTTCCTCGCCGGGATCCGCGAGCGCCTCGGCGTGACCCCCGAAGTCATCAGCGGCGACGAGGAGGCCGAGCTGTCCTTCCGCGGCGCCGCGGCCGCCGTGGGCGGCGCGGATCCGGAGGACCGGGTCCTGGTGATCGACCTCGGCGGCGGGTCGACCGAGTTCGTGCTGGGCAACGCCCAGGGGGTGCGCGCGGAGCGCAGCGTGGACATCGGCTGCGTCCGCCTGACCGAGCGCCACCTCGGCTCCAACCCGCCCACCGCCGCCCAGCAGGAGGCCGTGCTGCGCGACGTCGACCACGCCGTGGACGTGGTCCTGCAGACCGTGCCCCTCGCGGAGGCCACCCACCTCGTGGGCGTCGCGGGCACCATCACGACCGTCACGGCGCACGCCCTCGGGCTGTCCGCCTACGACCCCGCGGCCATCGACGGCACCGAGCTGCCCGCCGAGCGGATCGCGCAGGCGTGCCGGGAGCTCACGGCCATGACCCGCGCGGAGCGCGCCGCGCTGCCCTACATGCATGAGGGCCGTGTCGACGTCATCGGCGGCGGCGCCCTCGTGTGGCGGCGGATCGTCGAGCGGGTGGGCGCCGCCACCGGTGGGCGGGTGGACTCGGCGATCGCGAGCGAGCACGATATTTTGGACGGGATCGCCCTGTCCCAGGTCGGCTGACCCGCCCGGACCCCCCGACCCGGAAGGACACATGTCTTCCAGCGCACCCCGCCCCCGCCCCCCGCGCCACCGCGCCCTCACCCGGTGGGGCGCGGTGGGGGCGGCCTCGGCCGTGGTCGGCGCCGGCGCGCTGGTCCTGCCCGGGGCGGGGCCGGCGCAGGCCCGGCCCCCGGAGCCCGGCCCCGCCCCCAGCATCCCGCTCGAGGACCCCGTCAGCGTGGCACCCCCACCCGGTGACGGCGCCACCCCCGCCCCGGACACCTCCCGCATCGCCGAGGACGGGATCCGACCGATGCAGTACTGGCTGGACGAGTACGGCGTGCGGGAGGCCTGGGCGGAGTCCACGGGGGAGGGCGTGCGCATCGCCGTCATCGACACCGGGGTGGACGGCTCGCACCAGGACCTGGAGGGCGCCGTGGTGGCCGGCACCGACGTCTCGGGCGGCGGCTCCGCCGACGGCCAGGAGGGTCTCGGCACCGAGCCCGAGCACGGGACCCTCGTGGCGTCCGTGGCCGCGGGCCGCGGCCACGTGCCCCAGGGCGGTCGGGACGACGACGCCCCGGGCCGGCCCGCCGGCATCGTGGGCGTGGCCCCGGACGCCGAGGTGCTCGCCGTGTCCACCTGGCTGGGCGACGAGAGCCCGGAGGTCCGCAGCGTCGACGAGCAGCTCCCGGACGCCGTCCGGTGGGCCGTGGACAACGGGGCGGACGTCATCAACATGTCGGTGGGCTCCAACGCCACCTCGTGGCCCGAGAGCTGGGACGAGGCCTTCCTCTACGCCGAGGAGAAGGACGTGCTCGTCGTCGCCTCCGCGGGTAACCGGGGGTCGGGGCTCGTCCAGGTCGGCGCCCCCGCCACCATCCCCGGCGTGCTGACGGTGGGCGGCGTGGGCCGCACGGGAGAGGCGAGCTGGGAGTCCTCCTCGCAGGGGATCTCGATCGCCGTGGCCGGCCCGTCCGAGGACATGGTGGGCGCCATCCCCGGCGACCGCTACGCCTCGTGGGCCGGGACGTCCGCGTCCGCCCCGGTGGTGGCCGGCACCGCCGCGCTGATCAAGGCGAAGTGGCCGGAGATGAGCTCCGCCCAGATCGCCAACCGCATCGTCTCCACCGCCCGGGACACCGGCTCGCCGGGCAAGGACCCGCTCTACGGGTACGGGGTGCTGGACGTCGAGGCCGCGCTCACGGAGGACGTCCCCGAGGTCGACCGCAGTCCCCTCGGCAGCATGGAGCAGTGGGTGCGGGTGCACCGCCGCAGCGCCGCGGCGACCCCCACGGCGGGCCCGGCCGAGAGCTCGGCGCCCGTCACGGAGGAGGTCGAGGCGGAGGTCGCCCCGCCCGAGCCCGTCGCCCCGATCGACGAGACCGGGCTGCTGCCCGTCGTGGTGCTCGCCGGGTTCGGGCTGCTCGTGCTGGGCCTCACGGCGGGTGCCGTGGTGCACATCCGCCGCATCGTGGCCGCCGACCCGGACGGGGGCCCGGGCGGCCGTCCCTGAGGCGTGCGCCGGAACACGGCGCGGAGGCCCCGGACGAGAACCGATATCGACAGCGTTCTGAGTAGACTCGGGGGCATGTCTTTCACTCAACTGGCCAAGGACCGTCCGCGCCTTCTGATCGTCGGCGGCGGCTACGTCGGCTTCACCGTGGCGCAGGAACTGCAGAAGCGGATCAAGGACTCCGGCGGAGTCGTGACCGTGGTGGATCCCAACCCGTACATGATGTACCTCCCCTTCCTGCCCGAGGTGGCCGGCGGCAACGTCTCCGCCCGCAGCGCGGTGGTGCCCCACCGGCAGCACCTCAAGGACTGCGAGATCGTCACCGGGCACGTGCTCGGCGTCGACCACGCGAACCGCACCGCGACCGTCAAGGGCATCGACGAGGGCGAGACCTTCGAGCTGACCTACGACGAGGTCGTCATCGCCGGCGGCTCCGTGACCCGCGCCTTCCCGATCGAGGGCCTCGCCGAGAACGGCATCGGCCTCAAGACCATCGAGGAGGCCGTGGCGGTGCGCAACTGGGTGCTCGAGCGCATCGAGGTCGCCTCCCTCACCACCGACGAGGAGGCCAAGCGCCGGGCGCTGACCTTCGTGGTGGTCGGCGGCGGCTACGCCGGCACCGAGACGATCGCCGAGATCGAGGACATGGCCCGCAGCGCCGTCGAGCGCAACGAGCGGCTCACGGTCTCCGACCTGCGCTTCGTGCTCATCGAGGCCATGGGCCGGATCATGCCCGAGGTCTCCGAGGAGCGCGCGGAGAAGGTCGTGGCGCACCTGCGCAGCCGCGGCATCGAGGTGCTGCTCAACACGTCGCTCGCCTCCGCGGTGGACAAGCACCTGAAGCTCGTCAACATGCAGGACAAGTCCCCGGCCGGCGAGTTCGGCACCGACACCCTGATCTGGACCGCCGGGGTGCAGGCGAACCCGCTCGTCAAGAGCACGGACTTCCCGCTCGACGAGCGCGGCCGCGTCCGTGCCGGGGCCGACCTGCGGATCACCGGCGACGACGGGCCCCTCGAGGGCGCCTGGGCCGCCGGCGACGTCTCCGCCGTCCCGGACCTCACCGGTGGGGGAGTCGGCGGGTTCTGCGTCCCCAACGCCCAGCACGCGGTGCGCCAGGCGCACACGATGGCCAAGAACATCATGGCCGCCCGCGCAGGCAAGCCGCTCGAGGACTACTACCACGAGAACCTCGGCGCGGTCGCCGGGCTCGGCCTCTACAAGGGCGTGGCCAGCATCAAGGGCCTCCCCGGTCTGCCGGCGAAGGGCCTGGAGTTCTCCGGCGTCGCCGCGTGGGCGATGCACCGGCTCTACCACGGCTACGCGATCCCCACCGTGGACCGCAAGGCCCGCGTCTTCACCGAGTGGGCCCTGAACTTCGTGTTCGGCCGGGACACCACCACGCTGCGCCACGAGCGGGACCCGCGCACGCGGTTCCAGACCGCCGCCGGCAAGGCCCCCGCCCCGCGCAAGGCCAACCTCTGATCCGATCCGTCCACCGCTCGACCCCGTCCCGGCCACGTGCCGCGGCGGGGTCGAGCTGTTCCACGGGGCCGTGACGCCCCCGGCCCGGCCCCCGTGGCGCCTGCCCCGGGGCCGGCAGGCCGCCCGTCCGTCAGTGGGTGTTCCGGGGGTGGGCGATCTCGCGGGCGTCCAGTTCCACGCTCAGCTCCTGGTGGCGCTCGAGCGTGACCGGGTGGGCGCCGGACGCGCTGCCGAGGTACTCGCGGTCGAGCTGCCGGCCGACCCTGCTGTGCAGGACGTGCAGCTCGGCCAGGGACAGCTCGGTCAGGTCGGCCGGGAACGCGTCCTCCGGCGCCAGGTAGGTCCTGCCGGTGGGCCGGGCGACGACCTCGCTCATACCGCGGTCGTCCGGAACGGCATCGGGGTGCACCCGCACGGGGCGGGGACGGGGGGACGTCCGGATCCCGGCAGGAACCGGTGGGACGGGAGAGCGGGGTGGTGCACGGGAGCAGCCTCCTGCGGATGCGACGACATCGCGGCCGGCTGCTCGACCACCGTGCCAGCGTACTGGATCCTGCGCCCGGCCGACAGGCGCGGTTCCCGGCCGCGGCCCCGGCCCGTCCTGGTGGTGGGAGCGGGACGAGGCGATAGGGTGGGCGGCGTCCCGGTGACGCGTGCGGGACCGGCCCCCATAGCCCAATCGGCAGAGGCAGCGGACTTAAAATCCGCTCAGTGTCAGTTCGAGTCTGACTGGGGGCACGAAGAATCGTTGGCAATCCGCCCAGACTGGCGGAGTTGCTCACCGTCACTTGGGGCCGATTCGCCATTTGGCCGCCATTTCCGACATGGAATCTGCACCGGAGGCGGCCCGAGGTCCGGTGGGAGCGCGTTCTGCGGTCGCCATCCGACTGGCAGTCCAAAAAGCACTCCACCAGGCTCGACGCGAGGCTCGACGCCGACGATTTCCACCATGAGGTCATTCTGGCCGAGCATTGCTACCCGGTGCTGCTCGCCGTCTCGGCCGCGCTGTTCCTGGCCGCCGGCGGCTTCCTGATGTCCGGGGACTGATCGCCTTCGCCACGGGCGGCGCGCGCCGACAGGGGCGTTGCGTGCTGCGCGGCCACGCCCCCCGACGTGGCCTGCGCTGTGTCGGGCCGCTCATGAGCTGCTCACCGACAGCTTCAGCTTAGAGAGCCTGACCGCACCCCGGCAGCCCCACTTCCGTGCACAAGCATGTGGTGCTGCGACGCCGATTGCCTGGACGACTTCGGCGCCTCGACGATCCGCAGGCCCGGAACATCCTCGGCGACTTGGTAGGCGACGGCCCGCCACCACCTGGCCGTGAGCGGCAACGGTGCGCCCGGCAGATCGAGGGCCGGCATGTCGGCGTCGCGGTCGTAGACCTCGAAGACCGGGTCGGGCCCGGTGTGCTCGAGCAGGTGGGCGGCCAGGTGATCTGCGACCTCGGCGGTGTACGCCTCGATCCGTTCCACGTCCTCGCGCACGACCTTCAGCTCGATCGGCGTCATCCGCCCGTCGGCCGGCGACTGCACCGCGGGCACCGACTGCGGGCGGGACTGCGCCCAGGCGGCCAGGTCCTCGCTCACGAGCCCTCCACCGTCTGCCCGGTGTCGTCCTCGGGGTGGGCGGCGCCGAAGGCCCAGTTCCACGGGGTGGTCAGGAAGTCGTAGGCGTCCTGCGGGAAGCCGTCGGCGTCGATCAGGTCCCGGGCGGCGAGGGCGATCAGGGCGTGGGCCACGGGCATCTGAAAGCTGGTGGCGGTGGCTTCGGCGGCGCGCTCCAGGGCGTCTCCGGACGGGGGAGCGGAGTCGGGGCGGGTGTGCCGGTGCATCAGGAGGAACAAGTCGGTGGCGATCGCCTGCGACAGGCTCCGCCACGACCCGAGGATCTGGTCCAGGGCGTCCTGGCGCCCGGCGGCGGCCGCGGCGCCGACCGCCAGCTTCACGGCAGCCTGACCGAGCGCGTCGTAGTCCACCTCGACGGGGGTGTTGTCGGTGACGAACTTCTGGTGGAGCTCGGCGGCCTTGCGCAGCGCCTGCGACTGCTCGAGGCCGATGTCCGCAGCCTTCTGGAAGACGGCCTGGACCTGCGGGCCCTGGGGACCGGCCGCGGCGGCGAGGACCTCGGGGTTCTGCCAGGTGGGGGTGCTCATCGCGCGGTGCTCCTCGGGGAGTCGGAGGCGGTGAGCGACGTGTTCGCCCGGTGCCTGCTGGTCGCACCGTAGCAGTCGTCCCGACGGCGACAACGAGCCTTCAAGAGCCGGTAAGCGTCTGGCCGCGTTCGCCGCTCGAGCCGAAGGCTTGCTCGAGAGATGTCCTCGAAACGCTTCCGGCCCCTAGGAGGCGCGGACCTTCAGCGCGTCCTCGGCGTTGAAGTCATCAGGGCCCACCGGCCAACGGCAAACCTCGCCGTCCAGGTCGGAACCGAGCCAGCCCAGCGGCAGCGGGTCCATCACGGAGAGCATCTTCGCCTCGGCGGCGAAGCGGGTGGGACCGGGGACGTTCACCGCGACGCGGCCCGTGGCCCGGATCTTCAGCACCAGCAACCTTCCGGTCTCGAAGCAGTACTCCCCATCCACCTCGACACCCGTCACACCTCCGCTACCGCGGCCGACCCGCACGACCTGAGGGCCGCGAGCAGGAGAGCATTTCGTGCTCGAACACCGGCGCGGAGACACCTGCCCTACCGGGCGTGGCCTCAGCCCCTCGGCGCGCCCTCCGTGAGACGGTCGAAGGCATCGGAGGCTTGTGTCGGTGAAGCGGAGGAGCAGCAGATGATGACCCGGTGCACGCGCGCGATGCTGGCGGTGACGATCGCTCTCGTCGTCGCTGGTTGCTCGCAGGACTCGGTCGACCTGTACGCCGGCGAGCAGACCGAGGACGACACGCTTCCCGCGGAGATCGATGCCGCGGAGTACGGCTGGGATGCCGACAGCTCTCGGTTGCTGGCCATCCACGAGGGCGCCGAGTTCTACCTCGTGGCCGGGGAGGAAGGCGACTGCCTGCTCACCTACGACCCGACGGCAGCCGGGGACTGGGTCGCTGGTTGCACTCCCGGCGAGCGCGTGGGCACCAGCGGGCAGTTGGGCATCAAGGCGGACTTCGCTCCGGCCGGCCTTCCAGGGGAGGAACCAGAGGGATGGGTGCGGCTCACCCCACAGCTGCAGATCGAGACCGGCTGATCCAGTCGCGTCGCGGCGACAGACTGCGTGCCGCCGGCGGCCGTGAGGGATGTCGGCCGTTGTTCCGGGGATCGGGTCTACCCCCGGCCGGTGTGGTCGGCGATCATGAGGCATGGCCGAGCGCGCAGACCCGGAGGAGACACCGCAGTTCGTCACGTTCCAGCCGTGCCGGATCCGGATCGCGATCGTCGTCGTGTTCCTCGTGCTGATCGTGGTCGCGGCCGCGCTCGTGCCGGAGGGACCGTATCTGCTGACGACCGGACCTGTCTTCGTAGTCGGCTACACAGCGCTCTCGTTCGTTGTGCATCGATCGGTCGTCCTCAGTCTGGGGGACCACGCCGTGGAGATCCGGCAGGGCTGGCGCAAGCAGCAGCAGATCCCGTACGAGCAGATCACCGAAGCAGCCGTCGGGCCGCGCACCGAGTGGTGGCGCATCGGCCGGCGTCGCCTGACGGGTGGGGCCACCGGCTACCTGATGGGCGGGCCCAGCGTGCGCATCAGCACCGGGGCGGAGTCGGTGGTGGTCTCGGCCGAGGAGTCCTACCGAGTCGTCGGGGCGATCCAGCGTCAGCGCGAGCACGTCATCGCCGAGCGAGCATCAGGCACGGAACCGACCGGGCGCTGAGACAACCGCGCCGGCGCCACAGCAAGGGAGAACAACGAGATGAGACCACTTCGATACTCGATCAACGTCACGCTCGACGGCTGCTGCCATCACGAGGCCGGGCTTCCCCCGGACGAGGAGTCGATGCGCTACTGGACCGCTGAGATGGAGCGAGCCGATGCCCTGCTGTTCGGCCGGGTGACCTACGAGATGATGGAGTCGGCGTGGCGGAAGCCGGCCACGGGCCCGTGGCCTGACTGGATGGAGGAGTGGGAGATCCCGTTCGCCGAGGCCATCGACCGGGTGAAGAAGTACGTCGTGTCGAGCACACTGAGCGAGGTCGATTGGAACGCCGAGCTGGTGCGAGGCGACCTGGGCCAAGCGGTTCAACGGCTCAAGCAGGAGCCGGGCGAGGGTCTGTGGGTGGGTGGCGTGACGCTGCCGACGGCGTTGGCTGATCTGGGACTGATCGACGAGTACGAGTTCGTGGTGCAACCGGTCCTTGCCGGACACGGGCCGACGCTGCTCGCCGGTCTGCGCGAGCGCATCCAGCTCGAGCTCGTGGACCGCCATGAGCTCCGGTCGGGAGCGGTCGCCCAGCGATACCGGCCCACGCGAGTCACGGCCTGACGACCCGAGCCAGGACAGCGGCCGGCCGATGCCCGGGTACTGGGAGAAGCACCACGACCGGACACCCGAGCACGTGCCGCACCTGCCGGTCCCCGGCGTCGTGCGCTCCGTCCAGGCGCTGCACTACGCCTTCGACGAGGGCGCGGACCCCGGCGAGCTGATCATCCGCCCCGACAGCGAAGTGGCCGTGGAGCTCGACGCCGTTCCCGGCGCCGGGACGCAGCTACCGGGGCGCACGCGGGAGCACGAGGTGCTGGCCTACCGGGTGCAGCTGGAGGTCGCCGACGACGCGGAGCTGCCGGCCTACGTGCCGGACGAGCAGGCCTTGCTCGTTCCGGTCATCGGGTCGTCGACCGGTGCGGCAGGTGCGCTATTCGGGTGCAGTCGTTGGTACGGCGGACACGCCCCAGAAGGCCTCGTAGCCCTCGGCTTCAGCTGCCACCGTGACCGTCTCCGGCGTCGTGTCGTCGGGGGCGCCGAGCTGCACGGTCGTGGTCACCGGTGAGCCCGCGCAGTCCCCTTCGCCGTAGGACCCGTGTTCCCCGATCAGACTGATCCGTCCGGAGGATCGATCGGCGTCAGCCCCCCGGTCAGCCGGTGCGCACGCCATCGTGACCGCGTACCACCCGGGCTCCACATCGGTCGTCGAACCGGTGGCGCGACTGCCGTCGGTGCCGGTGCTGCCGGCGATGGAGAATCCTCCCTCGGCGACAGCAGGAAGGGTGTTGGCCGCCCACGTTTCGAGGTCGACCGAGGGAGCCGACGAGGACTCCGTTGACGGGGCGCAGGCTGTGATCATCAGCAGCACAGCGGCGGCAGCCAGGGCTGCGGACGTACGGCTTGTCATGTCCGTCACCCTAGTGCCCCGCCGGGGCAGCAGGCCGTCAGCCGGTGCGCTCGGCGGCGTGCAGGGCGTCCAGGTAGGCCCAGGCGCGGCGGGCGCGGAGGACCGGGACCACTGCGATCAGCATCATCACGACGGCGGTCACCGCCCACCACGTCTCGGTGCGCAGGATCCAGACGGCGACGACGCCGGCGATCCCGGCCACGATCGTGGTCGCCGACTCCAGCTGAGTGCAAGCCAGCACCCCGGCGGCGACGCGGGTGCCCGGATCGTCCGGGACCAGACCGGAGGAGGCGGTGATCCCGATCGATCGGCGCAGCGCTCCCTTGTCCTGGTGGACGTCGAGACGGGCACGGGGCGCCTGGACGAGGCGCTGTGCGATGAGCGCCAGTCCCAGGAGCAGAGCCGGTCCGAAGGTGACCCAGGGGCTGCGTGCGGTACCGCTGTCGTCCAGTCCCCAGTGGACCAGGGCTGGGAACCCGACCGTGAGCACGGCGGCCGCCGGCACGGCGCGGGCGAGGACCTGGCCGCCGGTCGGCACGGGCACCTCGGCGGTCTGCCGGGCGGACTCGTTCATGGTGCCGAGGCTACCGGCCCCGTCCGGGCACCGGCGCGCACGGCCACGAGGCCGGCGGCGGAGATCGTGACGCCGGCGGGTCATCGCAGGAGGTTCCGCTGCAGCCACAGGGTGCACCACATCTTCAGGCGCAGCTCGTCCCAGCCGGGGACGTCGACGATCAGGGCGGCGGGTCCGTACCGGTGGACCGATACGACGCCGTCGCGATCGCACAGCTCGGAGATCAGCAGGGGCACGATCTCCGGGCGCTCGGCCGGGATGTCTTCGCGCAGGCCCAGGTCGAAGCAGTCGAGCTCGGCGACGACCGTCACCAGCGGCTCGTCGACGGCAGCGGCCTCCGGTCCTCGCCCGTTCAGAGCTTCGACGGTCCGCTGGACGTGGGTGCGCATCTCGGTGCCGGACATCGGATCGCGGCCGTGGGCGGACTGGTAGACGCTGTAGAGCGGCAGGGCCGGCAGGAAGATCTGGTGGTGGTCCGAGGCGAGCACCGGGTAGTTCAGCAGCGGGTGGTCACTGATGCGGTGCTCACCGACCTGCCAGGACGCAGCGGGGACCGCGGCGGTCAGGAGCTGGCCGAGGTAGGTGGCGAAGCCGTCGACGAGTGCGATCGTGGCGGCCGGTGGGTGCGGGTCCACGAGTCGTCCGTGGCGTGCCCAGGACGGCCAGGAGGGGCGGGTGGCATCGTCTTCCAGTGACCGCGGGTCGACGCCGAGCCGCGCGGCTCGAGCGGTGAGCTATGCCCGCAGCGGGGAGACGGAGTAGAGGGACCCGTCGAGCGTCTCACGCGTGTCCAAGCCGCCGCCGGTCAGTGCTGAGCGAAGCCTCTCCAGGGCCGGTTCGCGTTCGGCGAGGTAGACGTCGAGGGCGTCGGCGGTCTGGCGCGCGTCCATCGATTCGTACGGCTGGTCTCCCATGGGCGTGACCCTACTGCCGGGTTCGCAAGCTGCGGAACCTCTGGTGCGCTTCGCGGCCAGCCGACCCGGCGGATCGTGCTGAAGGCCTCCCGGCTGCCACCCTCCGTGTGCGTGACAGCCCGGGGGTGCGGGGACAACGGCGGGTGGGAGGATAGCTTGAGACCATGGCCGACCCCCGACGAGCACTCTGCTGCGCTCCCTGCGTCCTCGACTCCGGTCAGGCATCGACGATGCCCGCCGCCCCGCTGGTGCGCGGCGGTTCTGGGATGCCCGGGTGAGCACCGTGCTGTACGCGGTCTGGGCGCTGTTCGTCGCCGGGGCCGCCGGCTCCGTCGTCCACACGGTCCGGAAGAACAGGCGGCACGAGCGGCTGACCGCCCACTGGCCGAGGGCGGAGGCCACCGTGACCGGCAGCCGGGCCGGCTGGACCAGCGGCGTCGGCAGCACCAGCCGGTCACGCCGCTTCTGGCCCACGTACCGGTTCGCCGACCTGCACGGCACAGCGTTCACCGGGGCGTCGGAGATCTCCTGCGGCGCACGGCCTGTGCCGGGGACGGTCGTGGAGGTGGCCTACAACCCGGAGGACCCGACGGAGTCCTTCCAGGTCTCGAACCAGACGAGGGTCGCGTTGGGCTGCCTCATCCCGTTCTTCGTCGTCTTCGCCGCCGTCCTGTTCTGGTTCATCACCGTCGTCCCGCTGCCATGACCACAACCTGTCCCTCGTGGAGGGGGCCGCTCTCCAGTCGATGGCGGCCCCGGCCGCCGAACCGATGAGCAGACGTGGGCGTCATGCCCGGGCAGCGGCAACCAGGGGAGAAGTAGTCGCTGCGCTTGCGCGCCCCACCGTTCATCCCACCCATCAGCGAGGACAGGCCATGATGCAGGACCGCCAGCGGCGTGATGACGCCATACGGGCAGAGCACCAGCGGGCGCTGGCGAGAGGTGAGAAGCGGGTGCTCCGCACGACGGCCACCGGCGCGCTGCACAGCTACGCCGGTGACGAGATCGGGTTCACTCCGGGCCGCGGCCATGTGCAGGTCAGCACCTGGTGGGGCATGGGCATCGTGACGACGGTGCTCTGGATCGGCTTCGTCTTCTCCTGGGTGCTGCTCTTCGCCCCCGTGGCGCAGGGCGAGCCGCCGATGTGGAGCGCCCTGTTCCTCACCGGGATCGGAGGGCTCATCGGCTGGTACACCTTCAGGATGGCCAGGGACGAGTACCGCGCGTCCAGGGTGCGCAAGCAACGCGGCGTCCCCGAGCCCGGCACCAGCGGGAGCCTGCCCTCGTAGCGGATGACCGCAGGCCGCGGCCTCTGCCGGCGCCGTCGAAGCTGTCGGGACCCGAGCGGACCACCTCGAGCACACGAGGCGCGGGCGCTCTAGTTGTGATGTCCAGGGAGGTTGTCCCGCCGCAAGGCGGTGAGTCTGTCGACGCCGGACGAATACTGAGCAGATGCGACGGTCGAAAAGTGAGCACTCGACGATTGGAGTGTGAT
>NZ_JAVKPP010000089.1:0-600 GCF_040980965.1 Kocuria sp. CPCC 205231 | reverse complement strand
AGGACTTGGGAAACGGCGAATACCAAACGGTCTATACAGACCTTAAGGTGATGCTCCATCCGCAAATCGAGATTGAAGGTTATGGAAAGGGTGCACAGGGTGAAAACACTCAACTTTACCATCAGATGATGATTGACGCAAGCAAGCTGTCATTCGACCAATTCATGAGAAACCATGAATACAAGGTCAGAAAGGGAACTGCCACAAGTTGCATCTTCGATGACGATGACGGAAGTTATGTCGGAAAAATGGTTGATAACCTTCAAGGGGTCAACTCTGACGGAAAGGTTTACTTCGATTGGGTGCTGCCGCTTGAAAACAAGAACGGTAAGATTGAGGAATATGGTTTCGGGACAGAAGGGAGAGACGTACTTTGGCAAAACGGAATTGACTATGGAATGATAATGGTTGATGAGAGAAATGAAAAACTTGTCGAATGACTTAAGAATGTTCCCAAGGCATACAACACCAAAGGTGAAGTCAAGAGGGACACTTCCGGAAAGTGAAGCAAACGCCTAAAAGACATTTCAAACAGCGGTGAGTACGCGTGGTGAAGTGTACGTATGAAACTCCATTACATGATTGAGGAAGAGGCGGAAA
>NZ_JAVKPP010000088.1:0-609 GCF_040980965.1 Kocuria sp. CPCC 205231 | reverse complement strand
GCGAAGTATCTTCTGGCTCCTGCTGGTCTTCGGTCTCCATGAGATAAGCCACATAGTCTACAGCCGCGTCAGCAGGTGTAGGCTTACGTTTCTCCTTCTTCTCTTCTTCGTCTTCTTCCATAGGAATGGATCCCAAGAAGTGGTCGATGAGGTCGCTAGTACGGTCTCCGTGTTTTTCTGCTCCTATTCCTCTTACGCCTTGCTGCTTGTTGGATTCAGCCTCTTCAGGGGCGTTTTTTATCTGATAGTGAGCTGCCTCTACCATCTCGAAGATAATCTTACGGTCGGTGATGTAGATGGCTGCACGGCGCAGTTCTTCGTCGAAACTCGGGTCGTGGAGCAGGTACAGATTCTTCAACATCAGCAGGCGTGCCGTCTGATAATACGGATATAGGGCCAAGAGGGCGCGCAAGTCGTAGAGCGTCTCTCGGTTCATTTCCTCCGGGTGTTGTATCAATCTGCTTAATTCCACGATATTTTTACTTTACTTTATTTTACTTTGAACTTTGAACTTTGAACTTTGAACATTGAGTTTTGAACTTTATGATTAGTAAAGCCGTTGAATTCTTCACTCTTCACTTTTCGTTCTTCACTTACTTTACCAGTTAG
>NZ_JAVKPP010000087.1:0-614 GCF_040980965.1 Kocuria sp. CPCC 205231 | reverse complement strand
TGCGCATTCGGAGTTTGTCAGGACTTGATAGGCGGTGAAGCCCTCGCATCCAATCAGTCGCTCTACCTCACATCAGTAACCCGCAAGGCTGCACCTAAATGCATTTCGGGGAGTACGAGCTATCTCCAAGTTTGATTAGCCTTTCACCCCTACCCTCAGCTCATCCAGAAGCTTTTCAACGCTTATTGGTGCGGTCCTCCAGCTGGTGTTACCCAGCCTTCAACCTGGCCAAGGGTAGATCACTTGGTTTCGCGTCTGCCACTGCCGACTATACGCCCTGTTCAGACTCGCTTTCGCTTCGGATACGTGTGTCGTCACACTTAACCTTGCCGGCAAAGGCAACTCGTAGGTTCATTATGCAAAAGGCACGCCGTCACTCATTAACGAGCTCCGACCGCTTGTAGGCGCACGGTTTCAGGAACTATTTCACTCTTCTGTTCGAAGTGCTTTTCACCTTTCCCTCACGGTACTGGTTCGCTATCGGTCTCTCGGGAGTATTTAGCCTTACCGGATGGTCCCGGCAGATTCACGCAGAATTCCTCGTGCTCCGCGCTACTCAGGATACTACTATGCTTCGACAACATTCGAATACGCAACTGTCATGCTCTATGGTC
>NZ_JAVKPP010000086.1:0-621 GCF_040980965.1 Kocuria sp. CPCC 205231 | reverse complement strand
CTTTCTGCCTGACAGACCATTTTGGTGATATACATTCTGCCCAGGAGCATTTAAACCGGGTATGTATGCAGGTCAACAACGAGCAAGGCAGTCTTTCAACAGCGGAGAAAACATCACGTCTGGAAGCTGACCTGTCATCGCTGAAGCCTTTTCCCGGTAATCTGGGCTGTTTTGAGGTCTATGAGTACATTGTGGATAAATGGTCAACTATCAGCATGAAAAATGTTCATTATTCCGTACCTGATTCTCTTGTGGGAGAAAAAGTACATGTCAAGGTTTATAGTGAAAAAATCGTCATCCTGTACGGGAAGGAGAAAGTGGCCTCTCATCAACGCAGTTATTGCGGTGGAGACTGGTGCATCAAGCTGGAGCACTATTTGCGTACACTTTCCCGTAAACCGGGGGCATTGCCCCACTCTGTGGTTTGGCAAAGAGCACCGGAAGAACTGAGAAGGCTGTATGACATCCATTTCAAGGAGGACAACAGGACGTTTGTTCTGTTGCTGGACTATGCCCGAAAAAATGGATTTTCCGGAACGGACATTGTCACGGCATGCAAGGAGCTGACCGGACGTGGTGTCAGAAAGATATCTCCGGACCAGGTAAAGGCCATGCTGCATG
>NZ_JAVKPP010000085.1:0-623 GCF_040980965.1 Kocuria sp. CPCC 205231 | reverse complement strand
ATTTGGCAAATCAATCCTTGCAGTTGTCTGTTAAGTTCTGCATTACGGGCAGCAAGACTATCGGCTTGTTCTGACAATCGACGGCTCTGCGCTTTCTGTTCGTTGACCATGTTTCTATTGGATGAACGGAGCGTAGTCGTTGTTGTCGTTGGCTTCGTTCCCTCTTTTTTGCCAAAGATGCCCAAGAAACCTTTTCGTTTTGGCTTTTTGGACTGTTCCTGCACACTTTTCTGCACAATAACCGGAATTTGATTGGCTATCTTCTTGTTAATAGATTGTTGTTCATCCATTAACCGGACTATCTGGAACATCTGTCGTTCCTTATCCTCTAAAAGACTGCGCACACTATCGATGCGCTCTGCTGGATAGGTGGCCTTGAAACGGCAGAGCATACTGTCCATTGCCATACGCCGTGCATGGTAATGCTCGATATCTTTATCGTTCCATTCCAGTATTGTTTCACCCAATAGAGAAAATTTTATCATTTGAATATTGATATTGTTTATTTCTTTTCGGAGCTCGTCTATTTTTTTATTGCCAAGTTCTAATGCTTCTATCTCCTGCCATTCATAGAGGCTATTATATGCCATACATCCGATAAGAATGGAGATAAGTATATATCC
>NZ_JAVKPP010000084.1:0-624 GCF_040980965.1 Kocuria sp. CPCC 205231 | reverse complement strand
CAAGACCAAGGATGGCAAGATTGATATGAAGAATCTTGACCTCACTCGAATGGAGAAGATGGAGATGAAAGATATAGAAGGAACAGCTTATACTTTGATTGCCTATTCCAAGGCACTCAAGTGTAAAGTTAGACTTGTCATCTGGCAGATGCCGAATGGCAAGAAGAAACTATTCTTCTCTACAGACACCTCACTTTCGGGTGAAGAGGTACTTCTTTATTATAGAACCAGGTTCCAGATTGAATTTTGCTTTCGTGACGCCAAAGGCTATACTGGTCTTATGGACTGCCAGGCTCGCGATAAGTGGAAACTCGATTTTGCTTTCAATGCTTCGTTCACATCACTAAATGTTGCCAAGGTAACTATGAAGGAGATGGGAATGGAATATTCTATGTCTTCATTCAAGTCACTGATGACCAACATTTATCTGGTGAAACGAATTTTTAAAGCAAGCGGGTACACCCCGAACCGAACTTTAATTAGCAAGATTTTCAAAGATCTCTCGTGCTTACAGCGTATAGCTGCTTAGCACATTATTGAATTATTAACGAACTATTGTACAAAAGCAAGTCCGTTTCATTGCAAAATACTGCATAAAAGACTATAATTCAACTGTTTCAAAGA
>NZ_JAVKPP010000083.1:0-627 GCF_040980965.1 Kocuria sp. CPCC 205231 | reverse complement strand
CTTGAAGGACTGTATCCGTATGCAGCAGAAGCTTATGAATGTAAGGGTAAGATGTGTGGCTGCCGATTCCATATATGCCAATAATGCCAACAGAAAGTTCTGTACAAAATATGGGATATCCACATCCTTTGTGCGCAAGGGAAGGGCGGCCAAAGATGAGCCTTTGAGGAAGGTGCTTAGAAGCGAACTCTCAAAAGAAAGGGCAACACGGCTTGAAGGAAGCTTCGGCACTCAAAAGCAACATTACTCGCTCTCAAGGATAAAGGCCAGAAACAGGAAGACGGAAATACTGTGGATTTTCTTTGGAATACATACGGCAAATGCCATACTGATGATAGAAAAAATCAGAAACAAAACAGCTAAAGCAGCATGATATGATTTTACTCACAGAATCAGAAGAGGTCATCAGACTTCTTCCGGAACGTCATGTCCTGTCGGATAGAAGTATGTGAGAAAGCACGGAAAAATGACAATAAGAATGGCATATGAAATGGTCATGCCCTATCATCTTCATATGCCATCTTATTTTTTAGAGACATTTACTGAATATCCCTAACTAAGAAACAGCGCCGCTTTGCATCAAAGCGGCGCTGTTTCTTATTTATTCAGGCAGTTGGAGTTGGTTTA
>NZ_JAVKPP010000082.1:0-667 GCF_040980965.1 Kocuria sp. CPCC 205231 | reverse complement strand
ATTTGCCTAAATAGAATGTTTATGGAAAATAAGAAAGTACTCAAATTAACCGATTTTCAAAAAAACGAAGAAAAACCCTTTATGAAACAAGCAATTGAAGGGATTGAAAATCACGTTGTTAAGAAATACAAAAGTAGTACGGGAAGTGATAAAAAAGCTGTAGTTGCTGTTGCTGATACAGATACAGGAGAAGTATTCAAAACCTCGTTTATCCGACAAATAGAAGTAGATGAAGAGCAATTTGCAAAACTATACCTTGCGAATTTTGCCGCTTTTTTCAATCTATCACAATCAGCTATTCGGGTTTTCGGGTATATTCTAACTTGCATGAAGCCTAAGAATGATATGATAATTTTCGATAGGCGAAAATGCTTAGAATACACCCAATACAAATCAGACAAAGCCATATACAAAGGATTGGCAGAGCTCGTACAAAGTGAAATCATAGCAAGAGGTCCAAACGAATATAATTGGTTCATTAATCCGTTGATTGTCTTTAATGGGGATAGGGTTTCATTTACAAAAACATACGTTCGGAAAAAGACTTTAGCTGCCCAAAAGAAAGAAGAAGCAGAGAAACGACAGTTATCACTTGGTTTTGATGAACTGTAACACTCCATTGAGTGAAGCTGCCGTTTGGTCGCTCCCCCTTTGGGGGCGGGGGGGG
>NZ_JAVKPP010000081.1:0-669 GCF_040980965.1 Kocuria sp. CPCC 205231 | reverse complement strand
TTGAGCCCGAAAGCCTTGGTGTCAAGCTTGCTAATGATGGTCTTATAGAAATTGTGTATCAATGCCGTAAGCAGAAGGAATACGGTGTTCTCTGACATGAACGACTTGGGGAGCCTGTTCCAGCCGAATCCGTTGTTCATATCATCGAATATACGCTCTTTGCCCCCACGCTTGTTGTAAAATTCGACGATGTCTCTTGTTGATGAGTCATAATCGTTGGTAAGAATGCATCTGTAGGTGTATTCACCTTCCCACAAGTCAAGCTCTCCATCCATGCGCTTTTGTCTCTGAATGACAAGACGATAGCACTTGCCTTCCCATTTCTCAACAAGAATGGAATTGAGTTCAAACTGGATGCCGTTGATTTCCTCCGTCTTCCATCCCCTCAGTGAAAACAAGTCATCGTAGAGCGAACTGCATCTGTTGGCGCGGATGTAGAAGTGCGTGCAATGCTTCTCTATCTCACTGACAATTTCCTTCGAGCACGAACCACAGTCGGCTCTGAAGCGATTCACACGGATGCTGTTGGCTTCCAGTAGGGCAAAGAATCTCTTGTGGGTCTCAGCCTGATAAAAGCGCACATTTGTGTTGCCATCGCTGTTCTCGACATAGACAATCATGTCACCGATGACATATACGCCAGGTCTGTAGCCGAGGAACTTCTTGTAT
>NZ_JAVKPP010000080.1:0-675 GCF_040980965.1 Kocuria sp. CPCC 205231 | reverse complement strand
AAAAACGAATGGTTAAGCATGAAGAAATGTGCTGAAAAAAAGAGAGCTAACCTGCTGATAATAAAGGAGGAAAGTATTGCATAATTCGTTATTCCTTAGTAAATTAGAAGTCTCTGAACTCTTCTGATTATGACTAAAGAAACACTCCTTATGCAATACCAATCCGAGTGCCTGTCGGCTCTCAAATCAGTAGCGAATATACACAAACCTTTTGAAAAAGCATTCATGGACACCATGAAATTATTCATGGCCATCCCGGATCGTATAAACTTCCTCCAATTGGGCAGATATGGCTGTTTCTCAGAACAGACTTATCGTAACCTTTTTGAGCATGAAACTTTCGACTGGTTTGCGTTCAACGGCTCTATCATCAGCAAGCATCTCACAGGCAAAAGAAAAGCCATCGCCATCGATCCTTCCTATATTCCCAAATCAGGCAAGAAGACACCTTGGATAGGTTACTTCTGGTCTGGTTGTGCAGGAGAATACAAGCGTGGACTGGAAATCATGGGCATCGGTGTCATTGACATCGACAATCATGAATGCATGACTTTAGGTTCCATTCAGACGCCGGATTGTAAGACCTTGGATAATATGGACAAGAGCCTCGTTGACTGGTACAGCAGCTATCTTATCAGTAGAAAAGACAAGCTACAGAGCCTGTCCAGAACGGTG
>NZ_JAVKPP010000008.1:0-197212 GCF_040980965.1 Kocuria sp. CPCC 205231 | reverse complement strand
AACCAATCAACCGAATAAAACATCCGGTATCAACAAACATGGCACACTATTGAGTTCTCAAACAACAGACCGATCAGCCGTGTCTCGCTTGACACCTTGCTGCCGGAGTGCTCTGCAACCTTAGCCCTTCCGGTCGACCCCGGTCAATCTCAGGTGAACTCTTGGTTACCTGATCGTGACGGCGCCGCCTTCCGGCGAAGCTCACAATCTCCCATCCTAACACTCTTCCGCTCCCGTGCAACTCGCTGGCTGCTCGGTCGGGACCGTTCGGTGGGGGATGCCGCCCCGTGGATCTCCCGGAGGAGTTCCTCGCCGCGACGACTTGGATGAAGTTACTCGGTTTCCGCGGCCCGTGCAAACCGGCCTCCCGGACCCGCCGCCGCCGCCCGCCGGCGGTTTCTCCGGGCGCCCTCCGTCCCGCTCCCGGGACGGCGGAAGGGCCCGGATCCGAGGATCCGGGCCCTTCCCGTGACTCCGGCCGGCTCCCGCGGGAACGGCCGGGGCCGGCTCAGTGCTCGGCCGGCTTGAGGTACAGGACGGCGAGCGGCGGGACGGTCAGCTCGACCGAGGCGGGGTTGCCGTTGTGGGCGCCCTCGGTGGCGGTGACCTTGCCGAGGTTGCCCACGCCCGAACCGCCGAAGAGCTCGGAGTCCGTGTTGAGCGCCTCGACCCACTCCCCCGCCCACGGGAGGCCCAGCCGGAAGTTCTCGTGCGGGTTGCCGGCGAAGTTGGCCACGCACACGAGCGGGTTGCCCTGCTCGTCCCAGCGTGTGAAGGACAGCGTGTTGCGCCCGGCGTCGGCCGCGTCGATCCACTCGAACCCCGCGGGGTTGTTGTCCCGCTCGTACAGCGCGGGGGTCTCCCGGTAGATCCCGTTGAGGGTGCGGACCAGCTCCTGGACGCCCTTGTGCGGCGGGGTCTCCGAGAGCCACCAGTCGAGGCCGTGCTCCTGGGACCACTCGGACTCCTGGGCGTACTCCGTGCCCATGAAGATCAGCTGCTTGCCGGGGTGGGCCCACATGAACGCCAGGTAGGCGCGGACGTTGGCGAGCTGCTGCCACCGGTCGCCCGGCATCTTGCGCAGGAGGGAGCCCTTGCCGTAGACGACCTCGTCGTGGGAGATCGGGAGCAGGAAGTTCTCCGAGAACGCGTAGACCAGCGAGAACGTGAGCTTGTTGTGGTGGTAGTACCGGTTGACCGGGTCCTCCGCCATGTACTCGAGGGTGTCGTTCATCCACCCCATGTTCCACTTGAGCCCGAAGCCCAGCCCGTCGGCGTCGGTCGGCCGGGTCACGCCCGGGTAGGACGTCGACTCCTCGGCGATCATGACGATCCCCGGGGTGCGCTTGTACGCGGTGGCGTTGGCCTCCTTGAGGAACGCGATCGCCTCGAGGTTCTCGCGGCCGCCGAAGACGTTGGGCTCCCACTCCCCCTCGTTGCGCGAGTAGTCCAGGTAGAGCATGGATGCGACCGCGTCCACGCGCAGGCCGTCCACGTGGAACTCCTCGAGCCAGTAGGAGGCGTTGGCCACCAGGAAGTTCCGGACCTCGTTGCGGCCGTAGTCGGGGATCAGCGTCCCCCAGTCCTTGTGCTCGCCGCGGCGGGGGTCGGCGTGCTCGTACAGGGGCTCGCCGTCGAAGCGGGCCAGTGCCCACTCGTCCTTCGGGAAGTGGCCCGGGACCCAGTCCACGATCACGCCGATGCCGGCCTGGTGCAGCTTGTCCACGAGGTAGCGGAACTCGTCCGGGCTGCCGAAGCGGGAGGACGGCGCGTAGTAGGACGTCACCTGGTAGCCCCAGGACCCGCCGAACGGGTGCTCGGCCACGGGCATGAACTCCACGTGGGTGAAGCCCTGCCAGGTGAGGTACTCGACGAGCTCCTTCGCGAGGTCCTTGTAGCCGAGGCCCTTGCGCCACGAGCCGATGTGCAGCTCGTAGACGCTCATTGGCGCGTTGTGCGGATCGGTCGCCGCCCGGCGCGCCATCCAGGCGTCGTCCTGGAACTCGTAGTCGGACTCGAAGACGCGGGACGCGGTGGACGGCGGCACCTCGGTGCCGAAGGCCATGGGGTCCGCCTTCTCGCGCCAGCCGCCGTCCCGGCCGAGGATGCGGAACTTGTAGGTGGCGCCGGAGCCCAGGCCCGGGACGAAGATCTCCCACACGCCCGAGGAGCCGAGGGAGCGCATGGCGTGCTCGCTGCCGTCCCAGCCGTTGAAGTCGCCGATGACCCGCACCGCCTGGGCGTTGGGCGCCCACACGGCGAAGGCCACGCCGGTGATGTCGCCCATCGCGGAGGGGTAGCGGCGCACGTGCGCGCCGAGAACGGTCCACAGCGTCTCGTGGCGGCCCTCGCCGATGAGGTGGAGGTCCAGCTCGCCGAGGGTCGGCCCGAAGCGGTACGGGTCGTCCAGCCGCTGCGGCTCCAGGTCCCGGTAGGTCACGTCCACGCGGTAGTCGGGGATCCGGCCCGGCTCGTGCGCGGGGACCACGCCCGTGAAGATGCCGCCCCACTCGTGCTCGAGCTCGAAGGTGCCGTCCTGCGTCACGACCGCGACCGCGGTCGCGAACCGGCGCAGCGTGCGCACGGTGACGCTGCCGTCCGGGTTCAGGTGCGCGCCCAGGACGCTGTGCGGGTCGTGGTGGCGGCCCTCGGACACGGCGGCCAGCACGTGCTCGGCCACGTGCACCGGTCCCGCAGGGGCCACGTCGTGGCCGGCCGGGACGGCGCGGGACTTCTGGACGGGGTCGGATCGGTCCTGCGGAGTGCTGGCGCTCACTGCGTCCTCGATTTCCGTTCCCGCTGCCGCAGGGATGAGCCGCGCGGAGCGGGAGCTGTCGTCGTCGTGGTCGGTGCCGGGGGCGGGGTCCGCACCGGCGGTATCAGGGTTCACGCTACGCGACCGGAGGCTCTCCAGTGAACGGCGAACCGCCGCTGCCGGGACGTCCACCCAGTCGGGGCGGTTGCGCTGCTCGTAGACGACCTCGTACAGGGCCTTGTCCAGCCACAGCGCCTGGAACAGCGGGGAACCGCGGTCCACCGGGTGCCCGGCGCCCTGCTCGTAGCCCGCCAGGAACGCGTCGCCGGCGCGCCGGCCCCACGCCTCGGCGTCCGCCGCGCCGGCACGGGCGCCGAAGGCGGCGGCGTAGTCTAAGGAGCGCAGCATGCCGACCACGTCGCGCAGGGCGACGTCCGGCCGGGTGCGCTCCTCGATGGCGCGCAGGGGCTCCCCCTCGAAGTCGAGCACCTTGAACTGCCCGTCCTCGGTCTGCAGGACCTGGCCCAGGTGGTAGTCGCCGTGGATGCGCTGCAGCGGGGGCAGCTCCGGCACGTCACCGAGGGAGGTGATCAGCTGGTCGAGGGCGGCCGAGTGCTCCGAGAACAGGGAGCCGGTCTCCGTGCGGGCCCAGCGCAGGCGTCCGCCGAGGTCGTTCAGGAGGCGGGCGCGGGCGGCGTCGTCGGGGACGTCCGCGCCGAACGCGCGGCCCAGGTCGCGGTGCACGCGCGCGGTGGTGCGGCCCAGTTCGCGGGCCTCCTCGGTGAAGTCCGTGCCCTGCTCCGCGGCCTCGACGGCCCGGCCCCACGCGTCGGCGGAGCCGGCGAGGAACTCGGTGGCCACGGCCAGCTGGCCCTGCACGGTGCTCAGCCCGGTGCGCCAACGGGCGTCGAGCCACCCGAAGGTGCTCGGCACCGCGGGGCAGCCGAGCGCGGTGAGCTCGCGACCCACCTCCACGTCCGGGTTGTCGCCCTCCCCCAGCACGCGGAAGAACTTCACGATCACGGCGTCGGCGTCCGCCCGGCCCGCGGGCGGGGTGAGGATCACCGAGGAGTTCGACTGCTCGCTCGAGATCACGCGGACCTGCGCGGGCGTCTCGACCGCGTAGGGGACGCGCAGCACGTCGGCGTGCGCGCCCGTCACGGTCAGCCCCAGCGGGCCCGAGCTGAGCTGCTCCGCGCGCTGCATGAGCCCCAGGACCGGCCCGACGAACGCCGGGTCGCCGACCCCGTCGTAGACCCAGGGGCCGGCCACGGCGTCCTCCGCACCGGGCAGCGGCAGCCCGGTGCGGTGGGCCACGGCACGGCCGGCGCGGGCGGCCCGGTCCCGGAGGAAGCGCGCGGCCCGGCGCGGGGTGGCGGTCTCCTCCGCCGGGACGCCCGTCCCGGCGTCCTCGGCCGCGGCGGGCGCCAGCTCGCCGACGAGGAAGCGCTCGGCGCCCTCCAGGGGCGCGGCGCGGAAGCTCAGCGGCACCTGGAGCAGCTCGGTGCGCGCCCCCTCGGAGGCCTCGACCAGCAGGAGCCGGGCGCCGGCGCCTTCCTGGTCCGGGAGGGCCAGCTGGGCGACGACCCGCAGCTCCGTGCCCGCACCGCCGTCCGCGAAGGGGAACCACCGCTGCCGCGGCAGCCACCGGCGCAGGAGGTCGAGGAGCTCGTGGGGGTGCTGGTCGGTCATGGGATCGGGTCCTTCCGGGACGGGCGAGGAGGTGGCCGGACGCACGGACGCGCTCAGGACTTGGTGGCGGTGATGATCGGCATGGCCGTGGTCTGGGGGGACGTGCCGTCGTCGCGGGGAGCGGCCCGGAGGCGCAGCCAGAAGAAGTCCTGGCTGCCGAGGGTGATGCGGTACTCCCCGGCCTCGTCCACCTCGCCGAACAGGTCGCCGCCGAAGAGCTCGCGCAGCCCGCGGCCCGCGAACTGGGGCAGCCGGATCCGGGCGCACGCCGGGGTGTGCGCGAGGTTGAACAGGCACAGCACGGTCTCGCCGCGCCCGTCGTCGGCCTCCTCGTCGGGGAGCACGCGCAGGAACGCGAGCACGGAGTCGTGGTCCGTCTCCACGCCGACGTACGAGCCGAGGCCGAACGCCGGGTGCGCCTTGCGCACCGCGAGCATCTGGCGCATCCAGTGCAGCAGGGACGACGACGACGCCAGCTGCGCCTCCACGTTGACCTGGTTGTAGTGGTAGACCAGCGACTGCACCACGGGCAGGTACAGCTTGCCCGGGTCCGCCTTGGAGAACCCGGCGTTGCGGTCCGGGGTCCACTGCATGGGGGTGCGGGACGCGTCGCGGTCGTCGAGCCAGATGTTGTCGCCCATCCCGATCTCGTCCCCGTAGTACAGGAACGGGCTGCCCGGCAGGGACAGGAGCAGGGCGTGGATCAGCTCGATCTCGGCCCGCGAGTTGTCCAGCAGGGGGGCCAGGCGGCGGCGGATGCCCACGTTGGCGCGCATGCGCGAGTCGGGGGCGTACCAGCCGAGCATCGCCTGGCGCTCCTCGGTGGTCACCATCTCGAGGGTCAGCTCGTCGTGGTTGCGCAGGAACGTGCCCCACTGGGTGCCGCGCGGGATGTCCGGCGTCTCCCGCATGGTCTCCACGATCGGGGCGGCCTTCTGGTCCCGCAGCGCGTAGAAGATCCGCGGCATGATCGGGAAGTGGAAGCACATGTGGCACTCGGGGTCCTGCTCGCTCCCGAAGTACTCCACCACCTCGTGCGGCATCTGGTTCGCCTCGGCGATCACCACGCGCCCCGGGTACTGGTCGTCGATCATGCGCCGCAGCTCGACCAGGAAGTCGTGGGTGCCGGGGAGGTTCTCGCAGTTGGTCCCCTCCTCCTCGATCAGGTACGGGATCGCGTCGGCCCGGAAGCCGTCGATGCCCATGTCGAGCCAGAACTTCACCACGTCGTGGACGGCCTCCACCACGGCGGGGTTCTCGAAGTTGAGGTCCGGCTGGTGGGAGAAGAAACGGTGCCAGAAGAACTGCCGGCGGATCGGGTCGAACGTCCAGTTCGACTCCTCGGTGTCCACGAAGATGATCCGGGCGTCCTGGTACAGCTCGTCCGTGTCCGACCAGACGTAGAAGTCGCCGTAGGGCCCCTCGGGGTCCTCGCGGGAGGCCTGGAACCACGGGTGCTGGTCGCTCGTGTGGTTGAGCGGGAGGTCGATGATCACCCGCAGGCCGCGGGCGTGCGCCTCGGCCACGAGGCGCTTGAAGTCGCTGATCGTGCCGAACTCGTCGAGCACCGAGTAGTAGTCCGAGATGTCGTAGCCGCCGTCGCGCAGCGGGGACTCGAAGAACGGCGGCAGCCAGAGGCAGTCGATGCCGAGCCACTGCAGGTAGTCGAGCTTGTCGATCAGGCCGGAGAAGTCGCCGGAGCCGTCACCGTTGGCGTCGGAGAACGCCCGGACGAGCACCTCGTAGAACACCGCTTTGCGGAACCAGTCGGGGTCGTGGGAGATGCCGGGGGCGTTGAGCGAGTACGGCGAGATGCTCATGCGGGGGTGCCGCCTTTCGGACAGGTGGGTCGGAGGCCATCGGAGCTTGCGGAGGGGGCCCTCCCGGGGACGTCGCCCGGGAGGGCCCCGACGGGGTGCGGTCGAGCCCCTACTTGACGTTGCGGCGGACGTGCAGGACGTGCGCGGGGTCGTAGTGCGGGTCCAGGCGCACGTAGTTGTGCGTGCCCCACTTCCAGGAGTTCCCGCTGAGCAGGTCGTCCACCCAGAAGCTGCCGTCCTCGTTGAAGTCCGCGTCGTCCAGGTCCAGGGTCTCCAGGTCCAGCCACACGGTGCCCTCCCGGGTCGCGTGCGGGTCCACGTTCACGACCACGATCACCGTGTCCTTGTAGCTCGAGCCCCCGTGCCGGACGGTCTTCGTCTTCGAGTAGGCGACCAGAGCGTCGTCGGACGTGGACTGCACCGTCAGGTTCTGCAGGTCGCCGAACGCGGCGTGCCGGCGCCGGATCTCGTTGAGCCGCGTGAGGTACGGGGCGAGGGACTCGCCGCGCTCCTCGGCGCCGGCGAAGTCACGGGGCCGGTACTCGTACTTCTCGTTGTCGACGTACTCCTCGGCGCCGGCCCGGGCCACGTGCTCGTAGAGCTCGTAGCCGGCGTAGACGCCCCAGAGGGGCGAGCCGGTGGCGGCCAGGACGGCACGGATCTTGAAGGCCGCGGGCCCGCCGAACTGCAGGTACTCGGTGAGGATGTCGGGGGTGTTGACGAAGAAGTTCGGCCGGTACACCGCCGAGGTCTCGTGGCTGATCTCCTCGAGGTACTCCTCGATCTCCTTCTTGGTGTTGCGCCAGGTGAAGTACGAGTAGGACTGCTGGAAGCCGACCCGGGCGAGGCCCTGCATCATGGCCGGGCGGGTGAACGCCTCGGCCAGGAACACGACGTCGGGGTGCTTGGCGTTGACGGTGCCGATCAGCCACTCCCAGAACCACAGGGGCTTGGTGTGCGGGTTGTCGACCCGGAAGATCTTCACCCCGTGGGAGATCCACAGCTCCACGATCCGCAGCACCTCGAGGGACAGGCCCTCGGGGTCGTTGTCGAAGTTGATCGGGTAGATGTCCTGGTACTTCTTCGGCGGGTTCTCCGCGTACGCGATGGAGCCGTCGGCGCGGGTCGTGAACCACTCCGGGTGCGCGGTGACCCACGGGTGGTCCGGGGAGGCCTGCAGAGCGAGGTCCAGGGCCACCTCGAGGCCCAGGTCCCCGGCGCGGGCCACGAAGCCGTCGAAGTCCTCGAACGAGCCGAGGTCCGGGTGGATCGCGTCGTGCCCGCCTTCGGGGGCGCCGATGGCCCACGGGGACCCCGGGTCCTGCGGACCGGCCACCAGGGTGTTGTTCGGGCCCTTGCGGTGCGCCGTGCCGATCGGGTGGATCGGGGGCAGGTAGATGACGTCGAAGCCCATGGCCGCGACACGGTCGAGGCTCTCGGCGGCGGTCCGGAAGGTGCCGGAGGCCCACGTGCCGGACTCGGCGTCGAAGACGGCGCCCTCGGAGCGGGGGAAGAACTCGTACCAGGACCCGCGGCCGGCGGCGGCGCGCTCGACCTTCAGCGGGTAGCGGCGGCTCTCGGTCACGAGGTCCCGCAGCGGCCGCTCGGCGACCACGGCCAGGACCTCGGCGGAGGTGCCGGCCTCGAGCCGGTGCTCGGCGGGCAGCTCCCCGTTGCCGAGCGTGCGGGAGACCGCGCGGAACAGCTCGGCGTCGGAGTCCGGGCGGCCCGGCTCCGCGGCGGCGCGGTCGAAGAGCACGACACCCTCGGCCATCATGAGGTCGACGTCCTGGCCGACCCCCACCTTGATCTCCGCGGCGTGGCGCCACGTCTCGAACAGGTCGCCCCAGCCCTCCACGGCGAAGGTCCAGGCGCCCTCGGACGACGGCGTCAGCCACGCCTCGTAGCGGTCGGTGCCGGGAGTGGTGAGGCGCATCGGCACGCGCTCGGCCTCCGCGCCCTGCGGGTCGTAGAGCACCGCGGTCACGCCCAGGGCGTCGTGGCCCTCACGGAACACGGTGGCGCCCACGCGGATCGACTCGCCCGGCACGGCCTTCGCCGGGAAGCGGCCGTCCTCGACCACGGGGCTCACGCCGACGACCGGGATCCGGCCGTAGACCAGGTCCTCGCGGGAGAACGCCGAGCCGGCGGCCTTCCGGCGCGTGGTCGTCGACTTCCGCGGCGTGGTGGCCTTCTTGGCGGTGGCCGTCCTCGTGCCGGCGGCCTTGGCCGCAGGCGTCCCTGCGGCTGACTTCGCCGCGGCCGTCCTGGCCGTGGACGTCCGCTTGGCACGCGGCTTGGGCTCCGCCGCGGGGACGACGGCGATGCCGGGCTCGTCGGCCACGGGCGCCGTGACCTCGGGCTCCGGGGCCTTCCGGGCGGTGGACGCTCTGCGCCGCGCCGGTGCCTTCTTCGCGGGCTGCTCGGCCGGCGCCGCGGCGGCACCGGTCCCGGCACCGGGAAGGGCGGGCGTCGTCGTCGAGGGGTCGGGGGCGGGCGCGCCGGCCGGGCTCGAGGCCGGGTCGGACGGGGGCGGCGTGTTGGCTTGGCTCACCTGGACCACGTTAGCGACAAACCCGGCGATCGTTAAGCCCGCTGTCGAACCGTGGGACGGTGTCGCCGTCCCAGTGTCACGGCCCCGGTCGGGCGGTGCGGCGCGCCGGGGGACGGATGGGCGGCGGCACCGCCGTCCGGCGCCGCCGCACCGGTAGTCTGACGGCGTGAAGGCAATCCGTAGATTCACCGTGCGCACCGTGCTGCCGGAGTCCATCGCCCCTCTGAGCCGACTCGCGAGGAACCTCCGCTGGTCCTGGCACCGGCCCACCGAACAGCTGTTCGCCGAGCTGAACCCGCAGGCCTGGGACGCGGTCCACGGGGACCCCGTCAAGCTCCTCGGCTCCCTCACCCGGGAGGAGATCCAGCAGATCGCCCAGGACCCGGCCACGGTGCGCCGGATCGAGGAGCTGGACGCCGATCTCGAGCGCTACCTCACCGACGACCTGTGGTACCAGAAGACGCAGGCGGAGGACGCCCCGCGGTCCATCGCCTACTTCTCCGCCGAGTACGGTGTCACCTCCGTGCTCCCCCAGTACTCGGGCGGGCTGGGGATCCTCGCCGGCGACCACCTCAAGAGCGCCTCGGACCTCGGCGTGCCGGTGGTGGGCGTCGGCCTGTTCTACCAGCACGGCTACTTCAAGCAGTCCCTGTCCCGCGACGCGTGGCAGCAGGAGTCCTACCCCGTGCTCGACCCGGACGGCATGCCCCTGACGCTGCTGCGGGAGGAGGACGGGAACCCGGTCCGGATCACCCTGCCCCTGCCCAACGGCCGCTCCCTGTCCGCCCACATCTGGCGGGCCGACGTCGGCCGCGTCCCCCTGCTGCTGCTCGACTCCGACATCCCGGACAACGACGACCACGCCCGCAACGTCACGGACCGCCTCTACGGCGGCGGCGGCGACCACCGGCTCCAGCAGGAGCTGCTCCTCGGGATGGGCGGGATCCGGGCGCTGCGGGCCTTCTCCCGGCTGACCGGGGCGCCCGCCCCGGAGGTCTTCCACTGCAACGAGGGCCACGCCGGGTTCCTGGGCGTCGAACGGATCGCGGAGCTCATGGACCCGGCGGACGGGACCGAGCCGATGACGTGGGACGAGGCCCTGACCGCGGTGCGCTCGGCCACCGTGTTCACGACCCACACCCCGGTGCCCGCGGGCATCGACCGGTTCGAGCAGGCGCAGATCGAGCACTTCCTCAACGCGGGTCTCGCCCCGTCCGTGCCCACGGCCAAGGTCCTGTCCCTGGGCGCCGAGGACTACGACGGCGGCGACCCCGCCAAGTTCAACATGGCGGTCATGGGCCTGCGCCTGGCGCAGCGGGCCAACGGGGTGGCCAAGCTGCACGGCGTGGTCTCCCGGGGCATGTTCCAGGGGCTGTGGCCGGGCTTCGACGTCGACGAGGTGCCGATCGGCTCGATCACCAACGGCGTGCACGTCATGACCTGGATCGACCCCCGCATGGCGGAGCTGGCCCTCGACCCGATGGGCTCGGACCTGAACCGGGCCGCGCGGTGGCGCCGGATCTACGGCGCCGACGACGCCGAGCTGTGGGCCGTCCGCCGGGAGCTGCGCACCCGCCTGGTGGAGGACGTCCGGGCCCGGCTGCGGGCGTCGTGGAAGAAGCGCGGTCTCGCGGACGCCGAGCTGGGCTGGACCGACTCGGTCCTCGACCCGGGCGTGCTCACGATCGGCTTCGCTCGCCGGGTGCCCACCTACAAGCGGCTCACGCTCATGCTGCGGGACCCGCAGCGGCTCAAGCGGATCCTGCTGGACCCGGAGCACCCCGTCCAGCTCGTGGTCGCCGGGAAGTCCCACCCTGCCGACGAGCAGGGCAAGCGCCTGATCCAGGACCTCGTTCGCTTCACGGACGACCCGGAGGTGCGCCACCGGATCGTGTTCCTCCCCAACTACGACATCGCGATGGCCCAGACCCTCTTCCCGGGCTGCGACGTGTGGCTGAACAACCCGCTGCGCCCGCTCGAGGCGTGCGGCACGTCCGGGATGAAGGCCGCCCTCAACGGCGGGCTGAACCTCTCGGTGCTCGACGGCTGGTGGGACGAGATGTACGACGGCCAGAACGGCTGGGCCATCCCGACCGCCGACGAGGGCGCGCACCCGGACGAGCGCGACGACATCGAGGCCGCCGCCCTCTACGAGCTCATCGAGAACCACGTGGCCCCGCGGTTCTACGGCGAGACGGCGGAGGGCTCGGACCCGAACACCGACGGCGTGCCCCACCAGTGGCTGGCCATGGTCAAGCACACCCTCGCGACGCTGGGCCCGCAGGTCTCCGCCAAGCGCATGCTCGAGGACTACGTGCAGCACCTCTACGTGCCGGCCGCCGTCTCGGGCCGCCGGACGGCGCTGGACGGCCACGCGGCCGCCCGGGCGAAGTCCCGGTGGGTCGGGCGCGTGCGCCAGGCGTGGGGCCAGGTGGCGGTCGAGCACGTGGACGCCGAGGGCGTGGCCCAGGAGCCGCAGATCGGGGACGAGCTCACGGTGTGCGCCTACGTGTCCCTCGGCTCGCTGAGCCCGGAGGACGTGTGCGCGGAGATCGGGTACGGCCGGGTCTCGGAGACGGACCACATCCACGAGCGCAAGTACGCGGGGCTGAGCCCCGTCGGCGACCTCGGCGGGGGGCGGCACAAGTTCTGCGGCACGATCACCGTGGACCGCTCGGGCCCGTTCGGCTACACCGTCCGGGTGCTGCCCGCCCACCCCGAGCTCGCAGACAAGGCCGAGCTGGGACTGGTGACCAACGCCTGAGCCGCCGCCGCGCGGCGCGCAGGAGGGGCCGCACCCGTGATCCACGGGTGCGGCCCCTCCTGCGCGCGGGCCGCCGCAGCTCGGCGCACCGGAAAGCTCGGCGCACCGGAAAGCTCAGCGCACCGGGCCCCTCAGCGCACCCGGGTGCTCAGAGCACCCGGAAGAGCGTCACCGAGCCGGCGGGCACGCCCTGCGCCTGGCCCGCCCGGTAGCGCGTCCCGTAGCGTCCGTGCAGCACGGAGGCCGTGCTGTGCACCAGGGAGTAGACGCCGTCGGCCTTCGCGAGGGGGTGCCCCTGCTCGTCCGGCCGCAGGAGCTCCGCGAGGTTCGGGAAGGTGATCGCCATGTCGGCGCTCGCGCCGTTGATCACCATGAGCCCCGCCACCCGGCCGCCGCGGGAGCCGATCAGCACCTGGATGGTCCGGGCCCCGGGGGTCTGCCAGCCGGTGGCGGTCATGGCCGACCCGTCGGGGCCGAACCAGTGCATCATCACCTCGTCGGGGCGGGTCGGGAAGTGGGACGGCTGTCCGGCCAGGAACTCCCCGCGCACGCCGATCAGGGATCGGGTGGCCGCGAGCATGGCGCGGTCCGCCGGCGTGAGCCGCCAGTCCACCCAGGACAGCTCGTTGTCCTGGCAGTAGGCGTTGTTGTTGCCGCGCTGGGTGCGGCCGAACTCGTCCCCGGCCGTGATCATGGGCACGCCCTGGGAGAAGAGCAGGGTGGCCATGACGTTGCGCATGGTCTGGGCCCGGTCGGCCCGGATCCGCACGTCGCGCGCCGGGCCCTCCACCCCGTGGTTCCACGAGTGGTTGTCGTTGGTCCCGTCCCGGTTCTTCTCCAGGTTGTCCTGGTTGTGCTTGTTGTCGTAGGAGACGAGGTCCGCCAGGGTGAAGCCGTCGTGGGCGGTCACGAAGTTCACGGACGCCAGGGCGCTGCGCCCGGACGCGGCGAACATGTCCGAGGAGCCGGCGAGCGCCCCGGCGAGCCGGGCGGCGTTGCCCCCGTCCCCGCCCAGGCTCATGCTGCGCGGGCCGGTGAGCCAGAAGTCGCGGACGGTGTCCCGGAAGCGGTCGTTCCAGTCGGCCCACCCCTCGGGGAAGTGACCGGTCTGCCAGCCGCCCATGCCCACGTCCCAGGGCTCGGCGATGAGCTTCGTCCCGAACAGGGCGGGGTCCGCGCCGACGGCCACGAGGAAGGGGTGGTTGCGGGTGAAGCGGTGGCGCTCGTCCCGGGCCAGCTCGGGGGCGAGGTCGAAGCGGAAGCCGTCCACGTGGCAGCGCTCCACCCAGTAGCGCAGGGAGTCCAGCGCCATCTGCACCACCCGCGGGTTGCCGAAGTTCACGGAGTTGCCGCACCCCGTGACGTCCACGTAGCGGCCGTCCTCGCCGTGGCGGTAGTAGGCCTCGTCGCCGAGTCCCCGCCAGCAGTAGGCGGGCTCCTCCTGGCCGGCCTCCGCCGTGTGGTTGTAGACGACGTCGAGGTAGACCTCGAGCCCCGCGCGGTGCAGCTCCCGGACCATCGCCTTGAACTCGTCCAGCACGCCCTGCGGTCCCCGGGCGCGGGCGGCCTCGGTCGCGTAGCCGGCGTGCGGGGCGAAGAAGCCCAGGGTGTTGTAGCCCCAGTAGTTGCTCAGCCCGAGGGACGTGAGGTGCGGCTCGTCCAGGTGGGCGTGCACCGGCAGGAGCTCGACGGCCGTGACGCCCAGGGACGTGAGGTACCCGGTCATCGCGGGGTGCGCGAGCCCGGCGTACGTGCCCCGCAGCTCCTCCGGGACGTCCGGGTGCAGGGCGGTCAGGCCCTTGACGTGCGCCTCGTAGACGACGGTGTCCCGCCACGGGGTGGCCGGGCGGCGGTCCTCGTCCCAGTCGAAGTCCTGCTGGACGACCACGGAGACGTAGCGGCCCCCGTAGGCGTCGGGGCCGGGATCGACGACGCCGGGCGGCGGGGCGACGCGGCGCAGCCCCTTGCCGTAGGGGTCGAGCAGGATCTGCTGGGCGGCCGGGTCCGGGGAGCGGTGGCGGGAGGCGACCGGCGAGTCGGCGGGCACGAACCCGTACTCCGTGCCGGCGGGCAGGGCCGGGGCCTCGTCCCGGTGCCGCAGGTAGTCGAAGCCCGTCTCCGAGAGCCGCTGCTGCTCGGCCGGCGGGATCGTCCCGTGGTGCACGCCGCCGGTGCGGCCGGTGAGCCGCCGCCGCTGCCAGCGGCCGCCGGGCAGCCGGAAGACGATGTCCAGGTCGGGGATCCCCGGGGCGTAGACCGCCACGTTCGCGCTGCCGTCGCGCTCGGGAGAGGGGTGGACCCCGAGGGGGTAGGGGTGGGAGACGTACGGCCGACCGGTGTCCTGCCGCCGGGGCTCAGGAACCAGCACGGCGTCGCGATACCTCGTACAGGGTGATGCCCACGGCCATCGAGGCGTTGAGCGACTCCATCGTGGAGTCGATGGGGATGGAGACGACCTGGTCGCAGTTCTCGGTGACCAGCCGGGACAGGCCCTTGCCCTCCGAGCCGACCACGATGACGAGCGGCTCGGTGGCCAGCTCGAGGCCGGGCAGCTCGACGTCGCCGCCGCCGTCGAGGCCGACCACGAAGTAGCCCATGGCCT
This sequence comes from Kocuria sp. CPCC 205231, assembly GCF_040980965.1. Lineage (NCBI taxonomy): Bacteria > Bacillati > Actinomycetota > Actinomycetes > Micrococcales > Micrococcaceae > Kocuria > Kocuria sp. CPCC 205231. Next base: position 183,025 of record NZ_JAVKPP010000008.1, on the reverse strand, counting down.
TGAGCTCCTCGAGGGTGCGGTTGAGGTTGGCCGCCTTGGTGACGGGCACGCGGGCCGCGGCGCCGGCGCTGGTCTTCCAGGCGGAGGCCGTGACGCCCACGGACCGGCGCTCGGGCACGATCACGGCGTTGCCGGAGAACGCGGAGACGCTGCGGATGATGGCGCCGAGGTTGCGGGGGTCGGTGATCCCGTCGAGGGCGACCATCAGCGGGGGGCGGCGGATGTGCCGCTTCTCCCACTGGGTCATGAACTTCCGGGCCGCCTCCACGGCGTCCTGGTACTCGTAGGCCGGCACCTGCAGGGCCACGCCCTGGTGCACGGCGTCGCTGGTGAGCCGGTCGAGCTCGCCCTTGGAGGCCTCGAGGATCGTGATCCCGCGTTCGGCGCAGAGCTGCAGGATCTCGCGCACGCGGTCGTCGACGTCGATCTTGCTCGCCGCGTACAGGGCCTTGGCGGGGATGTCCGCGCGCAGCGCCTCGACCACGGAGTTCCGCCCGGTGACGAGGTCCTCCTGGACCTTGCCGCGGGTGCGGGCCGGGGAGCGGCCGCCCTGGCCCTGCCGCCGGTCGGCGGCCTTCTTCATCTTGTGCGCCTTGTGGTACGGGCGGTCCTCGGCCTTGGGGGTGGGGCCCCGGCCCTCGAGGGCCTTGCGTCCGTGGCCGCCGGTGCCGACCAGCGGGCCCTTCTTGTTCTTGCGGATCGCGCCGGGACGTTGCTTGGGGGTTGGCATGGGTTCCTCTGTTCGGTCGGTGTGGTGCGGCCCGGTCAGGCCACGGACCAGGTGGATCCGCCGGCGGCGTCGCGCACCGCGACGCCGGCGGCGGCGAGCTCGTCCCGGAGGGCGTCGGCCCGGGCCCAGTCCTTGGCGGCGCGGGCCTGGTCGCGCTGGGCCAGCAGCGAGCGCACGAGGGCGTCGAGGGCCGCGTGCTCGGCGGCGTTCCCGGCGGCGTCCCCGAGGTCCATGAGCGCGGTCAGGCCGAGGACGTCGGTCATGGCGCGCACCGCCCGGGCGGGCGCGGCGGCGTCCAGGCCGTCGGCGAGCGCGGAGTTGCCGGCGCGGACGGTCTCGTGCAGGACGGCGAGGGCCTGTGGCACGTTGAGGTCGTCGTCCATGGCGTCGCCGAAGGCGGGCGGCACGTCCCCGGCCGCCCCGTCGAGGTCGGCGCCGGCGTCCCGGGCCGCGCGCAGGAAGGACTCGACCCGTTCGACCGCGGCCGTGGCCTCGGCGAGGGAGGTGGGCCGGTAGTCCAGCACGGAGCGGTAGTGGGCCTGGCCGAGGTAGTAGCGCACGGCCAGCGGCCGGGCCTCGGCGAGCATCTCCGCCGGGGAGACGGTGTTGCCGATCGACTTGGACATCTTCTCGCCCGCGTAGGTGACCAGCCCGTTGTGCAGCCAGAGCGTCGCGAACCGCTGCCCGGCCGCCGCCGACTGGGCCAGCTCGTTCTCGTGGTGGGGGAAGCGCAGGTCCAGTCCGCCGCCGTGGATGTCGAAGTGCTCGCCGAGGTACTTCGCGGCCATGGCCGAGCACTCGAGGTGCCAGCCGGGCCGGCCGGCGCCCCAGGGCGAGTCCCAGCGGGCGGTCTCGGGCTCGCCCGCCTTGTGCCCCTTCCACAGGGCGAAGTCGCGGGGGTCCCGCTTGCCGCGGGGGTCGGCGTCGGGGGCGTCCTGCATGTCGTCGACCGACTGGTGGGTGAGCTCGCCGTAGCGCTCCCAGGAGCGGACGTCGAAGTAGACGTCCCCGGAGCCGTCCGGCGCCGGGTAGGCGTGCCCGGCGTCGACGAGGGTGCGGATCAGGGCGTGCATCTCGGGGACGTGGCCCGTGGCGCGCGGCTCGTAGGTGGGCCGGCCGACGCCGATGGCGTCGTAGGCGGCGTTGAACGCCTGCTCGAACCGGTAGGCCAGCGCCCACCACGGCTCGCGGGGGTGGTCGCCGGCGTAGTCGGGGGCGAAGGACGCGGCCGAGTTCGCGAGGATCTTGTCGTCGATGTCGGTGACGTTGCGCACGGTGGTGACCCGGTAGCCGCGGTGGGCGAGCCACCGGGCGAGCTGGTCGAAGACCAGGGCCGAGCGGACGTGGCCGATGTGCGGCATGCCCTGGACCGTGGCGCCGCAGTAGTACAGACGGGCCTCGCCGGGGTGGGCGGGCGCGAAGTCCCGCACGGTCGCGGTGGCGGTGTCGTAGAAGCGCAGAGTCACACGGCCCATCATAAGGGCGGGCGGTGGCGCCCCGGTCAGGCCCGGCGCGCGTCCGCGGGCACGACCAGCGCGGTGGCCACGGCCGCGAGGCCCTCGCCGCGGCCCGTGAGCCCGAGCCGGTCGGAGGTCGTGGCGCTGACCGTGACGGGCGCACCGGCCGCGGCGGTGAGCGCGGCCTCGGCCTCGGCCCGCCGCGGCGCGAACCGCGGCCGGTTCCCGATCAGCTGCACGGCCACGTTGCCGATCTCGAAGCCGGCCTCCCGCACGATCCGGGCCGCCTCCGTGAGGATCCGCACCCCGGACGCGCCCTCCAGCTCGGGGCGGTCCACGCCGAAGTTGGCGCCCAGGTCGCCCGTGCCGGAGGCCGAGAACAGGGCGTCGGCGGCGGCGTGGGCCACGACGTCCCCGTCCGAGTGCCCGGCGAGACCGCGCTCCCCCGGCCACTCGAGGCCCGCGACCCACAGCGGGGTGCCCTCGGGCCCGAAGGCGTGGACGTCGACGGCGATGCCGGTGCGGGGCAGGATCACGGGTCAGGGCTCCTCGGGGTCGAGCAGATCGGGGTGAGGGCCGGGGGTAGGAGCGGCGGTGACGGGCACCGCCGCGTCCGTGCCCGGTGCGCGTCCGCGCAGGACGGCCTCGGCCAGTACCAGGTCGAGCGGGCGGGTGATCTTGAAGGCGTGCTCGTGGCCGGGCACCGTCAGCACGGTGGTCCCCGGGGCGTGCGCCTCCACGAGGGAGGCGTCGTCGGTGACGGACCCGGGGTCCGTCCCGGCCTCCGCGGCGGCGCGGTGCACCGACCGGAGCAGGGCGAGGTCGAAGCCCTGCGGGGTCTGGACCGCGCGCAGCACCGTGCGGTCCACGGTGCCGAGCGACCGTCCGGCGTCGTCCACCCGGCGCATCGTGTCCGCCACAGGCAGCACGGGGACCACGGCGCGCTCCCCGGCGCGCAGCCGGTCCACGACGGTGCGGAAGACCTCGGGCGGGGTGAGGCAGCGGGCGGCGTCGTGGACGAGCACCGCGGTGCAGGCGGGCTCGGACCGCGCGAGCTCGGTCAGCGCCTCGCGCACGGACTCCGCGCGGGAGGCGCCGCCGGTCACGGGTCGCGCGCCGTGCGCCCGGGCGGTCGCGGAGAGCTCGACGTCCCCGGCCGGGACGGTCACCAGCACGGGCCCGGTCAGCCCGGCGCACCGGATGCCCCGCAGCGCGTGCTCCAGGAGGGGGCGGCCGTCGAGGGCCACCAGGGCCTTGGGGATGCCGTGCCCGAGTCGTGTGCCGGAGCCCGCCGCCACGACGACGACGGCGAACCCGCCCTCCGGGGAGGGCGGGTTCGCCGTGGTGGACCGTGGTGCATTCCCGCTCACGGGTCGGTCAGGACGCCAGGATGTCGTCGAGGCGCTTCTCGGCCTCTTCCTCGTCGATCTTCTTGGCGAGCGCCAGCTCGGAGGTGAGGATCTGGCGGGCCTTCGTCAGCATCCGCTTCTCCCCCGCCGAGAGCCCGCGGTCGCGGTCGCGGCGCCAGAGGTCGCGCACGACCTCGGCGACCTTGAGCACGTCGCCGGAGGCGAGCTTCTCGAGGTTGGCCTTGTAGCGCCGGGACCAGTTGCTGGCCTCCTCGGTGTCCTTCGCCTGCAGGACCGAGATGACCTTCTTGAGCCCGTCCTCGTCGACGACGTCGCGCACGCCCACCAGGTCGACGTTCTCCGCGGGTACCTCGATCACCAGATCCCCCTGGGTCACCTTGAGCTTGAGATACATCTTCTCTTCGCCCTTGACGGTGCGGGTCTTGATCTCCTCGATGGTCGCCGCGCCGTGGTGCGGGTAGACAACCGTCTCGCCAACCTCAAAAACCATATGGAAATACCCCTTTCAGAACTTCCATTCTAACACGGTGTAGGATTCGCCGATCCGGGGCGGGCGGGGACCGGGGGCCCGTCGATGCGGACGATCCGTCGGCAAACGGATAAGCTGGTCGGGACATCGTCCTGAGCTCCCGAGGAGTACGCGCCGTGAAGATCGCCGCCCGCCAGAAGCTGCGTCGCGCAGGCCTGAGTGCCGCCGCCGCGGCCGCCCTGCTGACCACCGCCGGATGCGCCTACATCAACCCGCCGGCCACGACCATGGTGTACTCGGCCGCGGACGGCATCGTGGAGCAGGTCGGGGACGTCAAGCTGGCCAACGTGCTGATCGTGGCCACCGGCGCCGACCAGGAGGGTCGCGTGCTGGGCACCCTGGTGAACGACGGCGACCAGGACGTCACGCTGTCGATGGACGTCGACGGCGCCACCGCCGAGGTGCAGATCCCCGCCGGCGGCACCGTGGACCTCGACCAGGACGACCCGGTCGTGACCGTGGACCGTGCCGGCGCCGAGCCGGGTCTCATGGTCGAGACCGAGTTCACCGCCGGCGGCGAGTCCCTCACCGAGCGGGTCCCGGTCCTGGACCACACCTTCTCCCGCTACGCCGAGTTCATCCCCGGCGGCGCGCCGAGCACCCCGGCGAACCCCTCCAACACGCCCGTGCCCGTCGAGGAGATGGTGGGCCAGGAGAGCGGCCACTGACGACTCCCACCGGCGCGCACGAGCGGAAGGGCCCGGAACCCCTCGGGGTTCCGGGCCCTTCCGTCTGCCGGGGCGCCGGCTCAGCCCTCGAACTTGTAGCCGAGGCCCCGCACCGTCACGAGGTGCCGCGGGGCGGAGGGATCGGGCTCGATCTTGGCGCGCAGGCGCTTGACGTGGACGTCGAGGGTCTTGGTGTCCCCCACGTAGTCCGAGCCCCAGACCCGGTCGATGAGCTGCCCTCGGGTCAGCACGCGCCCGGCGTTGCGCAGCAGCATCTCCAGCAGCTCGAACTCCTTGAGCGGCATGGCCACCCGCTCCCCGTGCACGCTGACCACGTGCCGCTCGATGTCCATCCGCACGGGACCGGCCTGCACGGTCGCCGAGACGAGCTCCTCGGGCTCTCCCTGCCGGCGCAGGACCGCTCGGATCCGGGCCACGAGCTCCCGGGACGAGTACGGCTTGGTGACGTAGTCGTCGGCGCCGAGCTCGAGCCCGACCACCTTGTCGATCTCGGCGTCCTTGGCCGTGAGCATGATGATCGGCACGGAGGAGCGCTGCCGCACCTGCCGGCACACCTCGGTGCCGGACAGCCCGGGGAGCATGAGGTCCAGCAGCATCAGGTCGGCCCCGGACCGGTCGAACTCCGCCACGGCGTCCACGCCGTTGTCGACGACCTCCACCTCGAACCCCTCCTTCCCCAGCAGGTAGGAGAGCGGGTCGCTGAGGGACTCCTCGTCCTCGACGATCAGGATGCGGGTCACTGTCGGTCCTCCGTGCTCCCGGCGCGCGCCGCGGGGGCGGCGGGCCGTGGGGTCGATGCGTCTGGGCGGGGTGGTGCCTGCTGCGGCACCGGGCGGGCGGTCGCGCCGGGGGCTGGCTGTGCGGTCCCCCCGGGGTCGTCGGCGCCCTCGATCTGGGGGATGCTGAGGGTGAACGTGGAGCCGCGGCCCGGCTGCGACCACAGGGTGGCCTCGCCGCCGTGCTGGGACATGACGTGCTTGACGATGCTCAGTCCGAGCCCGGTGCCGCCCGTCCGGCGGGAACGGGCCGCGTCCACGCGGTAGAAGCGCTCGAAGATCCGGTCCTGCTCGTCCTCGGGGATGCCCGGGCCCTGGTCGGTCACCGAGATCTGGGCCATCCCGTCCCGCTCCCGGACGCCGACGCCCACGCGGGTGCCCTCCGGGGAGTAGTGCACCGCGTTGTCGATGAGGTTGCGCAGCGCGGTGACGAGCAGGTCGGGGTCGCCGAACACGGGCCGGGTGACGCGCCCGCCCACCGCGATCTCGATGCCCTTGTTCTCGGCCGGGAACCGGTTGCGGTCCACGGCGTCGGCGATCACCCGGTTGAGGTCCACGGGCCGGCCCTCGGTGACCACGTCCGCGCCCTGCAGGCGGGAGAGCTCGATGATGTCCTGGACGAGGGCGGTCAGCCGGGCTGACTCCTTGTGCAGGCGCTGGGCGAAGCGGCGCACGGCCTCCTCGTCCTCGGACGCGTCCTCGATCGCCTCGGCGAGCAGCCCGATCGCCCCCACGGGGGTCTTCAGCTCGTGCGAGACGTTGGCGACGAAGTCGTTGCGGATCGACTGCGCCCGGACGATCTCCGTCTGGTCGTCGGCGAGCAGCAGGATGTACTCCTCCGCGATGGGGGCCACCCGGACGTCGAGCACCACCGCGCCCGTCTGGAACGGTCCGCGGGACAGCTCGACCCGCCGCTCCTCGATCACGCCGCTGCGCCGGGCCCGGCGGATCATCTCGAGCATCTGCTCGTGCACCACGGTGTGCCCGCGGACCAGTCCGAAGGCGTAGGCGGCCGGGGAGGCGCGCACCACGCCGTCGACCCCGTCCACCACCACGTAGGCGCGGCCGATCACCGCGAGCACGTCCGCGGTGCCGTCGGGCAGCGTGGGCTCCTGGACGTCGGCGCGGGCGCGGCGGCCCCGTCCGCTCACCCGGAGGGCGATCAGACCGCTCACCCCGAGGGCGAAGCCGAGCAGACCCGCGGCGACGGCGATGGCAGTTGGACTCACGGAACCAGCTTAGGCACTCGGGGGCGCGGGGACCCCGTGCCGGGCGTCACGAGCTACAGGTTCAACCAACGTTCATCCTAAGATGAGCGAAAGTTCACTCCTGGCTGTGACGGTGGCGGCGGGTGTGCTCGCACCCGGCCCCCACGTCATCCGTCCCGCTCCGCGCCGCACCCCGGCCGCGGCTGCCGCGGACGCCGCCGCATCTCGAAAGGACGCATCCGTGCGCAAGGTTTTCCAGGCAGAACTCCACCAGGTCGGCGAGGAGCTCATCCAGATCGCGACCCTGGTGCGCGAGGCCCTCGCCCGCGCCAAGGACGCGCTCCTCGACGCGGACATCCAGCTCGCCGAGGAGGTCATCTCCAACGACGCCCGGATCGACTTCCTGCAGAACGACCTCGACGAGCGCTCGATCGACATCCTCGCGCTGCAGAGCCCCGTGGCCTCGGACCTGCGGATGATCGTGGGCGCGCTGCGGATGAGCGCCTCCCTGGAGCGTGCCGGCGACCTCGCCCGGCACCTGGCCCAGGCGGTGCGCATCCGCTATCCCGAGCCGGTCATCCCCGAGCCGCTCGTGGAGACGTTCACCCGGATGTTCGACCTCGACCTGCAGATCCTGGACCGGGTCATCCAGGTGCTCCAGACCCGGGACCTCTCCCTCGCCGACGACATCTACTCGCTCAAGGGCGAGGTCAACCAGCTGCACCAGTCCGTCTTCGACGCGCTCGCCGCGCCGAGCTGGGACTCGTCGGTGCCCACCGCCGTGGACGTCACCCTGTGCTCCCGGTACCTCGAGCGCATCGGGGACCACGGGGTCTCGGTGACCCGCAAGGTCTCCTACCTGGTGACCGGGGACTGGGTCCCGGCGAGCTCCGACCGCCCCACCGGCCACGGCCACGTGGGCCGCGACGGGGGCGAGTGAGACCCCGCCCGGGCGCCGGCCGAGCCGCGCCCGGGCACGGACAGGGGCCGGGTCCACCAGCACGGTGGACCCGGCCCCTGTCCGTGGGCGGGAGCCCGCCGGGGCTACTTCTTGCCCTGGTTGGCGACCGCCTGGATCGAGCTCGCGGCGGCCTCGGGGTCGAGGTACTCGCCGCCGGCCACGAGCGGGCGGAGGTTCTCGTCGAGCTCGTAGTAGAGCGGGATGCCCGTGGGGATGTTCAGCGCCGCGATGTCCTCGTCCGAGATGCCGTCGAGGTGCTTCACCAGGGCGCGCAGGGAGTTGCCGTGGGCCGCGACGATGACGGTCCGGCCGGCCTGCAGATCGGGGACGATCTCCTGCTCCCAGTACGGCATGAAGCGGTCCAGGACGTCCTTGAGGCACTCGGTGCGGGGCGCGTCCGGCACGTCCGCGTAGCGGGGGTCGCCGGCCTGCGAGAACTCGGACGAGTCCTCCAGCTCGGGCGGCGGGACGTCGTAGGAGCGGCGCCAGGTCATGAACTGCTCGTCGCCGTACTCGTCGCGGACCTGGGTCTTGTCCTTGCCCTGCAGCGCACCGTAGTGGCGCTCGTTGAGCCGCCACGACCGCTTCACGGGGATCCAGTGCCGGTCCGCCCGGTCCAGCGCGAGGTGGGCGGTGGTGATGGCCCGGCGCAGGAGCGAGGTGTGCAGGACGTCCGGGGCGATCCCCTTCTCGACGAGCAGCTCACCGCCGCGGACGGCCTCCTCCCGCCCCTTCTCGGTCAGGTCCACGTCCACCCACCCGGTGAACAGGTTCTTCTCGTTCCAGTCGGACTGTCCGTGCCGGAGCAGGACGAGCTTGTGCGGTGCTGATTCGGTAGCCATGGGGCCATTCTTCCACCCAGGCGGCGGCGCGAAACAAGCCGGCGTCACGGGCGCCCCGTGTCGCGGGGCCGGGCGCCGCGCGCCCGGCGGTCACCAGTTGTTGGGGCCCTTGGACTCCAGGCCCACGGCCGGGCGGACGTCGGCCAGGTAGACCCCCACGGCCGTGCCCGCGATGAGCAGGACGAACAGGCTGGGCCGCAGCAGCATCAGCGTGAAGACCGTGAACGCGAGGGAGCCGCCCGTGAGCGCGAGCCAGAAGCCCTTGGTGCGCTTGAAGGCGCGCTGGAACTGCACCGGCGCCTTGGTCAGGCAGTCCACGAAGGCCCACACGGCCAGACCGGCGACGACCAGTGCCAGCGCGATGTCGATGAAGCGCACGAGTAAGAAGACCCAGGGAATGTCCACGCCGTCCAGCCTACCGGTCGATCGCGCACAGGACGCGGTCGAGGTCCTCCCAGAGGTCCTCGACGTTCTCGATGCCCACCGACAGGCGCAGCAGCGTCTCCGGGACGCTGTGCGGCTCCTCGTGGTGCCGCCGCCGCCGCTCGATCAGCGACTCCACCCCGCCGAGCGAGGTCGCGGGGGTCCACACGCGCAGGGCGTCCACGGCCGCCTCGACGGCGGCGACGTCCCCCGCGGGCACGATCGCCACGATCGAGCCGAAGCCGTCCATCTGCGCGGCGGCACGCTCGTGCCCGGGGTCCCCGGGCAGGCCCGGGTAGCGGACCTCGCGCACGGCCGGGTGCTGCTGGAGGCGGCGGGCGAGCTCCCCGGCGGTGGCCGCGGAGCGTTCGACCCGCACCGCCAGGGTGCGCATCCCCCGCAGCGCGAGCCACGCCTCGAACGGGCCCGGGACCGCGCCGTGCAGGGAGCGGTGCCCCTTCAGCCGGGTCCGCAGGGCAGGGTCGGAGGTGACGGCGGCCCCCAGGACGACGTCGGAGTGCCCCGCCAGGTACTTGGTCACGGAGTGCACCACGATGTCCGCGCCGTGCTCCAGCGGGCGCTGCAGCAGCGGGGTGGCGAAGGTGTTGTCCACGCACGTGAGCACGCCGCGCTCGCGGGCCGCCGCGAGCAGCGCGGGGAGGTCGGCGACCTCCAGCATGGGGTTGGTGGGGCTCTCGAGCCAGAGCAGGTCGGCGGCGTCGAGCGCGGCCACCACGTCCTCGGTGTCCGTGACGTCCACGGTCCGCACGGTGAGCAGCCCGCGGGCCTCGAGGTCCGCGGCCAGGGCCAGGGAGCCCTGGTAGCTGTGCCGGGGCAGCACCAGGCGACCGCCCGCCGGGACGAGCGAGAGCACCGACGCGACGGCGGCCAGTCCCGAGGCGTAGGCCAGGGCGGGGAGCTCCGCCCGCTCGAGCCGCGCCAGCACGTCCTCGAGGTCCTCCCACGTGGGGTTGCTGAACCGCCCGTAGGTGCGGTCCTCGGCGTCGAGCCCGGCGGAGCCCCGGTAGGTGGAGGTGAGGACGATGGACGGGCCGACCGGCGCGTCGTGCTCCGGTGCGGGCCGCCCGCCCGCGACCAGCACGGTGTCCGGGCGGAGGTCGGTGGAGCCGTGGGCGGGCGGGGTCTCGGAGCGCGCAGTCATGGTTCCAGGCTATCGGCCCGCGGCGTCCCCAGCCGCGCGCGCACCGGCGGCGCTGTCCGCGCGGGTGGATAGGCTGGGACCGTGACCTCCCGACCGGCCCCCGCCCCGCCGCCCGCCTCCGCCGCGGTGCCCTCCCCCGCGCCGTCCGGGCGCGGGCTCTTCGTGGTGTTCGAGGGCGGGGACGGCGCCGGGAAGTCCACCCAGGTCGGCCTGCTCGTGGACGCCCTGCGCGCCGAGGGGCACGACACCCTGCGCACCCGGGAGCCCGGGGGGACCCCGCTGGGCGAGAGGGTGCGCGAGCTCGTGCTGGACCCGGCGCACGGGCCCGTCGACGCCCGCGCCGAGGCCCTGCTCTTCGCCGCGGCCCGCGCCGCCCACGTCGCCCAGCTCATCCGCCCCGCGCTCGCCGCCGGCCGGACCGTGGTCTGCGACCGCTTCGCCGACTCCTCCGCCGCCTACCAGGGCGCCGGGCGCGGCCTCGGCCTGGACCGCGTCGCGGAGCTCAACGCGTGGGCCACGGCCGGGCTCGTCCCGGACCTCACCGTGCTGCTCGACGTCCCGGCCGGCACGGGACGGACCCGCCGGGAGGCCCGGGACGGCACCGCGGGCGACCGCCTGGAGACCGAGCCCGACGCCTTCCACGACGCGAACCGGGCGGCGTTCCTCGAGCTCGCCGGCCGGGCTCCGGAGCGCTACCTGGTGCTCGACGCCACCCGGCCGGCCGGGGAGCTCTCGGCCGCCGTGCGCGAGCGCCTCACCGGGCTCGCCCGCTCCGCCCGCGCCGCGGAGGTGAGCGCGTGAGCGTGTGGGACCAGCTGCTGGGCCAGGACGCCGTGGTGGCGCAGCTGCGGCGCGCCGCCCAGGAGGACCGGCCCACCCACGCCTGGCTGTTCACCGGTCCGCCCGGCTCGGGGCGCTCCAACGCGGCGCTCGCGTTCGCCGCGGCCCTGCTGTGCGAGCAGGAGGACCCCGTCGAGCGCGGGTGCGGGCAGTGCCACGCGTGCCGCACGGTCCTGGCCAGCTCGCACGCGGACCTCACCCACTTCGTCACGGAGAACCCGCAGATCACCATCGAGGAGGCCCGCGAGCTCGTGGTCCGCGCCCAGGACCGGCCCTCGGTGGGCCGCTGGCGCGTCATGGTGGTCGAGGACGCCGACCGCATGGCGGAGCGCACCTCGAACGTGATGCTCAAGGCCATCGAGGAGCCCCCGCCCAACACCATCTGGCTGCTGTGCGCCCCGAGCCCGATGGACGTGCTCGTGACCATCCGCTCCCGCTGCCGCCCGGCCACGCTGAAGGTGCCCGCCGTGGCGGACGTGGCCGAGCTGCTGATCCGCCGGCACGGGGTGCCCCGGCAGCGCGCGGAGGAGAGCGCCCGGCTGGCGCAGTCCCACGTGGGGATCGCGAAGCGGCTCGCCCTCTACGACGACGCCCGCACCCGGCGGCAGGAGGTCGTGTCCATGCCGCTGAAGCTGTCCGGGGTGCCGGACGCCGTGCGCGCCGCGGACCGGCTGCACAAGATCGCCGTGGAGGAGTCCCAGGCGGACGCCGAGTCCCGCAACGAGGCGGAGCGCAAGCAGCTGCTCGTGGCCCTGGGCGCGCCGGAGTCCGGACGGGTGCCGCCGGCCATCCGCGGAGCCCTCAACCGGCTCGAGGCCGACCAGAAGCGCCGGTCCCGGCGGATCCAGACGGACACCCTCGACCGCTTCCTCATCGACCTCACCACCTTCTACCGCGACGTCCTGACCCTCCAGCTGCGCACGGGCTCCGCCCTGGTCAACGAGCACCTGGCCCAGCAGCTGCAGGACCACGCGTCCAACTCGACCCCCGAGCGGACGCTGCACCGCATCGACGTGATCAGCCGGACCCGGGACCGGATCCGCACCAACGTCAGCGCGCAGCTGGCCTTCGAGGCCATGGCCGTCTCCCTGCTCTGACCCCGCCCCCGATCCCCATCCCCCCACCCCCTCGAGGAGCCCCATGACCCGCCGTGCCGCCCCCTCGCGCCGCGCCCTCCTGCCCGTCACGGCCGCGCTGGCCGCGACCGGCCTGCTCCTGAGCGGCTGCTCGTCCCTGGGTGCCGGCGCCACGGGCGAGCCGACCTCCGGGGGCGCCACCGGCGCCGTCGTCGAGGGCACCCCCGAGGAGCTCCAGCGCTACTACACGCAGACCGTCACCTGGGGGGACTGCACGTTCGAGGTGGAGACCAACGGCGCGCAGGACGACCTCCAGTGCGCCGACGTCGAGGTGCCCCTCGACTACGCCGACCCCGGCGGGGCGACCACCACCGTGGTGATGTCCCGCCTGCCCGCAGGCGGGGACGCCCGCGGCAGCCTGCTCCTCAACCCCGGCGGGCCCGGCGCCTCCGGGGTGGACGCGATGCTCTACGCGCAGTACACGGTCACCGGCGACGTGCGCGAGGCCTACGACGTAGTGGGCTTCGACCCGCGCGGGGTGAGCCGCTCCGAGGGCATCGAGTGCCTCGACGACGCGGAGCTGGACGCGTGGCGCGCCGAGCCGATGTTCGACCCCGAGGAGCAGCCGGTCGAGCAGATCCAGGAGGAGTACGAACAGCTCGGCGCCGCGTGCGTGCAGGACTCCGGCGAGCTCGTGGCGCAGATGGACACCGTGAGCGCCGCCCGGGACATGGACGTGCTCCGGGCCGTGCTCGGCGACGAGCGGACGACCTACCTGGGCTTCTCCTACGGCACCCACCTCGGCGCGGTGTACGCCGACCTGTTCCCCGACCGGGTCGGCCGGCTCGTGCTCGACGGCGGCGTGGACCCCACCCTGAGCGACATGGAGGCCACCGCCGACCAGGCCGAGGGCTTCGAGGACAACCTGCGCCACTGGGTGCAGCAGTGCCAGTTCGAGATCCGGGACTGCGTGGTGGCCGACGTCTCCATGGATGAGGCGATGACCCGGATCCAGGAGCTCATCGCCTCCGTCGAGGAGGAGACCGTGACCGCCGCCGACGGCCGGCGGGTCACCGCCACCAACGTGGTCGAGGGCATCCTGGGGCCCCTCTACGCGACCACCGGCTACGAGACGCTCAACGAGTCCCTGGGCGCCGCCTTCGACGGCGACTTCTCCGCGCTGCTCGCCCAGTCGGACGCCACGCACGGGCGCGACGCCGAGGGCCGGTACACGAGCAACACCACCATGGCGTTCACGGCCGTGAACTGCCTCGACCGGCCCGACGGGACGGTCACGGCGGAGCAGATGGCCCGGCACCAGGAGGAGCTCGAGCGGGTCGCCCCGACCTTCGGCCCGTACCTGGGCTACGGCGACGCCGCGTGCCAGGGATGGCCGGTCGACCCGGCGGGCCTGCCGGAGCCGCTCGACGCCGCCGGCGCCGATCCCGTCCTCGTGGTGGGCACCACCCACGACCCCGCGACCCCCTACCACTGGTCCGAGGCCCTCGTGGAGCAGCTCGACAGCGCCCGGCTGCTGACCTACGACAGCTACGGCCACACCGCCTACACGGCCGGCAACCGCTGCGTGCAGGACGCCGTGGACGCCTACCTGCTGGAGGGCGAGCTCCCCGCGGAGGGGACGACCTGCTCCTGATCCGCCGCGACCCGGGCGACCGGTGCCGGCACGGTGGGCGTCAGCGCGCGCCGGGCACCGGCGTGCGGACGAGTCCGGGGAGGTCCCGGACCGAGTCGACCACCACGTGGGCGCCGGCCGCGCGCAGGGACGCGGCGTCGTGCGCGCCCGTGCGGACGCCGACGACCGCGGCGGAGCCGGCCCGCAGGCCGGCCTGCACGTCCGCCGCGGTGTCCCCCACCACCATGACCCGGCGGACGTCGCCGAGGTCGAGCGCCAGCACGGCGGTGAGCACCATGTCCGGCCAGGGTCGTCCGCGCCCCGCGTCCGAGGGACACAGGCTGAGATCCGCGAGACCCGTCCAGCCGAGCTGCTCGAGGAGCGTGTTCAGGCTGTGCCGGTTGTAGCCGGTGGCCAGGCAGACCCGCAGGCCCGCCTCGCGCAGCGCCGTGACGGCCTGCTCCGCGCCCTCCACGGGAATGACCCCCTCGGTGGCCAGCAGCTCGTCGAGGTGGCGCTCGAAGTCCCGGACCGCCTGCCGTGCCCGGTGGGGGTCGCTCGCGAACAGCTGCTCGAGCACTCCCGCCTTCGACTGGCCCAGCGTGTCCCGGACGTGGTGGAGCATCTGCCGGAACCGCTCCGAGCCGGGGTCGACGCCGAGACCGGTCACGGTGCGCTCGAAGGCCCGCTCCATGATCCCGTTGTCGTGGAACACGGTTCCGGACATGTCCAGGAAGGCCAGTTCGAGATCCGTCGCGATGCCGCCGTCCGGTGTGCGCACTGGGCTGCTCCTGTTCCGGGCGGACCGCAGCGGCCGGCCCCGTCGTCGTGTCCGTCCATGCTTCGCCCCGGCCCCGCGGGCCGGTAAGGCCGGGGAGCCGAAGAGCCGGTGAACTCCCGGGGAACGCCCGCACCGCGCCCGGTCCCGCCGATTGGGGGCGCCCCCGCGCTCTCTGCTACAGTTTCACCTGCACTGAGGCCGTTCCGGACGGCCGCGTGCACGCCTCCTTAGCTCAGTCGGTAGAGCGTTTCACTCGTAATGAAAAGGTCGTCGGTTCGATTCCGACAGGAGGCTCCGAGCGGAGCAGGCTCCGGACCCCCAGGGTCCGGAGCCTTCGTCGTCCCGCCCCGGGCCCGCCGGCAGCCACCCCCGGGCGACGGCGGCGGGCGGCGCGGACCGGCCGTCACAGTCACGTCACCCCTGGTCACAGTCGTGTTCGGCGGGTAGGACCCGCCGTACGCTGAATCTGTTCCGGGCGACCGGCCACCACGGACGACTTTGGCGGTGCACCATGCAACTCCGTTCCCGACAGCTGGTCTGCGCACTCGTCCTGGCCGGAGCAGCGCTGACCGCGCCGGCCTGCGGTGGCTCTCCCGGCTCGTCCCCGAGCCCGCCCGCCTCGGACCCGTCCGGGGCCGCGAACCCGTCGGGCTTTGCGGCTCCGTCCGGCTCCGCGGTCCCCTCCCCGAGCGAGTCCGGCGACCCCCCGGTCTCGCGCATCCTGACGTGGCTGCGGATCGGACCCAACGGGGAGGGCACGCCGCTGTGGTACGACCCCCTGAAGGACGGGGACTGCGGCGACGAGCAGCTGCTCGCGTCCCGGGCCCAGCCCGTCCCGCGCGCCGGCGCCCTCCTGTGCGAGGCCGCCACGACCAACGACCCCGAGCTGTGGCGGCAGGGCGAGGACGCCCTGGCTGCCGTCCCGGCGCCCGCCGGCTGCTGGGAGGAGGAGACCGTGGCGGGCCTGCGGCGGCTGGTCGAGTTCCACCGCCGGGCCCCGGAGGCGGTCCCGGAGCTGCAGGTCCCCGACGGCACGGCCTGCCCCCTCGTGCTGGAGGGCCTCCTCTCGCCGCTGGCCCCCGGTGTCGAGGGCCTGGAGATCCCCGTGTCCACCTGCGGCGGCGCACCGGTCTTCCTGCAGGGCAACCTCGAGTGGGTGCCGCCGGAGGGCATCCGCGCGGTGTCGGTGGGCGCCGCGGTCGTGCCGGTGCAGCAGGGCAATGGAAGCCTGTTCTTCCGCGCCCCGCCGTCGGACGTCGCCGGCCCCGTCCCGGTGACCGTCTCGGACGCGGACTGGCCGGTCGGCGGGCAGGGCTACCTGGTGTACCAGGTGCCGGCCGCCGCCTGTCCCGACCCCCCGCCGGCGCCCGCCCCGGCACCCGCGCCCACCGCTCCACCCACACTCTAGGAGCCACGGTGGCGGAGCAGGAGCCGGACGGGTCCCCGCTCTGGGGGCGGCTCTTCCAGGCGGTCTCGAAGCTGGGCGTGGGGGTGAGCCTGCTGACGGCCCTGCTGGTCTACTTCGGCTGGGTCCGCGCCGGCGCCCAGGCCCGGGAGATGGGCCTGGACGCGAACCTCTTCGGCTACACCACCCAGGACTACCTGCTGCTGAGCATCGGCTCCCTGTACGTCCAGCTCCTCTGGATCGCCGTGGCCGTGCTCGGCGGGATCTGGCTGGACCGCCGGGTCCGCGAGCGCGTGGAGGCCCGTGCCCGCCGCTCCGGGAGCGCCCCGGTGGCGCGGTGGGCGCGCCGGGGGACGTGCTTCTTCATCGGGCTGGCGGTCGCGGTGCGGCTCCTGGGCGGCGCCGTCCCGGAGGAGGAGGCCTGGGTGATCCCCTTCGCCATGGCGCTGTGCGTCCTCGCGGCCGCCTGGGCCGCCGGCCTCCGGCGGCGCGTCACCGCCCGTGACGAGCGGCCCACCGCGCCGGAGCGGCCGCTCCTGCGGGGTTTCGCGCTGGTGTCCGTGGTCGCGCTCCTGGTGTTCTGGGGCACGTCGTCGGTGGCCGAGGCCATGGGACGGGCCCTGGCCCACGACCTCGAGGAGGAGCTGGGGACGATGCCGCGGACGGTCGTCTACAGCGAGAAGCCCCTGCACATCGGCCTGCCCGGGGTCCGTGCGGAGGAGCTGGGCGGACCGGACGACCCGCTCCACCGCTACGACGGGCTACGGCTCCTGACGCTGCGGGGCGGCCGGTACTTCCTGCTGCCCGAGCAGTGGACGGTCGCCGGCAGCACCGTCCTGGTGCTGCCCGACGACGACTCGGTCCGGCTGGAGTACAGCCGGTGATCCGTCCTGCTCCGCCCGGTCTGGGTCCTCCGCACCCACCGGTCCGGCCGCCGGGAGGGTCAGGGTGAAGACGGTCCCCTCCCCCGGTGCGCTCTCGCAGCGGATGGTGCCGCCGTGGCGCTCGACGATCTCGTGCACGACCGCCAGGCCCAGGCCCAGACCCGGGATGGCGCTCATCCGGGCGTTGCTGCTGCGGAAGAACCGGCCGAACACGTGCTCGGCGTCCTCCGGGCGCATCCCCATGCCGCGGTCCGCCACCTGCACCTGCACGGTCGCCCCGGCCCGGTCCACCCGGACCGTCACCGGCCCGCCGCCCGGGGAGTACTTGATGGCGTTCGAGAGCAGGTTGTCGAGCACCTGCCCCAGGCGCACGGGGTCGCAGGCCAGCACGAGGCGGGGCGGGGCGTCGACCCGCAGGTCCACCCCCGCCTCCGCGGCCCGGAGCCCGGCCGCCGCGACGGATTGCTGGACCACCTGGACGAGGTCGGCCTCCGCCGTCTGCAGCGCCAGGACGGGGCCCGCGGTGCGGAGGAGGTCCTCGACCAGGACGAGCAGCTGGTCGGCGTTGCGCTCGACGACCTCCAGCCCGGAGCGGACGTGCCCGGGGAGCCGCTCGTCCATGGCCAGGAGCTCGGTGTAGCCGCGGATGGACGTCAGGGGCGTGCGCAGCTCGTGGGAGACGCCGGCCACGAAGTCGTCCTTGGCCTGCAGCGCCGCCACCAGCTCGGTCACGTCGTTGAACGACAGGACGGAGCCCTCGACCCCGCCGTCCTCGTCCCGGAGCACGCGGGCGGACACGGAGAGCACCCGCTGCAGGGGCGGCTCCCCCGCCCAGACCAGGGCGTCGGAGAAGGACTCGCCGCGGATCGCGCGGCGGGCGGGACGCCGGTCCACGGGCAGCGGCGTCCCGTCCCCGTCCGCGTAGACCCGCAGGTCCGCCTCGGCGCCGTCCCGCACCCCCTCGGGCAGCGAGAGCTCGTGGATCCGGTGCTGGCGGCGGTTCATGAGGATGTCGTGGCCGTGCTCGTCGATCGCCAGCACGCCCACGTCCACCGTGTCCAGGACGGTGTTCAGCAGCCGTTCCCGCCGCGCGGTCACGCCCAGCAGCCGGCGCAGCTCGGCGTCCTTGGCCTCGAGCTCGGCGTTCTGGCGCTCCATGCTGTTCGACAGCACCTGGACGGTGAGCCCGATGCCCAGCAGCATGACGGGGATCAGCAGCGGGGCCGTCAGCAGCTGCGCGCTCAGCGGCCGGGGCGGGACCAGGAGCGGGACCCACACCATGGCGAGGGTCAGGACGAAACCCAGCGGGGCGGACGCCCGGGGCAGCCGCCCGGAGCCGGTGAGCCAGATGACGGGGAACGCGGCCATGATGCCCACCCCGGTCACCGTGCTCAGCGTGCCCTCCCGCAGCAGGGTGATGGGGACGAAGTCCAGGACCGGGACGGCCAGGAACGCCCCGTAGGGCAGCCGGTCCCACGGCACCAGCACGCACAGGGCCGTCAGCGCCACCGTGAGCGCCAGGGCCAGCTGCACCCGCAGGTCGCCCCGCAGCGGCTCGTGGACCACCCAGATCCCGGCGACGAGGACGACGGTCGTGACGAACAGCGGCAGCTGGCTGAGGAGCACGCGCCGGCGCATCGACAGCTCGTGGAAGCTGATCCGGTCGAGGGAGAGGACGGTGAGCAAGCGGTCCACGGGGAACTCTTCCGACTGGGTGCGTCACCCTCGGGGGGTCGGGATGACAATTGCAAAGAATAGCGGCTTAATGGGTCCATGACCCCCTCCCCCCAGGGTCGCCGTGCCGTCGTGATCGAAGACCACGACGACATCCGCAACCTCCTCGCCCAGACCATCGGCATGCGCGGCTTCACCGTGACGACCGCCGCGACCGGCCTCGAGGGCATCGAGGCCGTGCGCCGCGACGGCGCCGATCTCATCACCCTGGACCTCAGCCTCCCGGACCTCGACGGGCTGGAGGTCTGCCGGCGGGTCCGGCAGTTCTCGGACGCCTACCTGCTCATGGTCACGGCCCGCCCGGGCGAGATCGACCGGCTGGAGGGCCTCGAGCGCGGGGCGGACGACTACATCAGCAAGCCGTTCAGCCCCCGGGAGCTGCAGGCCAGGATCGAGGCGATGTTCCGCCGGCCGCGCGCCCGGGCGGAGCAGGCCGACGCCGAGGAGCTGCGCCGCGCGGCCGAGGTCCAGCGCAGCCTGCTGCCCGCCGCCGCCCCGGCCGTGCCCGGCTACGACGTGGCCGGGGCGTGCCGGCCGTCCCGCAGCGTGGGCGGGGACTTCTTCGACTGGTACACGACCGAGGGCGGGCTCCAGGTCTCGCTGGCCGACGCCATGGGCAAGGGCATGGGGGCCGCGCTCATCGCCGCCACCGTGCGCGCCGTGCTGCGCTCCGCGGCCGGGCAGCCGGACATGGCGCAGGCCTTCGGCGACACCTGCCGGCACCTCGAGCACGACCTCGCCCACTCCGACTCCTTCGTCACGCTCTTCCACGCCCGCCTGGACACGGCCGACGGGGTCGTGGAGTACGTCGACGCGGGCCACGGGCTGGGACTGCACGTGCGCGCGGACGGGATCGACCGGCTGCGCCCGGGCGGCCCCCCGGTGGGGGCGGTGCCCGGGACGCAGTGGGTGCCCGGCCGGATCGTGCTCGCGCCCGGCGACGCCCTCGTCGTCGTCAGCGACGGCCTCCTCGACGCGTACGAGGACGTCGACGACGCCGTGCGGGCGGTCGCCGACGTGGTCTCCCGCCACGAGGACGCCGCGTCCGCCTGCACCGCGGTCATCGACCTCGCCGGCGAGGAGACCCGCACCGACGACGTCACCGCCGTGGTCGTCCGCCGCCGGTCCGCCCCGTGAACCGCTTCCTCGTCCGGCTCCTGGTCGTCCTGACCCTCCTGCTGGGCGTCAACTACATCGCCTGGCGCTGGCTCGAGTCGCTGAACTGGTCGGCGTGGTGGATCGCCGTGCCCCTGGTGCTCGCCGAGACGTACAGCCTGATCGACGTCTCGCTGTTCGGGCTCACCGTCTGGCGGCTCCGGCGGCGCGGGGAGGCCGGTGCCCCGCCCGCGGGCGCCACCGTGGACGTGTTCATCACGACCTACGACGAGCCCCTCGACCTCGTGATGGGCACCGCCCTGGCGGCGCAGGCGATCCGGCACCCGCACAGCACGTGGATCCTCGACGACGGGGCCCGCCCCGAGCTCGAGGCGCTCGCCGCCGAGCACGGGCTGGGCTACCTGACGCGCAGCGAGGACTGGACCGACCGGCCGCGCCACGCCAAGGCCGGCAACCTCAACAACGCCCTGATGCTCACCCAGGGCGAGTTCCTGCTGATCCTCGACGCCGACCAGGTCCCGGCCCCGGAGATCCTGGACCGGACCCTGGGCTGGTTCAACGACCGCAGGGTGGCGCTCGTGCAGACGCCGCAGTGGTTCGTCAACGTGCCGGACCACGATCCGCTCGGCAGCCAGGCCCCCCTGTTCTACGGCCCCATCCAGCAGGGCAAGGACGGCTGGAACGCCGCCTTCTTCTGCGGCTCCAACGCGATCCTGCGCCGCGAGGCGCTCATGCAGCTCGGCCTCTCCGGCTACGTCCAGGAGGTCGAGCAGGACGTGAAGGAGTCCCTCGCCCGCACCCGGGCCGCCCTGCGGAGGGCGCGACGGTCCCCGGAGGCCGCGAACCCCGTCGTCGCAGGCATGCTCGACGACGTCGAGGCCGCCACCGAGCGGGCCCGCGCCGAGCTGAAGGCCGGCGCCCCCCTGACCGAGCTGACCTACCGTCTGCAGCGCGAGGTGGACGCGGCGGCCCGGCGCACCGTCACGCAGGACTTCTCCCAGATCGAGGCGGACCTCGCCTCGATCGCCGCCCTGGACCTGCCCCCCGAGGACGGCATGGTCTGGCCGGACGAGCTCGCCTCCGCCGTGGACCGGATGTCCCGCCGCGACCTGTCCCCGCTGGCCGCCGTGGAACCGGTCCGGGAGGTGCTCGAGGCGGTCTCCGTGGACCGGCCCGGCGAGGCCCAGCCGGTGATGCCGCTGGCGACGATCTCGGTCACCGAGGACATGGCCACCGCGATGCGCCTGCACGGCCTGGGCTGGCGCAGCGTCTACCACCACGAGGTCCTCGCCCACGGCCTGGCCCCCGAGGACCTGAAGACCATGCTCACCCAGCGCCTGCGCTGGGCACAGGGCACGGTGCAGGTGCTGCTCCGGGAGAACCCGCTGCTGCAGCGCCGGCTGGGGTGGGGCCAGCGGCTCATGTACTTCGCCACGATGTGGAGCTACCTGTCCGGCTTCGCGGCCGTCGTCTACTTCGCCGCGCCCATCGTGTACCTGGTGCTGGGCATCCTCCCCGTCACCAGCCTCAGCTGGGACTTCTTCGTCCGCTTCATCCCCTTCATGGTGGTGAACCAGCTGCTGTTCCTCGTGGTGGGCCGGGGCATCCCCACCTGGCGCGGCCAGCAGTACAGCCTGGCGCTGTTCCCCATCTGGATCAGGGCGTGCACCACGGCCGCCCGCAACGTCTGGTTCGGCCGCCCCCTCGGCTTCGCCGTCACGCCCAAGGTGCGGCAGGACGCCGGCCCGGCCTGGCACCTCATCCGCCCCCAGCTGGTGGTGATGGGGCTGCTGGCCGCGGCCCTCCTGGTGGGGACCGCCCGGCTGGCGGTGGGGCTGAACGAACCGGTGGGAACCCTGGTCAACGTGGCCTGGGTCGCCTTCGACCTGGTGGTGCTGAGCGTGCTCGTCACCGCCGCGAGATACACGGGCTTCGAGCCCGAGGAGAGGAGTGCCGATGCAGTTCACGATTGAGCAGAAGCCGAGGTTCGCCCACATCACGGGCACCGGACGGCTCAACATGGTGGGGGCGCCCAAGCTCCGGGAGGTCGTGGCGAAGGTCGTCGACGAGGGCAGCAACCACGTGGTGGTCGACCTCGGCGGCACCGAGTTCATGGACTCGTCCGGTCTGGGCGCCCTCATCGGGTGCCTCAAGCTGGCCCGCCAGGCCGGCGGCGACCTGCGGATCGCGAACGTCCGCCCCCAGGTCCGCATGGTCCTCGAGCTCACCAGCATGCACCGCGTCCTGACCCCCTACGACACCGCCGACGCGGCCTTCGCCGATGACTGAGCCCACGGCCCGCCGCTCGCGCCGGGGCCCGGCCACCGCCCTGACGGTGGACGCCCTGCACGAGGACCTGGACGCGCTGTGGGGGGAGGCCGCGTTCGTGCCCGAGACCGACCGGATGGCCTTCACGCTCGCGGTCGTGGAGGCGGCCGGCAACGTGGTGGTGCACGCGGTGCCCGCGGCGGAGGACCCGATCGAGCTGTCCGTGGACCTGGTCGCGGACCCCCACCGGCTGGAGGCGAGGATCTACGAGATCGGCGCCGCACCGGCGCAGGTCGACCTCACGGGGGCCATGGCGCAGGAGCACCGCGAGTCCGGCCGCGGGCTCGCCCTGATCCAGGCCCTGGTCAGCCGGGTGGTGTTCGAGCGGCACGGGGACACGAACGTCTGGAAGCTGTGCCGGGAGTGCGGCCGGGACGAGGTGTAGCGCCCCCGGGGAGGCGCCGAACCCGCGTCCGGCCGGGGCGGACGTCCCCTGATTTGCGGATGTAAACTGTCCGCCGTGGTGCCTAGACTTTGGTCCAGGACAACACGTCAGGGGGCTCACGTTGTCACCGAGAACACTCGTTCAGGGGCCGGTCGGGCGCCCCGCCCCAGGGGGACGTCAGCGGCGGGACGCACGCCGGGCACGCCGAGAGAAGTCGTCATGATCGCCGCGATCATTCCCGCCCACGACGAGGCGGCCCGCGTCGAGCACGCGGTCGTCTCCCTCCACCGCCAGACCCGTCCGCCGGAGCGCATCCTCGTCATGTCGGACGACTCCACCGACGCCACCGTCGAGGTCGCCCTGCACGCCGGCGCCGAGGTCCTGCTCACCGTCGACAACCGGCACCACCGTGCCGGGGCGCTCAACCAGGCCCTGGACACCGTCCGGATGGAGCCGGACGACCTGGTGCTGGTCCTCGACCCCGGCGTCCGGCTGCCGCCGGGCTTCCTGGCCCGCGCCCTGGCCGCCCTCCGGGACCGCAACGTGGGCGCCGTCTCCGCCCGGTCCACCGCAGTCGGGGGCCCGGCCGCGCTGATCCGCTGGCAGGCGCTCGAGGACGTCCACCGGTCGTTCGGCCGCTACTGCGACGAGGGCGCCGTGACCGGCCAGACGCGTCTCGCCCTCGACCTGGAGGCCGTCGGCTGGCGCCTCTGCCCGCCGCTGGAGGCCGAGGAGGACGGGACCGTCCCGGTCGAGCACCTCGCGCCCGTCCCGGCGGAGCACGCCGCCCCCGTCCCGGTCGAGCACCTCGCGCCCGTCCCGGTCGAGGTCCTCCGCGCGGAGCCGGCGGCCGCGTGATCCGCCGCCCGGCCCACCGGGACGCTCAGTCGCGGGCGGCGCGGCCCACGAGGACGGCCGCCGCGCCCGCGAGGACCGTGGTGGTCAGGCACCCGATCGGCAGGGGCAGACAGCAGCCGCCCACCGTGACGTTCGTGCCGCGGCGCGTCCGGGTGGAGTACCCGGGGAAGGGGAGCATGCGGAAGCCGGAGCGGCGCCCGTACCCCCCGCCCCGGCGGCCGGGCAGGTCGTAGCCCGGGCCGAAGCGGCCAAGGCCTCCGCGGTCGGGCCGGCCGAGGGGCGAGCGGGACCAGCGGGCGTCGAACTCGCCGTCGGCCGCGCGGTAGTCGAATCCGGAGGAGGTCATGCCGCCCATCAAACCATCAGCAGGCTGTCGGGTCCACCCCGTCACCGCCGGGAACGGGCTTCAGCCGCGCCGCAGCAGCTCCTCGGCGCGCTCCACGTGCTCCCGCACCGCCTCGGCCCGGCGGACGACCGCGTCCAGCCGGTGGGCCGAGGACTCCTCGTCGGCCCGCACGAACCGGGCCATGGTGAGGGCCTCCGCCGCCTGGGCCATCGCGTTGCCGGCTCGGGAGAGCTCGCGGTGGACGTCGTTGAGGTAGCCGCCCGGGGAGGCCGGGATGTCGTGGCTGCTGCTCGGCGCCGTGCGCTGCGCCGCCGCGCACACGGCCCGCACCTCCGGCAGCAGATCGGCGAGCGCGTTGGCGGTGGGGACCACGGACTGCGCGAGCGTCTTGTCCGGGAGGCTCTCGAGGATCTGGTGGAAGCGGTCCAGACCCCGGCGGAACCGGTCGTGGGCGCGGCGCCACACGCCCAGACCGAGCTCGGCCTCGTCACGGCGAGCGGCGCGGTAGTCGCGCAGGAATGCCACGGGCGGTCCTTTCGAGTGGAGACAGTCCATCCTACGGCGGCCCGGCCCGCCCTCCGTGCGCGCGGAGGGCGGGCCGGGCCCGGCGACGGGCCGGGACCGGGCCGTCCGCGGCCGTGCCGAGGGGTGCGCTCAGGGGACGAGCAGGACCTTGCCGATGTGCGTGCCGGAGTCGAAGTACTCGTGGGCCCGCGCGACCTCGTCCAGGGGGAAGGTGCGGTCCACGACCGGGCGGACGGCGCCGGACTCGACGTGGGGCCACACGTGCTTCCGCACGGCGGCCATGATGCGGGTCTTCTCCGCCACGGGCCGCGGGCGCAGCGTGGTGCCGATCACGGCGGCCCGCTTGGCCATGAGCTTGCCGAGGTCCAGCTCCCCCGTGCGTCCGCCCTGGGTGGCGATGACCGCGATCCGGCCGTTGGTGGCCAGCGCGTCTAGGTTGCGCCCCAGGTAGGAGCCGCCCACGACGTCGAGCACGATGTCGGCGCCGTGCCCGTCCGTGAGCTCCCGCACGCGCGCCACGAAGTCCTCCTGCCGGTAGTCGATCGCCTCGGCGCCGAGCCGCCGTGCAGCCTCGGCCTTCTCCGGGCTGCCGACCGTGGTGAGCACGCGCAGGCCGAGGGCCCGGCACATCTGGAGGGCGTTGGTGCCGATCCCGCCGGTGCCGCCGTGCACCAGGACCGTCTCGCCCTCGCGGGCGGCGGCGGCCATGAAGACGTTGGAGAACACCGTGGCGCACACCTCCGGCAGGCCGGCGGCGGCGACGAGGTCCACCCCGGCGGGCGCGGGCAAGACCTGGCCGGCCGGGACGACGACCTCTTCGGCGTAGCCCCCGGAGTCCAGGAGGGCGACGACCTCGTCGCCGGGGGCGAACCCGGCGCCGGCGGGCACCTCGGGGCCGAGCTCCTGCACCGTGCCCGAGACCTCGAGGCCGAAGACGGTCGACGCCCCGGGCGGGACCGGATACCTGCCCAGCCGCTGCATGACGTCCGCCCGGTTGATCCCGGCGGCCCGGACCCGGATCCGCACCCCGTCGGGCGTGAGCTCCGGGGCGGGGACCTCGGCGACGGCGAGGACCTCCGGTCCGCCGGGGGTGGTCTCGAGCACTGCGCGCATGGTGGGGCCTTCCGGTCGGGGGCGACGGTCGCTCCCATTGTGTCGCGGGGCGGGCCCCCGGTCACCCGGCGTCGGCCCGTGCCGAACAGGCGGACGCCGGCGCCGCCCTCAGCGGATCGAGGCGTAGGCGTCGAGGGCGCGGCCGCGGCTGGCCGGCAGGTCCACGACCGGCTCCGGGTAGCCGACCGACGGTCCGAGCAGACCGGGCTCGTGCGGGTCCACGCCCTCGTCGCCGGCCAGCTCGGGGATCCAGCGGCGGATGTAGCGGGCCTCGGGGTCGAACTTCCGGCCCTGGGTCAGCGGGTTGAAGATCCGGAAGAACGGGCTCGCGTCCGCGCCGGAGCCCGCGACCCACTGCCAGTTCCCGGGCCCGCTCGCCGGTTCGGCGTCCACGAGCGTCTCCCAGAACCACTGCTCCCCCACCCGCCAGTCGACCAGCAGGTTCTTGGTGAGCAGGGACCCGGCGACCATCCGGACCCGGTTGTGCATCCACCCCGTGGCCCGCAGCTGCCGCATGCCCGCGTCCACGAGCGGGAAGCCGGTGCGCCCCTCCTGCCAGGCCCGGACGTCGCCGGCCGCCTCCGCCGCGTCCCGCCACGGGAACGCGTCGAAGGCCGGGCGGACGTGGCGCACGTGCAGGTCCGGCACCTGGTGGAGCAGGTGCCAGTTGAACTCCCGCCAGCCCAGCTCGGCCAGGAACTTCTCCAGCCCCGGGCTGCTCCCCTGCTCGGACCGGTGCCGGACGGCCGCGTCCCAGACCGCGAACGGGCTGATCTCGCCCCATCGCAGGTGCGGGGAGAGCCGGCTGGTGCCGTCCCGGTCCGGCCGGTCGTGGCCCTCGGCGTAGTCCTCGACGCGGTCCAGGAAGTCGTCCAGCCGCTCCCACGCGGCCGCCTCCCCGGGCTTCCACACCGCGGCCAGCCCGGCCGCGCGCTCCGGGGACGGCACCAGGCCCCAGTCGACCGGGTCCTCGGTGCCGGCGGTCGCCGCCACCTCCGCGGCGGCCCCCCGGCCCGGCCCGGGCACGGGGAGCGGCTGCCGGATCTCCAGCGCCCGGAGCGCCTTCCAGAAGGGGGTGAACACCTTGTACGGGCCGCCGGCGCCGGTGCGCAGGGTCCACGGCTCGTGCAGCAGCGCGGCCTGGAACGAGTGCGCCTCCACCCCGTGCTCGGCGCACCACTGCTTCACTCCGGCGTCCACGGCGAGCTCGGGCCCGCCGTAGCGGCGGTTCCACGTGATGCCGCCCGCCCCCGTGCGCTCGAGGACCTCGGGGAGCACGGTCCCGGCGGGGCCGCGGCGCAGCACCAGGGGGATGCCCAGCTCCCGGAGCGACTCCCGCAGGGACCGCAGCGACCCGTCCAGCCACCACTTCGCGGCCGCGCCGAGGGGCCGGACCCCCTCGGACTCCTGGTCCAGGACGCAGAGGGCGACCACCGCGCCGCGCCGGCACGCGGCGTCGAGGGCGGGGTGGTCCGTGACGCGCAGATCGTCCCGGAACCACACGATCGTCGTCGTCCCGCGGTCGGGGCTCTCGGGTGCGTCCACGCGCTCACCCTACCGGGGCTTTGGCGGCGTTCCGGGCGCCGTGGAAGAATGGGCTGCGCGCTCCGCCGCCCCCGCCGGGGACCGGGCGGGCGCGGGGAAGGTTGTCCGAGCGGCCTAAGGAGCCGGTCTTGAAAACCGGTGTGCGGTGACCCCGTACCAAGGGTTCAAATCCCTTACCTTCCGCCTCCGCACGAGGCCCCCACCCCGAACCGGCCGGTGGGGGCCTCGGCCCGTCCCGGGGCCGGAGAAATGTCGCGGTGTCGTGGCTCGCCGTTCACCTCCGCGTGCTGAAATGGGGACAACGCACCGCCGCATCCCCCGGAGGACCCCCATGGCGCCCCAGAAGCACCGTCCTGCCCTGCTCGCCGCGCTCGCCGCCGGCGCCGTGGTCACCTCGACCGGTCTGGTCCTCCCCGCGGCGTCCGCCCAGGGGACGGCGCCCCCGCCGGCACCGGGCGCGGGGGCGACCGCGGCCGGGGAGACGGCCGTCGAGCTGCTCTACTTCAACGACTACCACGGCCGGCTCTCCTCCGACCCCCTCCTCTTCGCGGGCGCGATCGAGCAGCTGCGCGCGGAGAACGAGGACGGCACGCTGCTGCTGTCCGGCGGGGACAACGTGGGCGCCACCGAATACGTCTCGGCCGTGCAGCAGGACGACCCCACGCTCGACGTGCTCGACGCGCTCGAGCTCGACGCCTCCGCCGTGGGCAACCACGAGTTCGACCGGGGCGCGGACGACGTGACCGGCCGCATCACCGAGCGCGCCGGCTTCCCCTACCT
Source organism: Kocuria sp. CPCC 205231 (assembly GCF_040980965.1). Taxonomy (NCBI): domain Bacteria; kingdom Bacillati; phylum Actinomycetota; class Actinomycetes; order Micrococcales; family Micrococcaceae; genus Kocuria; species Kocuria sp. CPCC 205231. Next base: position 155,529 of record NZ_JAVKPP010000008.1, on the reverse strand, counting down.
GGCGGCCAACGTCACCGGCCCGGACGGCGAGCTCGTCACCGAGGCGTCCGCGACGTTCGACGTCGAGGGCGTGCGCGTGGGCGTGGTCGGCGCCGTCACCCAGCAGACCGCCACGCTCGTCTCGCCCGGCGCGATCGAGGGCATCACCTTCGGCGACCCCGTCGAGGCCGTCAACGCCGAGGCCGAGCGGCTCGAGGCGGACGGGGCCGACGTCGTGGTGGCCGTCTACCACGAGGGCGCCGCCGACGCGGCCGACGCCCTCGGCGATCGGCTGGTGACCGGCACCAGCGCGACCGTGGACGTGGTGCTCAACGGGCACACCCACCAGGTCTACGACGAGGGCGTCGACGTGGACGGCGACGGCGACCTCGACCGCGCGGTCCTGCAGGCCGGCTCGTACGGCGGCAGCCTCGGGCGGATCTCCCTGAGCTACGACGAGGCCGCCGACGACGTCGACCTCACCACCGGCGTGCTGGCCGTCGACGAGGTCGTCACCGCGACCGAGGAGGAGCTGGTCGCCAGGTATCCGCGCGTCGCGGAGGTCGCCGGGATCGTCGCGGACGCCGAGGCGGTGGCCCTGGAGCGGGGCAGCACCCCGGTCGGCGAGATCACCGGGGACATCACCACCGCCTACGGTCTGCGGGACGGCGTGCAGGCCCGCGACGACCGCGGCGCCGAGTCGAGCCTCGGCAACCTGGTCGCCGAGTCCATCCGCGACAGCCTGGACGAGTCGGACGGCGTGCAGATCGGCCTCATCAACCCCGGCGGCCTGCGCGCCGACCTCCTCTGGGCGGACGACCCCGGCCAGGCCATCGACGGCGAGCGCGACGGCGTGGTGACGGAGTCCGAGGCCAACCAGGTGCTGCCCTTCGCCAACAACCTCACCACCGTGACCCTCACCGGCGAGCAGTTCGAGCGGGTCCTCGAACAGCAGTGGCAGCCCGAGGGATCGTCCCGGCCGTACCTGCAGCTGGGGCTGTCCGAGAACGTGTCCTACACCTTCGACGCCGCCCGCCCGGCCGGGGACCGGATCACCTCGATCACGGTCGACGGGCAGCCCGTCGACCCGGCCGCCGAGTACGTGATCGGCTCGGTGTCCTTCCTGGTGGAGGGCGGCGACAACTTCACCGCCCTGACCGAGGGCACCGACGTCACCGACACCGGCCGGATCGACCGCGACGCCTGGATGGAGTACCTCGCCGCCAACAGCCCGCTGTCCCCCGAGTTCGACCGCCGGTCCGTGGCGCTGACCGGGGCCGCCGCGGACGGCTGCACCGTGACCTTCGACGTCTCTTCCCTGGACATGACCTCCTTGGGCGCATCGGAGAACACCTCGCTGAGCGTGCGCGCGGGCGACCCGGACGGCACTGAACTCGGCACGGCACCGGTCACCGACGGCACGACCTCGGTCAGCCTCGACACGACCGGCCTGGCCGACGACGCCGCCGTGTGGCTGGTCGCCGAGCCGTCCGGCACGCAGGTCCGCGTGCCGGAGGCTGTCCTGGACCTGCCCACCGACTGCGCCACCGAGCCGGAGCCCACCGACAGGCCGACCCAGCCGCAGAAACCCGGCACGGGCCACTCCGGCGAGCACCCCGGCCAGGGCGAGCCCGGCCGCGGCGACTGGAAGCACGGCTCCGAGCGGGCCCACCAGGTCCTCAGCCGTCTCTTCGGCTGAGCCCCGATCGTTCTCTCCCCTTCTCCCCCTGCCCCCACTGAAGGAACTCCCCACCGTGAACAAGCTGTTCTCCCTGCCCCTGAGCGGGGCTCTGGCCGCGGCCCTGCTCGCCGCGCCGCTGACCGTGCCCGTGCACGCCGCCCCGGACGGGGCGAACGTGGTCATCAACGAGGCCTACACCAACGGCGGCTCGGCCAACGCCGTCTACACCCACAAGTTCGTCGAGCTCTACAACCCCACGGTCCAGCCGGTGGACCTCACCGGCTGGACCCTGCAGTACCGCTCCGCGTCCGGCACCGGAACCGTCACCAGCACGGTGGCGCTGTCCGGGACCATCGCCCCGGGCGGCTACTTCCTGGTCCAGGGCGGGTCCAACGCGGGCAGCGGTGCCGCGTTGCCCGCCCCCGACCTCGCCACCTCGTTCAACCCGGCGGGCGTCTCCGGGACGATCGTGCTCTCCGACGGCGAGCAGCCCCTGGCCGCCCCCACTGGCTCGGTGACCGGTACCGACGGGCTCGTGGACCTGCTCGGCTACGGCACCTCCAACACCTACGAGACCGCGCCCGCCACGGGCCCGTCGGCGAATGCGGACCCGAAGTCCATGACCCGCGCCGACGGCGTGGACACCGACGACAACTCCGCCGACTTCACCGCCACGACCGCGGTGACCCCGCAGAACTCCGGTGGCAGCGGGGGCGAGCCCGCCCCCGAACCGGTCCCCGAGCCGAGCCCGGAGCCCGCCGCCCCGCCGGTGGAGCTGGCGATCCGGGACATCCAGGGCACCGGCGACGTCTCCCCCAGGGCCGGACAGGCCGTGACCACCCGCGGCGTGGTCACCGCCGTCTACGCCACCGGCGGGCTCAACGGCTGGTACCTCCAGACCCCTGGCACCGGTGGCGACCTGGACACCGCCGCCCACGACGCCTCCGACGGCGTCTTCGTGTACTCACCCTCGGCCGTGGCGAACGTGGAGCTCGGCCAGTACGTCGAGGTCACCGGGACGGTCGCCGAGTACCACGGACAGACCCAGATCAGCGTGCACCCGGAGGGGGTCACTGTCCTCGACGAGGCCGCCGAGGCGGTCGAGCCCGCCGCCGTCGGCTGGCCCGCCGGCGAGGCCGAGCGCGAGGACCTCGAGGGCATGCTCCTGGACCCGGCCGGTGCGTTCGTGGTCGCCGACAACCACGACCTCAACCGCTACGGGGAGATCGGGCTGGCCGCGGACACCACGCCGCTGGTGCAGCCCACCGCCGTCGGCGCGCCCGGCTCGCCGGAGGCCGCCGCCCAGGCCGCGGACAACGAGGCCCGGGGCGTCCTGCTCGACGACGGCGCCACGACCAACTACGGCAACTTCGCCAACGCCTCGGTCCCCCTCCCCTACCTCTCTCCCACGACCCCGATGCGGATCGGCGCGCCCGTGGACTTCGTGGCGCCGGTGGTGCTCGGCTACTCGTTCGAGGAGTGGCGCCTCCAGCCCACGACCCGGGTGACCGGGGACAACGCCCAGGACGCCCCCGTGGTCGCCGAGAACACCCGCACCGCCGCCCCCGAGGACGTCGGCGGGGACGTGCAGCTGGCCACGTTCAACGTGCTGAACTACTTCACCACCACCGGCGACGAGCTGACCGGCTGCACCTACTACACGGACCGCGCCGGCGACCCGGTCTCGGTGCGCGGAGGCTGCGACGCCCGCGGGGCGGCCGAACAGGAGGACCTGGAGCGCCAGCAGGCCAAGATCGTCGCCGCGATCAACGCCCTGGACGCCGAGGTCGTCTCCCTGGAGGAGATCGAGAACTCCGCGAAGTTCGGCAAGGACCGGGACCAGGCCCTGTCCGACCTGGTCGAGGCCCTCAACACCGCCGCCGGCTCCGAGGTCTGGGCGTACGTGCCGTCACCGGCCGAGCGACCCGCCGTCGAGGACGAGGACGTCATCCGCACCGCGTTCATCTACCAGCCGGCCGCACTCGAGACCGTGGGCGAGTCCGTGATCCTGGACGACGAGGAGAACTTCGACAACGCCCGCGAGCCGCTGGCCCAGACGTTCCGCCCCGCAGGCGGGGACGCGGGCGGCGACTTCACGGTGGTCGTCAACCACTTCAAGTCCAAGGGCTCCGCCCCCTCCACCGGCCCCAATGCGGACGCCGGGGACGGCGCCGGGGCCTGGAACGCCGACCGCACCGCCCAGGCCCGGGCCCTGGTGGCCTTCGCCGAGGAGCTCAAGACCACCCAGGGCACCGACCGGGTCCTCCTGGCCGGTGACTTCAACTCCTACGACCAGGAGGACCCGATGCGGGTCCTGCACGAGGCCGGCTACACGAACCTCGCGCCGGCGGGCGAGCACTCCTACGCCTACGGCGGGATGGTCGGCTCCCTCGACCACGTCCTGGCCTCTCCGGCCGCGGCCGGGATCGTCACGGGCTCGGACATCTGGGAGATCAACACCCACGAGTCCGTGGGCCTGGAGTACAGCCGGCACAACCACAACGTGGTCGACCTCTACGCGGCCGACCCGTACCGGGCCTCGGACCACAACCCGGAGATCGTCGGCCTGGCCCCCGCCGGCGCCGAGCCCGCCGGCCCGCAGAAGCCGGGCAGGGGCAACTCCGGCGAGCACCCCGGCAAGGGCCTCCGGGAGCACGCCGACGACCGGGCCCGCGAGGTCCTGCACCGCCGCCTCGGCTGACCCGGCCGCGGCGCGCCGGCCGGCCCCGGTGCCCCCGGGGTCAGTCGCGTGCCGGGGCCGGGCCCAGCACCGCCGCGGCGATGCGGTCGGCGTCCGCCAGGGTCCGGGCACCCAGCTCCGCGGACGCCCCGGCCTCCGCGGCGATCGCCACGCCCCACTGGACGGCCGAGAGCTGCAGGCCGAGCACGAGGACGCCGGGCTCCACGCCGCCGTCGACGCGCACGGCCCGGTACGGGGGCCGGGTGACGTCCAGCCCGGTGCCGGGCACGGTCGCGACGCCGTCCCGGGTCTCCATGGCCCGGACCCGCACCAGGCCCTCCCGGTGCATCGCGGACAGCAGCGGGGAGATGTTGCGCCGGACGTCGTTGGGCGGGGACATGGCCTCCACGAGGTGCTCGGCGCGGAAGGGCTCGTCCTTGACCCAGGGGGAGCTCGCCACGAACCGGCCCTCCTCCTCGTCCACGAGGAACTGCGGGTCCGGGCCCAGGAAGCGCACCACGCCGGCACGGGCCAGCGCCGCCAGCTGCTGGTTCCGCAGCACCGGCGGCCCGGAGGCGAGCCCCTCCACGAAGGGCTCGAACGTGCGCCGCAGCTCGTCGGTCCAGGAGGCGTCGCTGATCCCGAGGTCCGCCAGCACGGCCTTGAGCACGGTGCGCGCGGCGTTGAGCGAGGCGACGGCCATCTGCAGCGGGTCGTCCTCGCCGGCCAGCGCGCCGTGCACGTCCCGGTCCAGGTGGTGGACCAGGGCCGCCGCGTACTCGTCGTGGGAGCCGAAGCTGAGCCCCTCGAAGGGGCGGGCCAGCCGGAGGGCGTTGAGCTGCCGTCCCGGGACCACCGCGGACGCGATGAGCCGCTCGGCCCGGGAGGTCCAGGGCCCCTCGGGGTGGTCGTCGCCGGTGCCGAGCACGGCGTCGAAGCGCGCCAGGAACTCCTGCGGGTCGGTCTCGAAGGCGTCCGGGGCGGTCCGCGCCAGGACGGAGTAGTAGTTCCACTGGGCGTCCTTGCGGATCAGCGGATAGAGGTCCGTCCCGAAGGACAGCGGTCCCTCCGCCCGCGCCGCGAGCGCCCGCACGGCGTCGAGGGTGAAGAACCGGGTGACGAGGGAGCCGGCGTAGTAGCCCTCGAGCACCGCCTTGGAGCGGTACGGGGCGCCGCGGCGGGAGCCGGCCACGATCACGGGCTCCCGCCCCGAGGGGTGGTAGACGTAGCGCTCCCCGTCCTGGGTGTAGATCCCGCCGCGGCCCTCGGTGACCTGGGCCAGGACGTCGCAGAAGTTCAGGCCCATGCCGCGCACCAGCACGGTGCGCCCGGCGGGCAGGTCGTCCCAGTGCACGTCGGCGGGCACGGCGGGCGGCCAGTAGGTCAGCCCGAGCTCGGCGGCGCCGTCCACGAGCTCCCGCTGGTCGGGGCGCAGGTCGGCGTCGAGGTGGCCCAGGGCGAGCACCACGGCGTCCGCCGGGAGGTTCTGCCCGCCGCTGATCTCCACGTCGTAGCGGTGCCGGGCGTGCTCCCGCACGTGCACGCCCACGGCCTCGGCCCGGTGCACGGCGAGCTGCACGGTGGCGGGGAGGGCGTCCTGCAGCGTGCGGAAGATCCAGGAGAGGTAGACCCCGTACATCCGCCGGGACGGATAGGACTGGGGCGTCATCCGGGTCAGGTGCGCGGCGTCGTCGGGGTCCACGGCGATGGTCCCCGCCACGGCGGCGAGCCGCCAGTGCTCGAAGCTCATGTTCCGCAGCGGCTCGAGCGGGTCCACGGGCAGCACGCCGTCGTCGGCGATCACCGTGGGGAACACCGAGGGCGTGTTCATGAGGTACAGCGGGGACTGGTTCGTCCGCCACACGTGCCCCGGACCGGGCGGGAAGGGGTCGACGACGTCGATGCGCACCCGGGCGCCCGAGGCCGCGGCGCGGGCCGCGAGCCGCTCCACGGCCGAGAGCCCGCGCGGGCCCGCCCCGATCACCGTGACCCGTCGTTCGGAACCTGGCCTGCCCGTTGCGCTCATGGCCCTCAGGATATCGACCCGCCCGCCGGGCCACGGGCACGGGGCTGCGCCTACGATGGCGGACATGACCGAGACCGCGCAGACCGCCGCCCGCCCGACCGCCGAGCAGCCGCACGACGAGAACCTGTGGCTGGAGGAGATCACGGGGGACGCGCCCCTGGAGTGGGTCGCCGGGCAGAACGCCCGCACCCTGGCGGCGCTCGAGAGCCCGCGGCTGCGCCGCCTCGAGGCCGACGTGCTCGCGGTCATGGACTCGACCGAGCGGATCCCCATGGTCGCCAAGCACGGGCCGCACTACTACAACTTCTGGCGCGACGCCGAGCACCCCCGCGGCGTCTTCCGCCGCACCACGTGGGAGTCCTGGCTCGGCGGGGACACCGAGTGGGAGGTCCTGCTCGACGTCGACGCGCTGGCCGCCGTGGAGGGCGTCGACTGGGTCTGGGGCGGGGCCCGGCTGCTGCGCCCGCAGTACACCGGCGGGCGGCACCGGCGGGCGCTGCTCAGCCTCTCCCCCGACGGCGGCGACGCGAAGCGGGTGCGCGAGTTCGACCTCGACGAGCGCCGGTTCGTGCCCGGCGGCTTCGACGTCCCCACGGCGAAGTCCACCGTGACGTGGGTGGACGCCGACACCCTGCACGTGGGCACCGACTTCGGCCCCGGCTCGATGACCACCTCCTCCTACCCCCGCACCGTGCGCGTCCTGCGCCGCGGGCAGGACCTCGCCGAGGCCCGGCAGGTGTTCGAGGTGGCCGAGGACCACGTGCAGGCGGTGCTCGTGCGGGACCACACCCCGGGCTTCGTCCGGGACGTGGCCGTGGACGTGGCCGACTTCTTCGCCTCCCGGACCTACCTGGTGCGGGAGGAGGAACTCGTGCACGTCGACGTCCCCGACTCGGTGACGGTGGACCTGCACCGTCAGTGGCTGCTGCTGCGCCCGCAGGAGGAGCTCGAGCTGGACGGGACCGTGCACCCGGCCGGGTCCCTGCTCGTGGCCGAGCTCGAGGCGTTCCTGGCCGGGGACCGCTCCGTGACCGCCGTGTTCGTCCCGGACGCGCGCACGTCGCTGCAGTCCTGGTCCTGGACGGCCGACCGGCTGATCCTCAACCTGCTGCGGGACGTCTCCTCGGTGGTCCGCGTCGCCGAGCCGGGCCCCTGGACCTCGTCCGAGCTGCCCGGGGCGCCGGCCCTGCACAGCGTGGACGCCTACGCCGTCGACGACGAGGACCCGGAGGCGGGCAACGACTACTGGCTCGTGGCGACCGGCTTCCTCACCCCGACCACCGTGTCCCGCGGCACCCTCCCGGCCCGCGGCGGGGTGACGGCCCCGCCGCGGGTGGCGAGGACCGCCCCCGCGTTCTTCGACACGACCGGGCTCTCGGTCGAGCAGCACTTCGCGGTCTCGGCGGACGGCACCCGGGTGCCCTACTTCCAGGTGGGCCCCGCCGACCCGGTCCTCGACGGGCGGAACCCGACGCTGCTCTCCGGCTACGGCGGCTTCGAGGTCTCCCGGACCCCCGCCTACTCCGGGGCCCTCGGGCGGTCCTGGCTGACCCGCACCGACGACGCCGGGCGGTCCGGGGTCTACGTCCTCGCCAACATCCGCGGCGGCGGCGAGTACGGCCCCGCGTGGCACCGGGCCGCCCTGCAGGGGAACCGGCACCGGGCGTACGAGGACTTCGCGGCCGTCGCCGCGGACCTGCAGAACCGCGGGGTGTGCACCCGGGGAACGCTCGCGTGCTCGGGCGGCTCCAACGGCGGGCTGCTCGTGGGCAACATGCTCACCGGGCACCCCGAATTGTTCGGGGCGATTTCCTGCGGGGTGCCGCTGCTGGACATGCGCCGCTACACGAAGCTGTCCGCGGGCTACTCCTGGATCGCGGAGTACGGCGACCCGGACGACCCGGAGCAGTGGGAGTCCGTCCGCACGTTCTCGCCGTACCACCTGCTGGAGGAGGGGCGGGACTACCCGGACGTCCTGTTCTGGACCGCCACGAGCGACGACCGCGTGGGCCCCGTCCAGGCGCGCAAGGCCGCCGCGCGGATGCTCGGCATGGGCTACGAGAACGTGTGGTTCTACGAGGCCACCGAGGGCGGGCACGCGGGCGCGGGCGACAACAAGCAGGCCGCCCGCCTGCACGCGCTGTCCCACGAGTTCCTCTGGACGGCGCTGCACCGGGGCTGAGCCCCGGCGCGGGTCAGCGGCGCTCGCGGTCCGGGACGGCCCAGCCCATCAGGAGGGACACCACCCCGATGATCAGGGTGGCGAGCACCGCCGTCCAGAGGAAGGAGTCGATCTCGAGCCGCAGCGGCGTGAAGGAGCTCAGCCAGGACGTCAGCCACAGCATCGCCGCGTTGACCACGATGGCGAACAGCCCCAGCGTGAGGCAGGTGATCGGCAGGGACAGGATCGTCAGCACGGGCCGCACGACCGCGTTCACGGCGCCGAAGACCAGGCCGACGAACAGGTAGGCCAGGACCGACGCCGTGGTCTCGCCCCCGACGGCCGAGACGACGGACGGGTCCGCCGCGATGCCCATCCCGGGCAGGATCCAGGCGGCCACCCAGATGGCGAGCGCGTTGACGAGGACACGGAGCAGGAAGGACATGGCCCCATCCTGTCAGGAACGGCGGGTGACGGCGGCCCAGCCCACCAGCGCGGCCGCGCCGCACAGCGCCAGGCCCAGGGTGAGGGCGATCCGCCCCGCGTCCACGGCGGGCCGCCACGTGACGCTGTCCCCCCGGACCACGTACACCCCGGCCGGCTCGGCGTGCACGCCGTAGCCCACGCCCGATCCGCTGCCCGAGCTGTCCTTCTCCTCGCCCGAGCCCCCGCCACCGCCGCCCCAGCCCCTGACGCGGGCCACGGGCACGACCGTGGTGCCGTACGCCTCGTACGCCTCGCCGAAGACCCGGCGCACCGTCACGGCGTCGACGGCCTCCTCGAGGACGGAGCGGTCCGTGAGCCCGGCGCGCCAGGCGGGGGCGGGGCGGGGCGCACCGGGTGCGGCGGGCGTGGTCTGCGGACGGTCCTGCTCCGGCATGGTGGCCTCCTGGGCTCGGGCGCCGGCGGCGCGCTGAGCCCCAGTCTAGGAAGCCGACGGCCCTCGGTCACGGGGCGGCCGCAGATGACGGGCGGCGCCGGGCTCGGGTTCAGCCGGGAAGCCGCCACAGTCGCCCGAGCTCCCGGTCGAACTCCGGCGGGTCGTACGGGGCGAGCCCGCCCGTGGGGCACGGGGTGAGCTCCCCGAACCAGATCGTGCCGTCGGCGTCGTAGAAGTCGACCCGGACGAAGTCCCACTCTGCACCGATCCGCTCCGCGAGCTCGACCATCCGGTCCAGGGTGGGGGGCGCCGGGACCGGGGCGGCCAGATCGGCTCCGGCCTGGCGCACGTCGAGCGGCGTCCAGTCCCGGGTGTAGAAGCGGCGCTGGACCTTCGCAACACGCGGAGTGTCGATCTGGACCACCTCCACCCGGCCGTCGAAGACGAAGAAGCGGTAGTCGTCCGGCGACGCGCCGTCACGGGTCGGGATGCGCTGCTCGATGAGGTACCCCGGCCGCGACCGGCTGTAGTGCCACTCGCCGTAGACCCGGTGGGCGTCGTCGGCTCGCCAGCGCTCCACTTCGTTCAGGTCGATCCCGCTGTCGCGCAGACTGCCTGCCCCGAAGAGGGCGTACCCGGAACCGGTCACCGGCTTGAGCACCCACGCGCACCCCCAGTCGTCGTCCTGGACGGCGTGGAGATCCTCCCCCTGCCACAGCGTACGGGGGATCTCGAGGTCCGGTCCCAGCTGCGCGGCGTACTCCTTCATGGCGATCTTGTCCCCACCGACCGCGAACAGGTCCCGCCGATCGTGGAGGAGTCGCCATTGGATCTTCTCCGTGAACGTACGCGGTGTCCGGGAGAAGAAGCGGTGGTGCCGGTAGAAGTAGAAGACCTGGCGGCGAAGCCCCAAAGGAATGCGGCTCACGGCCTGTCGCGCCAGCGCGGGCCAGCGCCCGTCACGGGTGATCCACGGGTTCTTGGTGAATGCCGGTGTTCTCCTGGCGGACACGGTCTTCACACCTGCTTTCTGGCTGGGAGTGTTCCGCCACAGTTTACCCAGTTCGCGGCCTCGCGCTGCCGGGGCCGGGCCGATCGGCCCCGCCCCGGACGCGGAGAAGCACCCCGGACCACAAATCCGGGGTGCTTCCGATGTGCTGAGACAGCACGTCCGCGGAGACGGGGGTGTCCGGTCTCAGTGGATAGGAAACAGGTGTCTCAGGGCATCGGAAACACCGGTCCGACCGTGCGGGAGTGGAGAAGAACGAAGCGATCATCCTGGCGGTGACCACCGGGACGATGTCCCAGGCCGAGGCCGCCCGCCGATTCCAGGTCAGCCGGTCCTGGGTCTCGAAACTGGTGGCCCGCTACCGCGCCGTCGGCGAGGCGGCGTTCACGCCCGGCTCCCGGACGGCCCACCACCACCCCAACGCGATCCCGCGCCAGCGTGCGGCGCATTCTCACCCGGGCCGGGCTCATCACCCCCGACCCCGCCGAACGCCCCCGCGCCAGCTGGCGCAGCTTCAGCGCGGCCCTGCCCAACCAGCTGTGGCAGGCCGACTTCACCCACTGGTCCCTGGCCGATCGCACCGACGTGGAGATCCTGACCTACCTCGACGACCACTCCCGCTACGCGATCGCCTGCACCGCCCACCGCGTCACCACCGTCCGACCCCACCGGTCCCTGGACCGGGCCACCCCCGCGACCGCCTACCGGGCCCTGCCCATGGCCACCCCCACCGGAGCACCCACCGGGTGGCGGATCCGCACCGACCGCGTCGACAAGAACGGCCGCGTCGCCGTCCGCCTGCACTCGAGGCTGCACCACATCGGCATCGGACGGGCCTACGCCCGAACCCCCGGACACACAAAAACACCCCGGACCGGAGGTCCGGGGTGTTTCCGATGTCCTGAGACATCACAGTGCGGAGACGGGGGGATTTGAACCCCCGGTCGAGTTGACCCCGACCCTTCATTAGCAGTGAAGTCCATTCGGCCGCTCTGGCACGTCTCCTCGGTCATCCGGGGGCGAAGCGGCCCCGGACAACACGTGCCAGCTTAACGTCAGGACCGCCGGTGGGTCAAAGGCGCCTTCGCCACCTCACGGTAGAGGGCGTCGAACTGCCTTCCCACCGTCGCCCGGGAGAAGCGTGAACGGACCGTGGAAGCGATCGCTTCCGGATCCGCGTCCTGGAAACGGTCCCAGGCACTGAGGATCGCGGCGCCGAGCGCTTCGGTGTCCCAGCTGTCGGTGAGCACCGAGTTCTCTTCGGTGCAGTAGTCGTCGAATCCTCCGCTGAGCGGAACGGCGGCCGGCCGGCCCGACGCGATGGCCTCGGCAACGGCGGTGAAGAAGTTCTCTCGCGCACTGGGGAGGAAGAAGAGGTGGGCCTTCGGCAGCTCGTCGAAGACGCGTTCCGGCAGGATCGGCCCGGTGAACACGACACGGTCCGCAATGCCGAGTTCCTGCGCGTGGCTCTGAGCCCGCTCGAGAAGCCGCCCTCCGCCCACCATGGTGTACCGCACGTCGACGCCCCTCTCCGTGAGCCATGCGATGGTGTCGAGAGCCAGCAACGGGTTCTTGCCCGGGTTGAACGCTCCCACGCCCACGAGCCGCAACGGCGGCGCGGGCGGGAAGGGCAGCACCGGTCGGAGACTCTCGACGACGCACGGAACGACACGGGTGGCACCCGGTCGCGTGAAGGGGGACATCTTCGTTGCGAGATGGGTCGTGACACCGGTCACCACGTGCGGCAGGCGCAGGATATGCCTGAGCCACGCGAATCGCCGCCACATCGGGCCGACGTTGGCCGGGTGGACGATGCCGCCCCAGTGCTCCGTGTGCACCCACGGCAGTCGGCGCAACAACCATGACGGAGCGGTGACCAGCACTGCCGAGTACGCCATGGTGTGCAGGACATCAGCAGCTCGCAGACCCCGAAGGATCGTCCGAACTACGCGGAGGTAGGACAGGGGGGAAGTGACGTCCAGCCACACCCGGGTTACCGGCACCGCCTGGTAGACCTCCTGGCGCGTCGGACGCTGCTCCCGGCCGATGACGACGTGCACCACTGTGATCTCGTGTCCTGCCTCCTGCAAGGACCAGCAGTGCTCCACGATGAAGGGGGTGCGACTGGGCACCTCGTCATCCGGAAACCAGGCGGTGACTACGAGGGAGCGCATGCGGACCTTTCAACGACGTGGACGGTACCCCGGCGGGTCACGTCCACCCTAACGGCCCGGAAGTCGTGCTCTGAACGTCGCCCGACCACCCGGCCCGCCGAAGGGCAAACTCCGGCACGACCTGCCTCCGCCGGGCACACGACGCCCCGCTGCCGGCAGTCGCTCGCACCCGGCTGGATCGGTCCCGGCTAGGATGAGGACGGTGATGATCCCCGCCCTCAGGCCGACCGCATGATGCCCCGGTTGCGCGAGGTCTTCTTTCCGCCCCCCAACTACGGGAACACGGACAATCCGCTCGGCTCGGCCTTCGCCCTGACGGTCCTTGCCGTGTTCGTCCAAGGCCTGTCCCGGTTCGGCTACAGCGTCCTGGTGGGCAACGTGCTGGGCCAGGACGTGCTCGGCGAGGTCAACCTCGTGATCTCGCTCGCACTGTTCCTCTGCCTGCTGTGGCCACAAGCCTCCGGATCCGCCGCCGCCAAGTTCATCGCGATGGCGCGAGGTCGACAGGACCGCGCCGGCCAGGCTGCGACGGCAGCGTTCACCGCCACGAGCAGTGCAGCGGCCCTTGCCTTGCTGAGCGTCTCGGCGGTGCTGCTCGCAGTCCACTTCCTCGATCTGAACTGGGGCTACGCGGTCTCGACGGGTGTCCTGGTGCTGGCACAGGGGTGCTTCAGCTTCGCCCGGGGGGTGCGAACCGGCAACAACCAGTTCGTGACCACCGCTGCGTGGGACACCGTCAGCTCTTTCGTGACGCTCACGCTGCTGCTCCTGGTACTGCTGGGCGGCTGGCACTGGGCGCTGCTGCTCCCTCTGTCCATCGGTTATCTCCTGGCCGCTCTGCCCGCCTGGCCGCGGCGTAGCAGCACCCCGCTGGACCCGGCTCTGCGCCGGGAGATCCTCGTGTTCACCGCCTGGGGCTCGGCACACATCCTTGCGGCGAGTGGACTGATGCAGCTGTCCGTCATCGTGGGGCGGATCATAGACACCGACGAGGCCCTCGGTCTCTACTCGGCGGCTGTGTCCCTGGCGACCCCCGCCAGCATGCTCTCCTCCTCCATGCTGACGGCCCTGTCACCCAGCATCGCCCGGCGCTTCGCCGCGGGAGATGCCGAGGCGCTCGCGGAGCAGGTTGACGTGATCCTGCGCACGATGGTGACGCTCTTCCTGCCGGTCTTCGGCGTGTGCATCCTCTGGGCGGAACCCATGCTCCAGCTGATCTACTTCGGAGACCCGAGATTCGTCACTGCGGAACCGCTGCTCGTGATCCTCTTCTTCGCGGCTTCGGCCTCGAGCTTCAATGCCGCGAATGCGCGGCTCAACGGCACGGAGTCCTGGGGCATCAAGGTTCTCGCCCTGGCCAACGGCGCCGGCCTGGTGATCGGCGTCGCCACCATGGTCGTACTGGGGCCGCGGCTCGGCATCATGGCTTCGGCAGTCGGCTACCTGGTGGGCTCGCTGATCAGTGCAGCGCTGCCCCTGCTGGTGGTCTGGAGACTCGACCGGATGCCCTGGGGCGCCGTCGTCCTGCGGACCGTCCTGGGCTACGCCATGATCCTCGGCGCGCTCAAACTGCTGGGCGACGAATTCCGCCCGCTTCCGACCCTCGGGGCCACGGCCGCGTTCCTCGCGGTGTGGGCCGCACTCAACGTGCGCCACCTCCGCCTGATCGTCAGGACCGCGACCGGTCGGTTGCATCGTTGACCCCGGCCCTCTCCGGAGCGGCTCCGGGCACCTGTTCTAGCGCATGAGTGCGGCGGCGGCCATGAACCGCAGCGAGCCGTCCCGGTGGAGCAGACGGGTCAGGTCCCGGGGCAGCACTGTCGCCGGGGTGCCGAAGCGGCGGCGAACCCGGGCAGCTCGCGCGATCACCGCCGCATCGGTTTCCCCGCCGGCCAGCAGGTCGATCAGGGACCGGTCGGCCCGGCACATGGCCCGCTCGGCGCCCGGCGCTTCAGCCAGCAGGAGCTGCAGCGCCGCGCGTCCGGCATCGGCGTCCTCAGTTGTCCACCGTCCTGTACGGGTCAGCTCCGTGACCTGGCCGAAGAGGTGGATGCGCATCACCTTGACGGCGTAGCCGCGCCGGAACGACAGGGACTGGGCTCGCATCCAGTCGGAGACGGCGAGGTCGAGAAACGGCGCCAGATCGTCCGCGAGCGGTCTGGGTGCCGAGGTGACGCGCTGGACGGCGTCGTCCCGGCGGTGGTAGCCCGGGCGGCCCCGGGCGTAGTCGATGCGTCCGCCGTCCGCATAGAGCCTGGCCGTGAACGACTGGTCCTCACCGGTGGCGAAGTGCTCCGGGAAGCGCAGGCTCAGCTTTTCGACGGCGCCCCTGGACAGCAGTCCGAAAGACGCCACCCGGTAGATCAAGCGGTCCTTGACCGGATCGAGGTCCCTGGACCGCCACGGCCGCGTGACGGGTGCCCGGAGCACCTTGCCGTTGTCACTGACGCGGGCCAGCACGGCCGCGGAGCCGTGCCGCCGGGCGAGGTCCACCCACCGGGCGAGAGCTCCCGGATCCATGGTGTCGTCGCTGTCCAGGAAGGAGACGTACCGGGCTGTTGAGCGGTCAAGGGCGAGATTGCGCGGCCGAGCTGGATTCTGTGTGTCATCGAAGCACTCCACGAGTTCCACGAGCTCCCGGTTGGCCGGAGACAGGCACTCTCCGATACGGTCCGCGCTGATGTTGTGGCTGACGATCGTGATGTGCAGTCCACCGTCGTCGGTGACCGGCAACCCGCCGGACAGCACCGAGCTGACCGCACGGTCGATAGGACGCTCCGTAGTGTGCACCGGGATGATGACGTCGACGAGGGGCACCGCGGGAGAATTCATTCCATGAGCATACAAGTCGCCCCGAGCCCTTCTGGCTCTGCAGCGCCTCAGCCCTGGGAGGCCAGGACGAACGGCAGCACGGGCCCGGAGCCGGCCCGGCGCAGCGCGCGGGCGGCCACGGCGAGCGTCCAGCGGCTGTCCACGAGGTCGTCGACCAGCAGCACCGGGCGCCCCCCGAGCCGGTCCAGCCCCTCCGCGAGCTCGGGGGGCACCCGGAACTTCTCCCACAGGGCCGCGAGGCGGTACGCGCTGTTGCCGCCGTGCCCGCCGGACGGGAAGCCCTCGGGGACCTCGAGCTCCCCCAGATAGGGCAGGTGCCCGACCTCGGCCATGCCCTCCGCCAGGGAGGGCACGAGCCGGGGGCGCGAGCGGGACGGGATCGAGACGACGGCCGCGGGCCGGTCCGACCAGCGCCACTCGGCGAGCACCTGGACGCACGCCCGGCCGAGGGCGGGGTCCACCGGTCCGTCGACCGGCGCGCCCTCCTCGTCGGTGCGGAACACCTCGCGCAGCCGGTTGCCCCAGCCGAGGTCCGTGAGCCGGGCGAGTGCCCGGCCCTCGGCGCAGCGCTCCTCCTCGGGGATCCGGCCCTTGACCTCGACCCCGAGGCGCGGCATCCCGGTGGGCCACTGGGCGCGCGGCTCCACCACGACGCCCACGCGGGTCAGGGCGGCGCCCGCGGAGTCGGTGGCGGACTCGTCGACGGTCGTGGGGTACCAGGGGCCGGCGCAGCTGTCGCAGCGCCCGCAGGGCTCGGCCGTGGCGTCGTCGAGCTGCCGGGCGAGGAACTCCATGCGGCACCCGGTGGTGCGCTCGTACTCGAGCATGGCGTTCTGCTCGGCCACCCGTGCCGCGGCGATCCGACCGTAGCGCTCGGCGTCGTAGCGCCACGGCACGCCCGTGCTCTGCCAGCCACCTTGCACGCGCTCCACCGCGCCCTCGACGGCGAGCACCTTCAGGAGCAGCTCGAGCGGGCTGCGCCGGACGTCCACGCGGGACTCCAGCACGGCCACGGACAGGGCGCCGCCCGCGGCCCCCAGCTCGTCCAGGACGGCGGCGGCCTTCTGCTCGGTGGGCATCGACGAGGTGGCGAAGTACTCCCAGATCCGGCGGTCCTCGGTGCCCGGCAGCAGCAGGACGTCCGCGTTGTCCGTGGCGCGGCCCGCACGGCCCACCTGCTGGTAGTAGGCCACGGGCGAGGACGGCGCCCCCAGGTGCACCACGAAGCCGAGGTCCGGCTTGTCGAAGCCCATGCCGAGCGCGGAGGTGGCCACGAGGGCCTTGACCCTGTTCTCCTTGAGGGCGGCCTCGAGCTCCTCGCGCTCGCCCTGGTCGGTGCGCCCGGTGTAGGCGCGCACGGGGATCCCGGCGTCGGCGAGCGCCTGGGCCGTGTCCTCGGCGGCCCCCACGGTCAGCGCGTAGATGATCCCGCTGCCCGGGAGGGACCCGACGTGCTCGAGCAGCCAGGCGAGGCGGGCCGTGGCCGAGGGCAGGTCCAGCACGCCGAGGCGCAGGGACGCCCGGGAGAGCGGGCCGCGGAGGGTGAAGACCTCCCCCGTGCTGCTGCCGCCGGGCCGCACGCCCAGCTGCTCCTCGACGTCGGCGACCACGCGCTCGTTCGCGGTGGCGGTCGTGGCCAGGACGGGGACCTGCTCCGGGAGCCGGGCGATGAGGTCGCGGATGCGCCGGTAGTCGGGGCGGAAGTCGTGGCCCCAGTCGGAGATGCAGTGCGCCTCGTCCACCACGAGCAGCCCGAGCCGGGCGACCAGCTGCGGCAGCTGCTGCTCGCGGAACACGGGGTTGTTGAGCCGCTCCGGGGAGACCAGCAGGACGTCGAGCTCGTCGGCCTCCAGCTGCGCGGCGATCTGCCCCCACTCGGTGGCGTTGGCGGAGTTGATGGCCGCCGCCCGGACCCCCGCGCGGGCGGCGGCGGAGACCTGGTCCCGCATGAGGGCCAGCAGCGGGGAGACGATCAGGGTGGGCCCGCGGCCCCGGGCCCGCAGGAGCAGGGCGGAGAGGAAGTAGACCGCGGACTTGCCCCAGCCGGTCCGCTGCACCACCAGGGCCCGCCGGCCGCGCCCCACGAGGGCCTCGACCGCCTCGAACTGCCCGGGGTGGAAGGCGGCGTCCGGCCGGCCGGTGAGCGCGCGCAGCAGGTGGAGCGCGTCCTCGTGCAGGGCCGGGTCCGGCGCGGTGTCGTGGTCGGCGATGTCGTGGGCCGGGGAAGTCGTCATGGCCCCAGTCTTCCAGGGCCCCCCGACGCCGCCCGACCGGAGGGCGGGGCGTGCAGTGGCGACGGGGCCCGGACAGAGCGATGCGCCCGCTGCCCATCCGTCGAACGGATGGCCCCCGCAGCGGGCGCATCGACCGGCCTGACGGCCGGTGGCGAGCAGAGACTCGCCTGGCGGGAGTACCGCCCCCCAGCGGTGCTCCCATTCGGTTCACCCCCCGATGAACCGGTTGCACCGGCACCCCCCGATGCCTGCGTGCACGCGGCCCATCCCCCGATGAACCGCAGTCGATCCGCCCCCCGGCGGATCGGTTGGTTCCGCCCCATCGGGTGAACCAATTGGCACCATGGTGGCAGGGTTTCTGTGACCTGTCACGGACCGTGAAGTCACATTCGATCCGGGGGACACTCAAACAGATTCATCTATTTGCACTAGTCAACAGAGGGTTCTGTGGCGGCTTTTCGCTACCGGTGGGTATTCGGGGGGCGGCGGGCGTGGCACGAAGTGGGGACATCCGGGGCCCTCGGCGTCCCCCGTTGGGCGCACGCCGGGCGCCGTGCGCGGCGTCACATTGCAGGACCGCGTCCCGGGCACGGCGCTCAGCCGCGCAGCCCCGGGAAGTCGGCCTCCGTGTACTCGACGCCGTACCCGTCGGCCCCGGGCGCCGCGGGGCCGGAGCGGTCCGCGGCCTCCTCCCGCTCGCGCAGCACCACCCGGCGGATCTTGCCGGAGATGGTCTTGGGCAGGTCCGTGAACTCCACCCGGCGCACCCGCTTGTAGGGGGCGAGGTTCTCCCGGGCGAAGCGCAGGATCTCCCCGGCGAGCTCCCGGGTGGGCTCCGCGCCGGCGGCGAGCACCAGGTAGGC
This sequence comes from Kocuria sp. CPCC 205231, assembly GCF_040980965.1. Taxonomy (NCBI): domain Bacteria; kingdom Bacillati; phylum Actinomycetota; class Actinomycetes; order Micrococcales; family Micrococcaceae; genus Kocuria; species Kocuria sp. CPCC 205231. The sequence goes on along the minus strand of NZ_JAVKPP010000008.1, from coordinate 137,010 downwards.
CTTCGGCACCGCGTGCCGGACCGGGTCCGGCGCCGGGACCACGGCGGCCTCGGCCACCGCGGGGTGCTCGATGAGCACGGACTCCAGCTCGAACGGGGAGATCCGGTAGTCGGAGGCCTTGAACACGTCGTCGGTGCGGCCCACGTACGTGTAGACGCCGTGCTCGTCGCGGCGGGCGATGTCGCGCGTGTGGTACCAGCCGTCCTTGACGACCTCGGCCGTGCGCTCGGGCTCGTCGATGTAGCCGGCCATGATCCCGGGCGGGTCGTCGTCGACCTTCAGGCAGATCTCCCCCTCCTCGGCGGGTGCGCCCGTCTGCGGGTCGAAGAGGTCGACGACGAAGCCCGGCAGGGGCCGGCCCATGGCCCCCGGCACCACCGGCTGCCCGGGGGTGTTGGCGATCTGCAGCGTGGTCTCCGTCTGCCCGTAGCCGTCCCGGATGGTCACGCCCCAGGCGTCCTGCACCCGGCGGATCACCTCGGGGTTGAGCGGCTCGCCGGCGGAGACGGCGGACGTCGGCGGGTCCTGCACGCGGTGCAGGTCCGCCTGGATGAGCATCCGCCACACCGTGGGCGGCGCGCAGAAGCTCGTCACCCCGGCCCGGCCCATCTGCTCCAGGAGACCCGCCGCGTCGAAGCGGGACTGGTTGTGGATGAAAACGGTGGCCTCCGCGATCCACGGGGCGAAGAAGTTGGACCACGAGTGCTTGCCCCATCCCGGCGAGGCGATGTTCAGGTGGACGTCCCCGGGGCGCAGGCCCATCCAGTAGACCGTGGACAGGTGCCCGAAGGAGTAGGAGGCGTGGGTGTGCTCCACGAGCTTGGCCTGGGACGTGGTGCCGGAGGTGAAGTACAGCAGCAGGGGGTCGCGGGAGCGCGTGACGCCCTCCGGGACGAAGACGGCGTCCGCGTCCGCGGCCTGCTCGTACGGGTGCACGGGACGGCCGGGCAGCTGTGCGCGCGCCGCCTCCACCTCCGCGGCGGCACCGACGACGACGAGCTCGTAGTCGCCGTCGACGCCCGCGAACTTGGGGGCGTTGGCGGCGTCCGTGACGACCCACGAGACCTTGCCGCGCTGCACCCGGTCCAGCAGGTCGGCCGGCGGCATCATCACGGCGGTCGGGATCAGGGGCGCGCCCAGCTTCATGCCGGCGAGCTGGGTCTCCCACAGCTCGAGCTGGTTGCCGAGCATGAGCAGCACGCGGTCGCCGCGCCGCACCCCCAGGCCCCGCAGCCAGTTCGCGGTGCGCGCCGAGGACCCGGCGAGCTCCCGGAAGGTCCGCCGGAGCTCCGTGCCGTCCTCCTCGACGATCCACAGCGCGTCCCGGGCCCCGCGCTCCGGGTCCCGGGCGACGTGGTCGAACCAGTCCAGGGCGTAGTTGAAGTGCTCCATCCGGGGCCAGCGGAACTCCTCGCGGGCCCGGTCGTAGTCCTCGCGCAGCGCCAGGACGCGGTCCCGTGCCGCCTCGTACTGCTCGGAGACGCCGGGGGCGGCGTCGGACGTCGCACTGGTGGGGACCGGCTCGGCCATCGGGGACCTCCATGGTTGTCGCTGCGGGCCGGACGGAACCGTCCGGCGGGCCATCCCGTGCAGTCTAGTGCGGCGCCCCTCCCCCGTCCCGGGGGCGGGCCCGGTGCCGGCTCTGGAAGGATGGGGGCCGCACCCCCGCCCGGAAGGAGCCCGTCCCGCCATGCTGTCCCCGGCACCCGACGTCCCGGTCCGCGCCGGCGTCCGCGAGTGGGCCGCCCTCGTGGTCCTGATGCTGCCGGTGCTGCTGATCTCGGTGGACAACACGGTGCTGAACTTCGCGCTGCCGGAGATCTCCCGCGAGCTGCGCCCCACCGGCACGCAGCTGCTGTGGATGGTGGACGCCTATCCGCTGGTGCTCGCCGGGCTGCTCGTGCCCATGGGCGCCCTCGGGGACCGGGTGGGCCGCCGCCGGCTGCTGCTGGTGGGCAGCACGGGCTTCGCGGCGGTGTCCGCACTCGCCGCGTTCGCCCCGACCGGGGAGGCCCTCGTCGCCGCGCGGGCGCTGCTGGGACTCTTCGGCTCGATGCTGATGCCCGCGACCCTGTCCCTGCTGCGCAACATCTTCCACGACCCAACGCAGCGGCGGGCGGCCATCGCGGTGTGGGCCACGGGCTTCTCGGCGGGCGGGATCCTGGGGCCGGTCGTGGGCGGGTTCCTGCTCCAGCACTTCTGGTGGGGCTCCGTGTTCCTCCTCGCGGTCCCGGTGCTGCTGCCGCTCCTGGTCCTGGCGCCGGTGCTGGTGCCGGAGTCCCGCAACCCGGCCCCGGGCCCGGTGGACGTGCCCAGCGCCGCGCTGATCATGACCGCCATGGTGGCGCTGGTCCACGGCATCAAGGACCTCGGCGGCCACGGCCCGTCCGCCGGCGTGCTGGCCGCCGCGGTGCTGGCCGTGACCGCCGGGACGCTGTTCGTGCGCCGCCAGCTGCGCAGCCCGGTGCCGATGCTGGACCTGCGGCTGTTCCGCCACGCCCCGTTCACCGGCGGGCTGCTCAACAACCTGGTGGCCTCGACCACCTTCATCGGCTTCCTGTTCTTCGTCTCCCAGTACCTGCAGCTGGTGGAGGGCCTGCCGCCCCTGGAGGCGGGCCTCGCACTGCTGCCGGGGGCCGTGGTCACGATCGTCTCGGGGCTGCTGGTGGTGCACGTGGTCGGCGTCGTGCCCCCCGCGCTCGTGCTCGGCGGCGGGCTGCTGGTCATGGCCTCGGGCTTCCTGCTCGTCCTGCTCGGGGACCTCTCCGGCGGGGCCGTGCTCGTGGTGGCCCTCGTGGTCATCGGGCTGGGCTCCGGCGCGGCCCAGACGATCGCGGGGGACCTGATCCTCACCGAGGTGGCCCCCGAGCAGGCCGGCGCCGCCTCCGCGATCTCGGAGACCGCCTACGAGCTGGGGGCCGGGCTGGGCGTGGCCGTCCTGGGCACGGCCGTGACCGCGACCTACGCCGCCCGGGTGGCGGTGCCGCCGGGCCTGGACCCCGGGCAGGCCGCCACCGCGTCCGAGACCCTCGGCGGGGCGGTCGACGTCGCCGCGGCCCTCGGCCCGGACGCGTCCGGGGAGCTGCTGGCCTCGTCCGTGGCGGCCTTCGAGGCCGGTGTGCACCTGTCCGCCGGGATCGGCGCCGCCCTGCTGGCCGGGACCGCCGTGGCCGTGGGCCTGCTGCTGCGCCGGGTCCCTCGGCTCCGGCGCCGGTAGCGGATCCGCTCAGTCGGCCGAGCGCAGCCTGACGTGCTGCTCCACCCGGGCGAGGTCCCGGGGGTGGGGTGCGCCCTCGCGGAAGCGGGTGAGCAGGACGTCGACGTGCTCGCGCGCCTGCCGCCGCACGGACGGGTGGACGCTGGCCGCCTCGATCCGGGCGGCGAGGTCCACGAGGGCCAGCAGGACGCTGACGTGCCCGGTGGCGTGCGGGCCGATCTGGTCGAACGGCATGTCCACGATTTCCTCGACCCCCACCGTCCCGTAGCGCAGCCGGTGCACGCCGTCGACCACCACCGTGTTCCCCGGCAGCGGGCGGGCCACGGCGGCGACGATCCCGGACGCGACCTCCTCGACGGCGTTGACCGCGGTGTAGGGGTCGTTGGTGCTCGGGGAGAGGGCGCGCACGGCGAGCTCCACGACCTGCTGCTCCGCGAAGCGGACGTCCTGGAGCGCCGAGCGCGAGTCGCCCACCCGCACGCAGCGCCGCAGCCGGTCCGCCAGCTCCCCGGCCCGGTGCGCGGGCCACACCCGGACCAGCGGCTCCTCCGCCAGGACGTGGTCGCCCACCCGCGGCACGAGCTCGAGGACGACGTCACCGGCCGCGGCGTGGTCCCGGAGCCGTTCGTAGTCGACGCCGACGACGTAGCCCACGCTGCCCGCACGGACCTCTCCCCCGCCGCTGCGACGCCCCGCGGTCCGGACCAGCTCCTCCGGCGTCTCCTCCGGGTGCCACCGCTCGATCACGTCCAGCAGGCGCCGGCGCGCGCCGTGGACGAGGGTGTCCACCTGCACGGAGTCCGCGATGTGGTGGATGAAGTAGACGATCAGGGCGACGTCCGCGACCGCCAGCAGCACGCCGAGGTTGACCGCCAGGTGCGGGACGAACGGCTGGGCGAGGTCGTCGGAGGCCGAGCGGATCGTGCGCAGGACCAGCAGCGCGTAGATGAAGGTGGACACGAGCACGCCCAGCACCACCTGGTTGCCGCGGTCCGCCATGAAGTTGCGCACCAGCCGGGGCCCGTACGTGGAGCTGGCCGTGGCGATCACCGAGATGGTGATGGAGAAGGCGGTGGCGGCCACGCCCAGCATCGATCCGCCGATCGCGGAGAGCATCGACCGGGACCCGTCGATGCCGACGGCGTAGACCCACGCGATCCACGGGGAGTCCAGGTCCTCGGGCAGCCACCGGTCGACGGCCACCACGGACTGGGCCAGGACGACGGCGGCGAGAACGCACACGGCGGGCACGAACCAGAACCTGTCGAACACCCGGCGCCACGAGCCGGAGAGCTTGTCCATGCGCCCACCCTAGACCTGCCCCTCCCGGCGGTGGCGGTAGGCTGGGCGCCCGGACCCGCACACCCGCGGACGCGCCACCTCCCTGACGCCCCACCTGACCGCCCTCGAGGAGACCTCCCCATGCTCAACGCTTCGCGACCGCGCCGACGGAACAGGACCGGCCGTGCGCTGCGGGCCGGCGCGGCCCCGGCCCTGGTCCTGGCCCTGGCGGCGCTGACCGGGTGCGGCTCGGACTACCCCCTCGGCGAGGAGCAGCGCCGCGCCGCGGAAGAGGGCGGCTCGGACCTGTCCGGGATCCTCACCGGGGTGGGCTCCTCGGCGCAGAACGCCGCCATGCTGACGTGGCGGAGCGGCTTCGAGTCGATGCACCCGGACGCGCAGGTGCAGTACCTCTCCGCGGGTTCCGGGGCGGGGCGCAGCGCGCTCGTGGGGGGCGGCACCGACTTCGCCGGCTCGGACGCCTACCTGGACGAGGAGGAGCAGGCCGAGGTCCGGGACTTCTGCGGCCCCGGTGGCGCCCTGAACATCCCCGTCTACATCTCCCCGATCAGCGTGGCCTTCAACCTCCCCGGCATCCAGGAGCTCGACCTCGACGCCGCGACCATCGCGGGCATCTTCCGCCACGAGATCACCCGGTGGGACGACCCGGCCATCGCCGCCCAGAACTCCGGCGTGGAGCTGCCCGACCTGCCGATCACGCCCATCGCCCGCGCGGACGACTCGGGGACGACCGAGAACTTCACCGACTACCTGCACTCGGTGGTCCCCGAGGTGTGGACGGACGAGGAGGACGGCGGCTGGCCGGCGGGGCTGCCCACGGAGCGCTCCCAGGGCAACGCCGGGGTGGTGAGCCTCACGGCCGAGACCGAGGGCGCCGTCACCTACGCGGACGACTCGCTCGTGGACGACTCCCTCGGCAAGGCCCGGGTGAAGGTGGGCTCCGAGTACGTGGCCGTGTCCGGCGAGGCGGCCGGCACCGCGGTCGGCGAGGCCTCCCGGGTGGAGGGCACCGGCCGGCACGACATCGCCCTCGAGCTGGACCGCGAGCCGGACGCGCCCGGGGCCTATCCGGTGGTCCTCGTCTCCTACCACATCTACTGCAGCAGCTACGGGGACCCGGAGGTCCTCGAGCTGGCCAAGGAGTTCGGGCACTACGTGGTCAGCGAGGAGGGCCAGCAGGCCTCCTCGGAGGCCGTCAAGAGCGCCCCGCTGCCGGAGAACCTGACCGCCGAGGCGCAGGCCGCCCTCGACTCGATCACCCTCCGCTGACCGGCCGGGACGGGAGCACGGACGTGGGCGAGGTCCTCGACGTCGCCGTGGTGGGCGCCGGGCAGGCCGGACTGGCCGTGGGCTACCACCTCCGGCGCACCGGCCTGTCCTTCGCGCTCCTCGACGAGCAGGAGGCGCCGGGCGGGGCGTGGCGGCACGTCTGGCCGTCGCTGCGGCTGTTCTCCCCCGCCGCGTACTCGTCCCTGCCCGGGCACCCGATGCCGGACACGGCCGGGGCGGCCCCGGACGCCGCGCACGTGGTCGACTACCTGTACCGGTACGAGGAGCGCTACGGGCTGCCCGTCCGGCGACCGGTCCGGGTGCGGGCCGTGCACCGTGACGGGGCGGGGTTCCGCCTGGTGACGGACGACGGCGAGCTGCGGACGCGCGCCGTCGTGAGCGCCACCGGCACGTGGTCGCAGCCGTTCCGGCCTGCCCTCCCCGGGCAGCGGGAGTACCGCGGCGAGCAGGTGCACAGCGCCCACTACGAGGGGCCGGCGCGGTACCGCGGCCGCCGCGTGCTCGTGGTCGGCGGGGCGAACTCGGGGGCGCAGATCGCCGCCGAGCTCGCCGAGGTGTGCGAGCTGACGTGGTGCACCAACGCCCCGCCCCGCTACCTCCCCGACGAGGTCGACGGGCGCGAGCTGTTCCGCGTGGCCACGCTGCGCGCGCAGGCCCTCGCCGCGGGCCGGCCGGATCCCGGCGGGGTGGCGAGCCTCGGCGACGTGGTGGCCGTTCCCTCCGTGCGCCGCGCCCGCGACGCCGGGGTGCTCGACCCCCGGCCGATGTTCACGCGCTTCACCGCGCACGGCGTGGTCATGACGGACGGCCGGGAGCAGCCCGTGGACGCCGTCGTGTGGTGCACCGGGTTCCGCCCGGCCCTCCGGCACCTGCGGCCCCTGCACCTGCGGGAGGACGACGGGCGGATCCGCACCGAGGGAACGGCCTCCACCCGGGTGCCCGGCCTGTACCTCGTGGGGTACGGGGACTGGACGGGTCCGGGATCGGCAACCCTCGTCGGTGTCGGCCGCTCGGCGCGGGACACGGTCGCGGCGGTGCGGAAGCGGCTCGCCGGCGGCTGGGACCAGCGCGCGGCCGCCCCCTAGACCGGGTCGTCGGGTCCGAGGTCCTCCGGTCGCCGGTCGCGCCGGACGAAGCGGACCACCCGGACGGCGATCACCCCGGCCCAGAGCAGCAGCAGCACGAACACGAAGGCGCTGAACACCCCATCCTCCGAGGACCAGGTGAGCAGCTGGCCCGCGAGCAGCAGCACCGCGGTCGCGGAGAGCAGGATCAGCGCGGTGCGCTCGCTGCTTCGCTCGGACATGGCGGCTCCTGCCGGTCGGCGTCCTGGTCCCCGGATCCTCGCACATCCCGGACGGGTGCGTCCTGCGGGGCTCCGGTCCGGGAACGTCATCCGCCGCCCTTCCCCCGACACTGCGGGCCGTCGGGCTACCGTGGAGAGGTCCCCGACAGAGAGGCTCCCCCGATGCGCCGCACCGTTCCCGCCGTGGCCCTGCTCGCGCTGACGCTGACCGGGTGCGACGACCGGCCGGAGGAGGTGGCGAGCACCCCCGGTGCCTCCCCCACCTCCTTCAGTCCTCCTCCCCCGGTCACCGCCACGCCGACCCCGACGCCCGACGGCCTGCCCACGGATCCGGGCACCGGGTCCGCGGCTCCGGCCCCGGACCCGCCCGGCCCCGAGTCGGTCCCCACTCCCTCCGAGCAGCTCGACGGGCCGTAGCACGGCCCGGGCGGGAGGACGCCGGCGTCCGGCCGGACAAAAGTGCAGGGGATGCCGACGGATGTCCACACCTCGATCCCTCGGCGACACGCGCGGGCCACGGGTGCCCCCGGGCTCTCACATGCATAAACATGGGCATACCCCCTCTCCCTGGAAGGTTCCCCCATGTACGAGAACACCGCTCTCGTTCCCCGCCCCCGCTGGGCCACCCATCAGGAGCTGACCGACCCCGAGACGGTCACCAACTCGCGGGAGCTGCCCGCCCGGTCCCTCGCCGGCCCGTCGGCGGTCGCGCTCCTGGAGACCTGGGAGGTCATCACCACCGCGGACGGCTCCTACGCCCACCGTGACGGGCTCGTCCTGCACATCGGCCACGAGGCGTGGACCGTGGAGCAGGCCAGGGCCCTGCACGACCGCATCGGCGAGGCCCTCGCCCTGCTCGACCAGTAGCACCACCGGCGCCGCCGGGCGCCCCCCGCGCACCGGGTCGCCCGCCGCGGGGGAGCAGAGAACCCCACCGGCCCCGGGCGCACCGGGAGCGATGGGGTTCTGTCGCGGGTGGGCCCCGTGGGGCTCGAACCCACGACCCATGGATTAAAAGTCCACTGCTCTACCAGCTGAGCTAGAGGCCCGTGCTCCACCGGCGAGCGCGGGGCGGCCGGTCCGGAGCGGGCACCACTCTACCGCACGGTCCCCCCGGGAGCCGGACGCCTAGAGTGGTGGGCAGTCCCGTGCCACCCATGCCGATTCGACCGGAGGACCGACCGTGCCGCACCCGAGCACCGAGGAAGAAGCACGCACGGAGACGGAGCTCTTCGGTCCGTCGGCCGTCACCGAGTACCTCGAGCAGGTGGTGGAGCAGCTGCGGGACGTCCGCGGCGGCGAGCCCAGCTCCTCCATCCCCGCCCTGGCCCAGGCCGACACCGAGCGCTTCGGCGTCGTCATCGCCACCGCGGACGGCCACGTGTACGAGGCCGGCAGCACCCGGGACGAGTTCAGCATCCAGTCGATCTCCAAGGCGTTCACCTACGCGCTCGCCGTGTCCGACCTCGGGGCGGAGGCGGTGCACGCGAAGATGGACGTGGAGCCGAGCGGGGACGCCTACAACGAGATCTCCCTCCAGCCCGGCACGGGACGCCCCGCCAACCCGATGATCAACGCCGGTGCGATCGCCTCCACGTGGCTCGTCCCCGACAGCGACCGCGACCTGCGCCGGGACCGGATCCGCGAGGCCTACTCGCGGTGCGCGGGCCGGGACCTGGCGATCAGTCCCGAGGTCCTCGCCCAGGAGCACGCCGCCGGGGACCGCAACCGCGCCCTCGGCTACCTCCTGGCCTCCGCCGGGATCATCGAGGGGGACCCGACCCAGGCCCTCGAGGACTACTTCGCCCAGTGCTCGGTGCTGATCACGTGCCGCGACCTCGCCCTGATGGGCGCGACCCTCGCCAACGGCGGCACCAACCCGCTGACCGGGGACGAGGTCTTCGACGTCGACACGGTCTCCCGGGTGCTGTCCGTGATGAGCTCCTGCGGCATGTACGACGACGCCGGCGAGTGGATGGTCCGGGTGGGCCTGCCCGCGAAGTCAGGGGTGGGCGGCGGCATCATCGCCGTCCTGCCCGGGGAGCTGGCCGTGGCGACCTTCTCCCCTGCGCTGGACCGGCACGGCAACAGCGTGCGCGGGGTGCTCGCCTGCGAGCGGCTCTCCCAGGACCTCGACCTGCACTTCACCCACACCGCCCGCGTGGCCCGCTCCACGGTGCGCGCCAGCTACCCGATCGACCAGTCCCCCTCCCTGGTCCGCCGCAACGCCGAGGCCGAGGCGGTGCTGGCCGACCACGGCAAGGACGCCGTCGTCGTGGAGCTCCAGGGCGACCTGCTGTTCACGGGCACGGAGACCGCGATCCGCACCGTCCGCGACGTCGCCTACGAGGCCTCGTACGTGGTGGTGGACATGCGCCGGGTGGACGTGATCGCGGAGTACGCGATGCCGCTCCTGGCCAAGACCCGGGCCGAGCTGCAGGCGGCGGGCCGCACCGTGGTGGCGGTGGCCACGGACCCGGGCTTCGCCGGCTCCTTCGGGGGCGAACCGCCGCTCGAGGTGTTCCCCAGCCGGGCCGCGGCCATCAAGTGGGTCGAGGACCGGCTGCTCGAGGAGCACGGCGGCCCGGAGTGCACCCCGTCCCGGGTGAAGCCCGTGGAGTCCGAGCTGTTCTCCCGGCTGGACCCCGAGGACGCCCGGGACCTCCGCGCCCGGACCGTCGAGCGGACGTGGGCGGCCGGGGAGAACATCCTGCGCACGGGGCAGAACTTCGCCGGCATCCACCTCATCGTCAGCGGCAGCGTGTCGATGTCCCTGCGCACGCCCACCGGCGAGCGGATCGAGCTGCAGGTCCTCGGCCCGGGGATGAGCTTCGGGGAGCTGGCCCTCGGCACCGGGAACAAGCAGCACGCGACCCTGAGCGCCGTCACCGACGTCACCGCGCGGGTGCTGCTCCCGCAGGCGCTCGCGGAGCTCGAGCAGGAGGAGCCCGCCCTGGGGCTGCGGCTGTGGAAGGCGCTGGCCCGGGACGGCTTCGAGCAGACCGACCAGCAGTGGCGGGACGCGGCGGTGCACGCCTCGACCAGCGACTGGTGAGCGCTCCGTGGCCCGCCGCGGGCCACGGCCGTACGCTGGACGCATGAGCGACGCGCCCCGCCACCACAAGCCGGTGAAGTTCTCCCCGGAGCAGTTCGAAGCGCACGAGGGCGGCCCCGACCCGGCCCGCGTGTCCGAGGCGGCCCACCTCGCCGCCCACGCCCTGGTCTCCCGCGGGCGCGCCAGCGACGATCCCGAGATCAGCCGGCGGCTCATCGAGCTGACCGACGAGCAGGGCCTGGAGGGGATCGCCGAGATGTGGGCCGAGGCCCCGGCGGTGTCCCTGCCCGGGGCCCTCTGGCGGCTCTACGCCCTGCGGGCGGGGGTGCGCAAGGACCCGGTGCGGATGGGCCGCTACTTCACGGCGGGACGGGGCACCGCGCAGGTCTCGCACGTGGTGGCCGGCGTCGCGGAGCCCCCCGGGGCGGACGAGATCACCTCGATGGCGGACGCGATCCTCTCCGGCGCGTTCAACGGGGAGTTCGACGTCGCCCTGGACCGGTTCGCGGCCTTCTGCCGCGTGATCGCCCTCGGCCGGATCCGGCTGGCGGACACCGGGCAGATGCCGGTCGTGGACCCGGACGCGGCCCGGGCGCCGAGCACCGTGGCCCTCACCCAGCGGCTCGAGCGGACCGCGGAGGAGCTCGAGGCCGCGGCGCACCAGTGGCGCCGCGGCCACCTCGACTGAGCCCCGCCGTCCGGGCGTGCGGAGGTCCCGCCGTGCGGGAGCCCACAGCCGCAGGACTTGGCCCCACGAGCACGTCGACTACCATGGAACCCAGGTGCCGGGCCGCGGCAGCCCCGGGCTCCATCACATAGCCGCCACGAGCGGCCTTCCGCCGAGAGGCGCTCCCGGTCCGGCACCGCCCCCTCCTCCTTCCGGGACCACGGGCCGCCCCCGGGCCGCCCGGCGGCCCCATGTACAGTGGGATCCGCCGTGCTCCGCGGCGCAGGTCACGACGCCCAGGACGGTCAACACATGGCGCTTCGCATCTTCCCGGAGGACGAGCTGGTCCTGGACCTGCTGGCCGACATGTCGGGACAGGTGACGGAGACCGTGCGGCTCCTGTCCGAGCTGATGGGCTCCCCCGAGACGGACACCGCGACCCTCGACGCGATCCGCGAGTGCGAGGCCCGCTCCACCGACCTGTACTTCTCCGTGATGACCACGGTGCGCTCCACGTTCGTGATCCCCATCCCCCGGCAGGACGTCTACATCCTGGGCCACTGGCTCAACAAGGCCGCGGAGGAGCTGCTGGCGGTCGCGGAGGCGCACGTCGCCTACGCCCTCAGCCGGCCGCCCTCCTACGCCACGGACCAGCTCGGGGTGATCGAGCGGATGTCCGAGCTGACCACCCGGGCGATGCGCGACCTCGGCAGCCTCCAGGGGCTGGACGACTACTGGTACGAGATGCTCCGGCTGGGCAAGCAGTCCGAGCGCATCTACCAGCTGCACATGGGCCACCTGCTCGAGAACCACAAGGCGATCCCCGCGATGCGGCGCGAGCGCGCCGTCCGGCGCTTCGCCGGGGCCGCCCGGGCCCTGGTGCGGGTCTCGACCGAGGTGGGCCGCATCGTCGTGGCGGAGTCCTGAGCCCGTGCTGACGGCCCTGACCGTCCTCGGGATCGCCCTGGCCGTGACCCACACCGTCGTCAACGGTTTCCACGACGCCCCCAACGCCCTCGCCCTGCCGGTGCGCTTCCGCGCGCTCACGCCCCGGGTGGGCCTGGTGTTCACCGCCCTCGTCAACGTCGCCGGCGTGTGGGCCGCCGCGTACCTGCTCGCGGACTGGGTCATCACGGGCGTCCCCGTGCCGCACAGCGTGGTGGGCTCCGCGACGATCGTCTGCGCCCTGGTGACCACGATCGGCTGGAACCTGCTCACGTGGCGGTGGGGCATGCCCAGCTCCTCGACCACGGCACTGGCCGGCGGGCTGCTCGGCGCCCTGCTGGGCGCCCGCGCCGTGGGGCTCCCGGCGGTGGACCCGCTCACGGCCACGGCCTTCTACCAGGTCGTCGTGCCCCTGGTGCTGGCGCCGCTGGTCGCCTACGCCGCGGCCTGGGTGCTCGTGGTCCCCCTGCTGCACCTGCTGCGGCACTCGGAGCCGGACGCCACCACGTTCCGCTCCCGGCTCGTCCTGGCCATCGGGGCGGCGGCCGTCTCCTTCGGGCACGGCATCCACCACGGCCGCCGAGCCGTCTGGGTCCTCGCCACGCTGCTGCTGTGCGCCGGCCTCCAGGACCCGCTGGCGGGCGGGGCCGGCCCCTGGCTGTTCCTGCTCGTGGCGACCGGACTGGCCGTGGGCACCCTGTTCGGGGCCTGGCGGATCGCCTACACCCTGTCCTCCCGGATGATCACGACCGACCCGTTCCGCGGCGCGGTGGCCCAGGGCGTGGCCGGGTCCCTGCTGTTCCTGGGCGGGACGCTGATCCCCGTGCCGATGTCCACGTCCCAGACCACGGCCGCCGCGATCCTGGGCGCGGGACGGCAGCAGCGCTTCCACACGGTCAACGTCCGGGTGGTGCGGCGGGTCCTGCTGGTGTGGGTCCTCACCATCCCGGCCTGCGGCGTGCTCTCCGGGACGCTCCTGCTCGCCCTCTCACCGCTGCTCTAGACGCCGCAGCGGCGCCGCCGCGGGCCCCGGGCCGCCGGCCCCGGAGCATTGCCTGCCGGGGCGGGCGCACCGACGACGACGGGCGCCGGTCGCCTCCGCGGAGGTGACCGGCGCCCGTCGTCGTCGGTGCCGGGGCGGCTCAGCCGAAGCGGCCGGAGACGTAGTCCTCCGTCTGCTTCTCCCGGGGGTTGCTGAAGATCTCGGAGGTGGGGCCGTACTCGATGAGCTTGCCCGGCTTGCCGGTGCCCTGGATGTTGAAGAACGCGGTCCGGTCCGAGATCCGCGCGGCCTGCTGCATGTTGTGGGTCACGATCACCACGGTGTAGTCCTGCTTGAGCTCGTTGATCAGGTCCTCGATCGCGAGCGTGGAGATCGGGTCCAGGGCGGAGGCCGGCTCGTCCATGAGGATCACGTCCGGCTTGACCGCGATCGCCCGGGCGATGCACAGGCGCTGCTGCTGGCCGCCGGAGAGGCTCGAGCCGGGCTTGTCGAGGCGGTCCTTGACCTCGTTCCACAGGTTGGCGCCCTGCAGGGAGCTCTCCACGAGCGCGTCGGCGTCACCGCGCGAGATCCGCTTGCTGTTGAGCTTCACGCCCGCGAGCACGTTGTCGCGGATGGACATGGTGGGGAACGGGTTGGGGCGCTGGAAGACCATCCCGATCATGGAGCGCACCACCACGGGGTCCACGCCGGGGCCGTAGAGGTCCTCCCCGTCGAGGAGCACCTGGCCCTCGGCGCGGGCGCCGGGAATGACCTCGTGCATGCGGTTGAGGGTGCGCAGGAAGGTCGACTTGCCGCAGCCGGACGGGCCGATGAACGCGGTCACCGACCGGGCGTCGATCCCCATGCCGACGTCCTCGACGGCCAGGAAGTCGCCGTAGTAGACATTGAGGTGGTCGACGTCGATTCGCTTGGACATGTGTGTTCCTTGCTTCTTTCTCGCAGGGGTGCGTGCGGGATCGGGGTGCGGGGCGCGTCAGCGGCCGGCGACCTTGGGGGCGAACGCCCTCGCGACCAGTCGGGCGACGAGGTTGAGCAGCATCACGATCAGGATCAGCAGCAGCGCCGCGGCCCACGCCCGCTGCTGCGAGGGGTCCGGGCTCGTCGGGGACGTGGGCGTCATGATCTGGTAGTAGATGAACGTGGGCAGCGTGGTCATCCACCCGGAGAACGAGTTCCAGTTGATGGCGGTCGCGAAGCCGGCGGTGACGAGCAGCGGAGCGGTCTCCCCGATGACCCGGGCGATCGCCAGGGTCACGCCGGAGGCGATCCCGGAGATCGCCGTGGGGATGACCACCTTGAGGATCGTCCGCCACTTGCGCACGCCCAGGGCGTAGGCGGCCTCGCGGAGCTCGTTGGGGACGATCTTCAGCATCTCCTCGGTGTTCTTCACGACCGTGGGGATCATCAGCACGGTCAGCGCGACCGCCGCGACGAAGCCGAAGCGGGTGGACGGGCCGAACAGGAGGCCGAAGAGGGCCGCGGCGAACAGGCCGGCCACGATGGAGGGGATGCCCGTCATGACGTCCACGAAGAACGTGATGCCCCGCCCCAGCCAGCCGCCCCGCGAGTACTCCACGAGGTAGATGGCCGTCAGCAGGCCGATCGGGACCGACAGCAGGGTGGCCCAGAAGGTGATGGACACGGTGCCCACGATCGCGTGGTACGCACCGCCCAGCACCGGGCCGTCCCCGGCGGCCGCGGCGTTGTCCGTGGCGCCGGTGACCCCGTTCATGGACGTCAGCAGCAGGTTGGAGGTCAGCCCGGGGAGCCCGTTGGCGAGCACCGTCCAGATCACGGAGATCAGCGGGATCACCGCGAGGACGAAGGCCGTGTAGACGAGGTAGGTCATCAGGGAGTCCGCGCCCTTGCGCCCGCCCTCGATCATCGAGACGACGATCGGCGCGGCGACCAGGAAGACCGCGGCGGCGAGGACGGCCCAGAGGGCCGTGGAGAAGCCCAGGAGCGCCGCGAGGGCGGCGCCCACCACCACGGCGCCGGCACCGATCACGGGCACCAGCCACTTCGGCTTCTGGTTGCGGGTGAGCATCGACCGGCGGGGCGAGGACGGGCGCACGGGCGTGGGACTGCGGAAGGCGGTGGAGGACATCAGTTGGCTCCCGAGAATTCCTTGTAGCGGGCGACGATGGCGCGGGCGATCATGTTCACGACCAGGGTGATCACGAAGAGGATCAGTCCGGCGGCGATGAGCTCGGACAGCCGCAGGCCGTAGGCCTCCGGGAAGTTGAGGGCGATCTCCGCCGCGATGGTCTGGTTGCCGGACTGAACGAGGGACGCGGTGAGCGGTCCGCTCGAGAGCACCAGGGCCACCGCCATGGTCTCACCCAGCGCGCGCCCCAGGGCGAGCATCACCGCGGAGATGATGCCGGGGCGGGCGAAGGGCAGCACCGTCATCCGGATCATCTCCCACCGGGTGGCGCCGAGGGCCAGCGCCGCCTCCTCGTGGAGCTTCGGGGTCTGCACGAACAGCTCCCGGGACATCGCCGTGATGATCGGCAGGATCATGATGGCCAGCACGATCCCGGCCGTGAGCATGGTCTTGCCGGTCTGGGAGGCGGGGCCGCCGAAGATCGGGACGAACCCGAGGTTGGTCGAGAGCCAGTCGTAGAAGGGCACCACCGAGGAGGCCAGGACCGTGGTGCCCCAGGCTCCGTAGATCACCGACGGGATCGCCGCCAGCAGGTCGATGACGTACCCCACGGGCTTGGCGATCCGTGCCGGCGCGTAGTGCGAGATGTACAGGGCCACCAGCACGCCGATCGGGGTGGCGATCACCAGGGCGATCACGGCCGCGATCACCGTGCCGATGACCATCGGCCAGATGTAGGACCAGAAGCCGGCCCCGCCGGAGATCTCCTCGGCCGGGGCCTGGAAGGTGGGCAGCGCCTGCAGGAACAGGAACAGCGCCACGGCCGCCAGGACGGCGAGGATCAGCACGCCGGCCCCGAGGCTGAGCCCGGAGAAGATCGAGTCGCCCGCCTTGCCGCCGGCGGCGGTCTTCCTGGTGGTGACGGTGGTGGACATGTCGGGTGCCCCTTCGATTGCCTGACACGGATGGCGCCGGGACGGGGTGGTGCCCCGGCGCGTGGGTCCGGTGACGCGCCTCACGGGGAAGGCGCCTCACACACGAATGTCCCGTTCGGCGCGGGCACGGGCGGAAGGGCCCGGGCCCGCACCGAACGGGACCAGCAGAACTGGATCAGCCGGCGACCGTGATCTGGTCGATCGCCTCCTGCGCGGCGGTGCGCAGGCTCTCGGACATGGGAGCGGAACCGGCGGCCTCGGACGCCGCCTGCTGCCCCTCCTCGCTGATGACGTACTCGCCGAACGCCTTCGCGAGGTCAGCGGTCTCCTGGGAATCGTACTGCGGGCAGAAGATCTCGTAGGACACGAGCACGATCGGGTAGGTCCCGGACTCGGTGGTGTCGCGCTCCAGGTCCATCGCCATGTCGTACTCGGCGCGGCCCTCGACCGGGGAGGAGTTCTCGACGGCGGCGGAGGCGGCCTCCGGGGAGTAGTTCACATACTCCTCGCCGACGCCCACGGCCACGGTGCCGAGGTCGCCCACGGCGGAGGCGTCCGCGTAGGTGATGGCGCCCTCGGTGGCGCCGGCGGACTGGACCACGCCGGCGGTGCCCTTGTTGTTCTCCGCGGCCCACTGGGACGGCCAGTTGCCGGAGACCTCCTCGGTCCACACCTCGGGGGCGGCCGCGGCCAGGTACTCCTGGAAGTTCTCGGTGGTGCCGGACTCGTCGTTGCGGTGCACCACGGTGATCGGGGTCTCCGGCAGCTCCGCGTCGGGGTTCTGCTCGGCGATCGCGGGGTCGTTCCACTCGGTGATCTCGCCGGTGAAGACCTGGGCGATGGTCTCGCCGTCCATGTTCACGGTGTCGACGCCGGGCAGGTTGAAGGCCACCGCGATCGGGGAGATGTAGGCCGGGACGTGGAAGCCGCCGTCGGGGCCGCAGACCTCCTTCGACGCCTCGTACTCCTCGTCGTCGAGGTAGGCGTCGGAGCCCGCGAAGTCCGCCCCGCCGGCGATGAAGGCCTCGCGGCCGGCACCCGAGCCGTCCGGGGAGTACTGCACCGTGGCCTCGGGGTTGGCCTCCTGGAAGCCGTTCTGCCACGCGGTCATGGCGGCCTGCTGCGAGGACGCGCCGATACCCGTCAGCGTGCCGGAGACGCCGGCGCCGGCGGCCGAGGTCTCGGTGGAGCCGGAGCCTTCGCCCGTGGCGTTGTCCGAACCGCACGCGGTGAGCGCCAGCGAGCCGATGGCGAGAACGGCTGCGGAACGGCCGAGGTGGGAAACCTTCACTTGAGTAGCCCCTTCAGATCACAGTGGTGCCCCGTCGAGGGGCCGTCGTTCGATGTGGCGCCGGCAGAGTTCCGGGCCGGTGCGAGAGGTGGATCTGCGGGCGGGCCGCGGACCTCTCACCGAGAGACGCTAGGGAGCGCAGGTGGCCAGATTGGCCCGTGAAGGTGAACGGAGGGTGAACACCGCCCCCCGCAGCCGTGCCGTCGTTGCACATCTCACACCGCGCCCACCCGATCCCGGCCCGGTGCGGGGGCTCCGGCCCCCCGCACCGGCGGTCCCGTGCTGCTCGCCTAGGATGGCCCCATGCAGCCAGGCAACCGTGCGCGAGCCGCGGCCCGCGCGGTGCGCAGCCGCACCCGGATCGGTGTGACGCGGGTCCGGACGGGGCTGCTCCAGAGCTTCCAGATCACGGTCGCCAGCGTCGGCGCCTACGTGATCGCGGAGCAGCTGCTGGGCCACTCCGGGCCCATCTTCGCGGCCACCGCGGCCCTCGTGGCCCTGGGCTTCGCGAAGGACGGGCTGCGCTACCGGCGGGTCCTCGAGGTCTCGATCGGCTGCACCCTCGGCATCGCCGTGGGGGACACGCTGATCCACGTCCTGGGCACGGGCGTCTGGCAGGCCGGCGTGGTCCTGATGACCTCGATCCTGCTCGCCCGCTTCCTGGACAACGGCACGCTGTTCACCACCCAGATGGGGCTGCAGTCGGTGCTCGTGGTCCTGCTGCCGCCGTCCCAGGACGGGGTCTTCGCGCGGTCCACGGACGCGGTCGTGGGCGGGCTGTGCGCCCTGGCCATGGCCTACTTCGTGCCCACGGACCCGCGGAGCCAGCCGCGCCAGGGCCTGCGGGCGCTCGTCGACGAGTTCTCCGGGGTGCTCCGGGAGGCGAGCCGGGCCATGGAGGACTACGACGCCACCGCCGCCTGGCACGCCCTCGTGCGTGCCCGGCAGACCCAGCCGCTGGTGGACTCGGTGACGTCCGGACTGAAGTCGGCCCTCGAGATCGCCACGGCCTCGCCGCTCTACCGCGGCCGCCGCGCGGAGGTCGAGGGGATCGCCCACTCCATCCGCTACCTGGACCTCGCCGTGCGCAACGCCCGGGTGCTCACCCGCCGCCTCGCCTCCGTGCTCAACCACGTGACGCTCTCCGACGAGGCCGTGGCCGCCATGAGCGCCGCCCTCGAGGACCTCGCGGACGCCGTCGTCACCCTGGGCAACGCGCTCGCGGTGGCCTCCCCCGGCTCCCGGGAGAGCTACCTTCGCCAGGCACGCAACGAGCTGGCGAACGTGGCCGGGCGCCTGCACCCCGGGCAGATGGGGGTGCGCACCATGGAGGGCGAGACCCTGGTGCTGGACATGCGCCCGATGGTCGTGGACCTGCTGGAGGCGGCCGGGATGACGCACGACGAGGCGCGGGACCAGCTCCCCCGGCTCGAGGGCTGGGACCGCGCCTGAGCCGGGACGGTCCCGGCCCCGAGGCCCCTCAGCCGGCGGTCTCGCCGGGCAGGAGCTCCGCGATCAGCTGCTGGATCCGGGCCCTGATCTCGTCCCGGATGGGGCGCACGGACTCCACGCCCTTCCCCGCCGGGTCCGCCAGCGCCCAGTCCTCGTACCGCTTGCCCGGGTAGAACGGGCACGCGTCCCCGCAGCCCATGGTGATGACCACGTCGGAGTCCTGCACGGCCTCGTCGGTGAGGACCTTGGGGGTCTCGGCGCTCATGTCGATGCCCTCCTCGGCCATCGCCGCCACGGCGGCCGGGTTCACGGAGTCCGCCGGCGCGGAGCCGGCCGAGCGCACCTCGATGCGCCCCCGGGAGAGGTGGCTGAGGTAGGCGGCGGCCATCTGCGAGCGCCCGGCGTTGTGCACGCACACGAACAGGACGCTGGGCCGGTCCGTGCGCTCCGCGGTCAGCTCGTCCAGCAGCCGCCGGACCCGGGTGTCGATGTCGTCGCGGACCAGGCGCATCCGCTCCGCGCCCTCGATGCCGCGGACGGAGGGCTCGTCGGTGTGCCAGGTCTCGATCGTTCCGGTCATCCCCTCGACCGGCTCGACCCTCGCCTCATCGCCCAGTACGACCACCCGGTCGACCCGGCGCAGCAGCTCGGGGTCGATGGGCTTCGGCGTTCCGGAGGACATGTCCGCACCGACCTCGGCGACCACCTCGGCGGACAGGGCGTTGATCTTGCTGCCGGGCTTCGTGCCGGCGGAGTGGACCTCTACCGCCCCACGGGCGTGGTGTTCCATGAGGGCTGCGGCCATCTGGGACTTGCCGCCGTTCTTGGCGCACACGAACAGGACGGAAGGCTGGGTGGTCTCGCTCAACGGTTGCTCCTGGATCTGGGGGTCAGCGGGTGGGGACGGTGGCATCGCCGGGGAAGAGCTTCCGGCCCACCCACAGGGACACGTAGACCAGCGCGACGAGCACGGGCACCTCGATGAGGGGGCCGACCACGCCCGCCAGGGCCTGTCCGGAGGTGACTCCGAAGGTGCCGATGGCCACGGCGATGGCGAGCTCGAAGTTGTTGCCGGCGGCGGTGAACGCCACGGTGGTGGACTTCGCGTAGTTCAGTCCCAGCGCCCGGGAGGCCAGCAGGGCCACCCCGAACATGAGGAAGAAGTAGACGACCAGGGGCAGGGCGATCCGGGCGACGTCCCAGGGGTTGGAGGTGATGGCGTCACCCTGCAGGGCGAAGAGCAGCACGATGGTGAACAGCAGCCCGTACAGGGCCCAGGGACCGAGCTTGGGCAGGAACGTGGTCTCGTACCACTCCCGGCCCCTGGCCTTCTCGCCCAGGGTGCGGGTGAGGAACCCGGCGACCAGCGGGATCCCGAGGAACACCAGGACGCTCAGCACGATCGACCACACCGAGAACTCGGCCGAGGTGGTGGCCAGGCCCAGCCAGGCCGGGAGGACCTGGAGGTAGAACCAGCCCAGGGCGCCGAAGGCGATGACCTGGAACACGGAGTTGACCGCCACCAGCACGGCGGCGGCCTCCCGGTCCCCGCAGGCGAGGTCGTTCCAGATCAGCACCATCGCGATGCAGCGGGCCAGGCCCACGATGATCAGCCCCGTGCGGTACTCGGGCAGGTCAGGCAGGAAGATCCAGGCCAGGGCGAACATCAGCGCCGGCCCGACGATCCAGTTCAGCACCAGGGACGCCCCCATCAGGCGCTTGTCGCCGGCCACGCGGTGCGTCTCGTCGTAGCGGACCTTGGCCAGCACCGGGTACATCATCACCAGCAGCCCGATCGCGATGGGCAGCGACACCTCGCCGATCCGCACGGCCTCCAGGGCGGTGTTCAAGCCCGGGACGAAGCGACCGAGCAGCAGGCCGGCGACCATGGCCGCGATGATCCAGGCGGGCAGCCAGCGGTCGAGGAAGGACAGGTCCTTCATCACCCCGTGGGAGGCAGCGGAGGCGGTGGTGGTGCTCATGGGCGGGCGAACCTCTTCACATCGACGGGCATCTATCCCGCACAGTACGGGTCACATCGACGCCCGTCAATGTAGGATGGGGGGATGACTCCCGCTCCGGACCTCGACAGCACGGCCGACGCCGGGACCGCCGACCGGTGCGCCCCCGGCGCGCCGGCCACGGAGTGCTGCTCGCTCTCGGGCGGGCCCATGGGTCACGACGACGCCCGGCGCGTGGCGGGCCTGCTCAAGGCCCTGGCCGACCCCACCCGGCTGCGCCTGCTCTCCCACGTGGCCGCCCAGGGCTGCGACACCGTGTGCGTCTGCAGCCTCACGGACGACCTCGGCATCAGCCAGCCCACGGTCAGCCACCACATGAAGAAGCTGGTCGAGGCCGGCCTGCTCACCCGCGAGCAGCGCGGCAAGTGGGCGCACTACTCCGTGGTGCCCGGGGCGTTCGCGGAGCTGCGCGCCTTCCTCGACCTGCGCTGAGCCGGCCGCGGCGCTTGGGCCGTCCGAGGCGGCGGCTAGCCTGGACGCCATGAGCACCCGCACCCGCCGCAACTCCCCCGCCTACCGCTGCACCGAGTGCGGCTGGAGCACCGCCAAGTGGGTGGGCCGCTGCGGGGAGTGCCAGGCGTGGGGCACGGTCGAGGAGATCGGCGAGCACAAGGCCCGCACCACGGCCGCCCGGTCGATCGCCGAGCCCGCCCGTCCCATCGCCCAGGTGGACGCCACGGTGGCGGCCTCCGCGCCCACCGGGGTGCCCGAGCTGGACCGGGTCCTCGGCGGCGGACTGGTCCCCGGCGCGGTCGTGCTGATGGCGGGCGAGCCCGGGGTCGGGAAGTCGACGCTGCTGCTCGACGTCGCCGCCCGCTTCGCGGAGGGCGCGGGCGAGGGCACCCGCGACGTCCTCTACGTCACCGGCGAGGAGTCCGCGGCGCAGGTGAAGCTGCGCGCGGACCGGATCGACGCCGTGGCGCCCACCCTGTACCTCACCGCCGAGACGGACCTGGCCACGGCGCTGGGCCACATCGAGAAGATCTCCCCCCGCCTGCTCGTGGTCGACTCCGTGCAGACGCTGGCCAGCGCCGAGGTCGAGGGCTCCGCGGGCGGGGTGACGCAGGTCCGGGAGGTCGCCGCCTCCCTGATCGCCGCGGCCAAGAAGCGGAACATGACCACGCTGCTCGTGGGGCACGTGACCAAGGACGGCTCCATCGCCGGGCCGCGGCTGCTCGAGCACCTGGTGGACGTCGTGTGCCAGTTCGAGGGCGAGAAGCACTCCCGGATCCGGCTGCTGCGGGCGGTCAAGAACCGCTACGGCCCCACGGACGAGGTCGGCTGCTTCGACCTCACCGAGACCGGGATCACGAGCGTGGAGGACCCCTCGGGCCTGTTCGTCTCCCGCACGGCCCTGCCCGTCTCCGGCACGTGCCTCACGGTGACCCTGGAGGGCCGCCGGCCCCTGCTCGCCGAGGTGCAGGCGCTGCTGGACCGCTCCTCCACCGCCCAGCCCCGGCGGGCCACCGCCGGCCTGGACTCCCAGCGGGTCGCCATGCTGCTCGCCGTGCTGCAGCGGCGGGCCGGCGTGAACCTGGCCGGGCTGGACTGCTACGTCTCCACGGTCGGCGGGGTGAAGCTCACGGAGCCGTCCACCGACCTCGCCGTAGCCATGGCGCTGGCCTCGGCCGCGCAGGACCGGCCCCTGCCGCAGCGCCTGGTGTGCTTCGGGGAGGTGGGCCTGGCCGGCGAGGTGCGGCCCGTCCCGGGCATCGGGCGCCGCATCCAGGAGGTCGCCCGGCTGGGCTTCACCCACGCGGTCGTGCCCGCGAGCCCCACCGGCCCGGGCCCCGTCCCGGCGGGGTTCACCGTCCGGGAGGTGACCACCATCAGCGACGCCATGGAGCTGCTCTTCCCCCGGTCCGCCGCCGCGCCCGCCCGGAACCGGCAGACCGCCGCGGCCGTATGATGTGACCGTGGCGAAGACCCCTGAGAACGCACTGCGCAAGACGCTGGCCCGCATCGCACCCGGCACCGAACTGCGCACCGGTCTCGAGCGGATCCTGCGCGGGCGCACAGGCGGGCTGCTCGTGCTCGGCTTCGACCGCTCCGTCGAGGCCATCTGCTCCGGCGGCTTCGACATCGACACCGACTTCACCGCGCCCAGGCTGCGGGAGCTGGCCAAGATGGACGGCGCCATCATCTGCGACCGGGACGCCACCCGCATCCTGAAGGCCGGGGTGCAGCTGGTCCCCGACGCCTCGATCGGCACCACGGAGTCCGGCACCCGGCACCGCTCCGCGGAGCGCACCGCCAAGGAGACCGGGGTGCCGGTGATCTCCGTGAGCCAGTCCATGAGCGTCATCACGATCTACGTGGGCGAGACCCGGTACGCCATCGAGGGCTCCCAGTCGATCATGGCCCGCGCCAACCAGGCCCTGCAGACCCTCGAGCACTACAGCCACCGGATGGAGCAGGTGCTCGGCAACCTCTCCTCGCTCGAGATCGAGGCGTCCGTGACGGTGCGGGACGTGGCCCTGACGCTCCAACGCATGGAGATGGTCCGGCGGATCTCCTCCGAGATCGGCTGGTACGTGCTCGAGCTCGGCGTGGACGGGCGGCTCATCGCGCTGCAGCTCGAGGAGCTCACCGCGGGCACCGGCCCGGGGCCGGACGTGGTGCTGCGCGACTACCTGCCCGACGGCACCCCCGCGGAGGGCATCGAGGAGGGACTGGGGCGGCTCGCCGAGCTCACGCCCACGGAGCTCATCGACCTGCAGCGGATCGCGGTGTCGGTGGGTCTCGTCGAGCCGCAGGGCAGCCTCGAGACCGACCTGCACCCGCACGGCTACCGGCTGCTGGAGGGCATCAAGTCGATGCCCCGGGCGGTCGCCAACCGGCTGGTGCGCCAGTTCGACGGCCTGCAGTCCCTGATGGCCGCCAACCTGGAGGACCTCAAGGCGGTCGAGGGCATCGGCGAGCAGCGGGCCCGCACGGTGCGCGAGTCCCTCTCCCGGATGGCCGAGACCAGCCTGCTCGAACGCTTCATGTGAGCCGCGCGCGGCGCGCTCACTCCAGGACGAACGGCACCGGCTCCGCGGTGCGCTCCCCGAGGGACGTCACGAGACGGTAGTACCCGGCCTGGGCCTCGCCCCCCGCCTCCGCGCAGCCCTCGGCGGTGCGCAGGCGGTTCCACGTCAGCCGGGCAACCTTCTCCTGTCCGGGCTCGACCGTCACCTCCGCGTCCTCGGAGCCGGCCTGGCAGTGCCTGCTGTCGAAGACGGTGTCCGCCCCCGAGGTCACCTCGTAGACCATCCGGGACGTGCCCGCGTTGACGCGGCAGGGGTCCTCCCCGGTGTTCTCCAGGGTCAGCTCGAGGACCGGCTCGACGTCCTCCGGGTAGCTCTCCCGGTCCGTCGACGCCCGCACGGCGAGGTCGGGGCCGCACTCCTCGACCGGACCCTCCGTGGCGGGCGCGGACGCGGACCCGGACGCGGACCCGGACGCCGACGCGCTCTCGTCCGGCCGCGGCGTGAAGTCCGCGAAGGGCTCCTCCGAGGCCGCGGCGGCCGAGGCGGTGGCGGCCTCCGGCGCCGGGACGTCCTCCGTCTCCCCGGAGCCGAGCATGCCCGCGACCGCGGAGACCAGTCCCACCGCCACGAGCACCAGCAGCACGCCCGCCGCGAGGGCCGCCACGAGCCGGCGGCGCCGGTACACCTCGGGGCTCAAGCGCCGGGATCCGGGGTCGCGGGGAGCTCGTCCGTCGTCGTCGTGACCGTTCCCCGACCGTCCGTGGGGGGTGCTCCCGGAACCCTTCTGCGCCATGCTCCCAGGCTACAGTGGACTGCGATGAGCTCCCCGCACACTGCCCCGACCGCCGCCGCGGAGCCCGCTCCGCCGGGCCTGCACCGGGCCGTGACCGACTGGTTCGACGACGCCGCCCGGGACCTGCCGTGGCGGGACCCGTCCTGCTCCCCGTGGGGGGTCATGGTCAGCGAGTTCATGCTCCAGCAGACGCCCGTGGTGCGCGTGCTGCCCGTGTGGCGGGCGTGGATGCAGCGCTGGCCGCGGCCCGCGGACCTCGCGGCGGAGA
This sequence comes from Kocuria sp. CPCC 205231, assembly GCF_040980965.1. NCBI lineage: Bacteria > Bacillati > Actinomycetota > Actinomycetes > Micrococcales > Micrococcaceae > Kocuria > Kocuria sp. CPCC 205231. The sequence goes on along the minus strand of NZ_JAVKPP010000008.1, from coordinate 112,383 downwards.
GCACCGGGGAGGCCGTGCGCGCCTGGGGCCGGCTCGGCTATCCGCGGCGGGCCCTGCGGCTGCACGCGGCCGCCGTCGAGATCACCGAGCACCACGGGGGCCGGGTGCCGGCCGCGCACGAGCTGCTGCTGGCCCTGCCCGGGGTGGGCGCCTACACGGCCGCCGCGATCGCGGTCTTCGCCTTCGGCGACCGGCAGACCGTGGTGGACACGAACATCCGCCGCGTGCACGCCCGGGTGGTCACGGGGCGGGCCCTGCCCTCGCGGTCGCTGACCGCCGCCGAGCTCCGGCTCGCGGAGGAGCTGATGCCCGCCGACGACGCCCTGGCCGTGCGCTGGAACCAGGCCGTGATGGAGCTCGGCGCCCTCGTCTGCACGGCCCGCTCCCCCCGCTGCGAGCAGTGCCCGGTGCGGGACGCGTGCGCGTGGGTCGCCGCGGGCCGGCCCGAGCCCGTCGAGGCGCCCCGCGGCCAGGCCTGGCACGGCACGGACCGCCAGGTCCGCGGGGCGATCATGGCCGTGCTGCGGGCCGGGTCCGCGCCGGTGCCGGCAGTCTCCCTCACGGGTCCCGTGGACGTCGCCACGGGCGCGGGACTGGCGCCGGAGGCCCTGCGGGCCCTGGACGCCCTGCACGGGCTGGGCGCCCCGGAGGAGCAGCGCCGGCGCGCCCTGGACGGGCTGCTGCGGGACGGGCTGGCCGCCGCGGGACCGTCCGGGGTCAGTCTTCCGGGCTGAGCTGGAGCAGCATCCGGGTGTTGCCGAGGGTGTTGGGCTTCACCCGGGCGAGGTCCAGGTACTCGGCGACGCCCTCGTCGTGCGAGCGCAGCAGCTCGGCGAACACGTCGGGGTGCACCTGGTTCTGGTTGGGCATGACCGCGAAGCCGTGCCGGCTGAAGAAGTCGACCTCGAAGGTCAGGCAGAACACGCGCGAGACCCCCACGGCGCGGGCCCGCTCGATCAGCCCGGCCAGCAGGGTGCGTCCCACCCCGCGGCCCCGCCACTCGTCGGAGGTCGCCAGGGTGCGGACCTCGCCCAGGTCCTCCCACATCACGTGCAGGGCGCCGCAGCCGACGAGACCGGCCTGCTCGTCCCCGACCGCCTCCACCACCAGGAACTCCTGGATGCCCTCGTAGTAGGCGACCGTGTCCTTGTTGATCAGCACCCCGGCGCGCGCCAGGGGGGCCACGAGGTCCTTGATGGCGGGGACGTCGGAGGTGCGGGCGGGTCGCAGGCGCAGGTCGGTCACGACCCCCAGTGTACGCTTGCGAACTCCGCCGGCCCGCCGGAGCCTCCCTCCGTGACCGTCCCCACTTGGGCGGACGCCGAGGGGCCCGCCGCGCGGTTGCGCGACGGGCCCCTCGGCGGACACCCGGCCGGCTCAGCCCTCGGAGCGGTTCTCACCGTCGCCGCGGGCGACGTCGACGTCCTCGAGGCCGCCCATCGGGTCGACCATGCCGTCGCCGGTGAGGTCGGACATCGGGGTGGAGGAGAAGGTCAGCTTCTCCGCGTCCCCCTCGCCCTCGGTGTCCACGAAGATCTTCTCCCCGGTGCTGATCTCCCCGAAGAGGATCTTCTCGGACAGCTGGTCCTCGATCTCCCGCTGCATGGTGCGGCGCAGCGGGCGGGCGCCCATGGACGGGTCGTAGCCCTTGCGGCTGACCCACCGCTTCGCGGCGTCGGAGAGCTCGATCGACATGCCCTGGTCGCGCAGCCGCTCCTGCAGCCGGGCCACGAACAGGTCCACGATCTGCACGATCTCGTTCTCGGTGAGCTGCGGGAAGACGATGATCTCGTCCACGCGGTTGAGGAACTCGGGCCGGAAGTGCTCCTTGAGCTCGTCCTGCACCTTCGCCTGCATGCGCTCGTAGTTGGACGCGGGGTCCACGCCGGTCTGGAAGCCGACCGGGACGGCACGGGAGATGTCCTTGGTGCCCAAGTTCGTGGTCATGATGATCACGGTGTTCTTGAAGTCCACCACCCGGCCCTGCGAGTCGGTCAGGCGACCGTCCTCGAGGATCTGCAGCAGCGAGTTGAACAGGTCCTGGTGCGCCTTCTCGACCTCGTCGAAGAGCACCACCGAGAACGGCTTGCGGCGCACCTTCTCGGTGAGCTGGCCGCCCTCCTCGTAGCCCACGTAGCCCGGAGGGGCGCCGAAGAGCCGGGAGACGGTGTGCTTCTCCTGGTACTCGGACATGTCCAGGGTGATGAGGGCGTCCTCGTCCCCGAACAGGAACTCCGCCAGCGCCTTCGCGAGCTCGGTCTTGCCGACGCCCGTGGGCCCGGCGAAGATGAACGACCCGCCCGGGCGCTTGGGGTCCTTCAGGCCCGCCCGGGTGCGGCGCATCGACCGGGAGAGCGCCTTGATGGCGTCGTCCTGGCCGATGATGCGCTTGTGCAGCTCGTCCTCCATGTGCAGGAGACGGCCCGTCTCCTCCTCGGTGAGCTTGTAGACGGGCACTCCCGTGGAGGCGGAGAGGACGTCGGAGATGACCTCGGGGGTCACCTCGGCGAGCTCGTCGCCGCCCTCGCGCCAGGCACGGTCCTTGTCGTCCCGCTCCGCGATGAGCTTCTGCTCCGTGTCGCGCAGCGAGGCGGCCTTCTCGTAGTCCTGACCGTCGATCGCGGCCTCCTTGAGCCGCTTGACCTCGACGATGCGGTCGTCGAGCTCCTTGATCTCCGGCGGGGCGGTCATCCGCTTGATGCGCAGGCGCGCACCGGCCTCGTCGATCAGGTCGATCGCCTTGTCCGGCAGGAACCGGTCGGAGACGTACCGGGCGGCCAGGTGCACCGCCGCCTCGAGGGCGTCGTCCGAGATCGAGACGCGGTGGTGCGCCTCGTACTTGTCGCGCAGGCCCTTGAGGATCTCCACGGCGTGCGCCTCGGAGGGCTCGTCCACCTGGATCGGCTGGAAGCGGCGCTCGAGAGCCGCGTCCTTCTCGATGTGCTTGCGGTACTCGTCGAGGGTCGTGGCGCCGATCGTCTGCAGCTCGCCCCGGGCCAGCATGGGCTTGAGGATCGAGGCGGCGTCGATCGCGCCCTCGGCCGCGCCGGCGCCCACGAGGGTGTGGATCTCGTCGATGAACAGGATGATGTCCCCGCGGGTGCGGATCTCCTTGAGCACCTTCTTGAGCCGCTCCTCGAAGTCGCCGCGGTAGCGGGAGCCCGCCACCAGGGACCCGAGGTCCAGGGTGTAGAGGTGCTTGTCCTTGAGCGTCTCCGGGACGTCGCCGCGCACGATGGCCTGGGCCAGGCCCTCGACCACCGCGGTCTTGCCCACGCCGGGCTCGCCGATCAGCACCGGGTTGTTCTTGGTGCGCCGGGAGAGGATCTGCATGACCCGCTCCATCTCGCGGAACCGCCCGATGACGGGGTCCAGCTTGCCCTCGCGGGCGGCCGCGGTGAGGTTGCGGCCGAACTGGTCCAGCACGGCCGAGCCCGCGGGCGTGCCCTCGGACTGGCCGGCCGAGCGCACGCCGGCGCCCTCCTTCTCGGGGGTGCCCCCGCCCTGGTAGCCGGAGATCAGCTCCAGCACGGTGGAGCGCACCTTCTGGGGCTCCGCGCCGAGCTTGGTCAGCACCTGCGCCGCCACGCCCTCGCCCGCGCGGATGATGCCCAGCAGGATGTGCTCGGTGCCGATGTAGTTGTGGCCGAGCTGGAGGGCCTCGCGCAGCGAGAGCTCGAGGACCTTCTTGGCCCGGGGGGTGAAGGGGATGTGCCCGGACGGGGCCTGCTGGCCCGGTCCGATGATGTCCTGGACCTGCTCGCGGGCGCCGGTGAGGGTGATGCCCATCGAGTCGAGCGCCTTGGCGGCCACTCCCTCGCCCTCGTGGATCAGCCCGAGCAGCAGGTGCTCGGTGCCGATGTAGTTGTGGTTGAGCATCCTGGCCTCTTCCTGGGCCAGCACCACGACCCGGCGGGCGCGGTCGGTGAAGCGTTCGAACATGGATACTCCTCAGTCGATGTCTGCACCCGATGCTACGCACCCGAGGGGGTGATCGGGGGGCTGTTCGCCACCGGCGAGAAGACCGGACGGCCGGGGCGCGGGCCGTCCCCGGAACAGCCCGGGGGAAATGCCGGTGTTCGCGTCCGCACCGGCAAAGGCGCAGGTCATCAAAAGAATGCCGGGGCATTTCGTGCCCGGGCCCCGCGGCGGCCGATAGGGGCACGGGCCCGGCGGAAGGAAAAGGGAAAGGAGGGACCGGCGGACCGGCCCCTCCTCTATTCCGCCGGACGCGGAACGCGCGCTCTTATTTGTGGGCGTCGTAGTACGCCTTCTGCACGTCCTGGTGAATACGGCCGCGGTCGGAGACCGGGTGGCCGTTCTCTCGGGCCCACTGCCGGATGGCGGCGGTGTCCGGATTGGACTTGCCGGTGGGCCGGGCCTGCTTGGACGTCTGCTTGCCCTGCTGGGCGCGCCGGGCCTTGGCGATGAAGGGCCGCACGGCGTCGCGCAGCTTGGCGGCGTTCTCCTCGGAGAGGTCGATCTCGTACTGCGCGCCGTCGAGGCCGAAGCGCACGGTCTCCTCCGCGGGCCCGCCGTCGAGGTCGTCCTCGAGAATGATCTGCACGGTCTGTGCCATAACTGGAACTCTCCTCCGCCTTTCGGCGCTCGTCTCTGCCCGGCCGCGCCGAGAGCGGCGCTTCCTGAGGCGGTGCTGATTCCCCCGTGTGATACCGGATGATCCTGATCGTGAATTCCGGAGAACTCCGACGGACCCGAACACCCGGCGTCGTCGAGTTTATCCTACAATTACCGGGCGGAATTCAACAGCACGAAAAGGCGGACAAACAGGGCGCCAATTCGAATTCATTCGAAAGACGGTGCGGCGGGGGCCGGGAGCTCAGCGCTCCGTCCGGCGGCCGCGGCGCGGGGAGTGGCCGAACGGCAGGTCCTCGCCGTCGCGCTGCTTGAGCTCCTCGTACCAGCGCTCGGCGTCCTCCTGCGAGCGGGACTCGACGGCGCGCTCCGTGCGGTCGCCGCGGAAGATCCAGCGGAGGATGAACCAGAAGATGATGCCGATGCTGATCGAGGGCAGCAGGACAGCGATGTATTCCATGGGTGCGATTCTCCCGGGGAGATCTGGGCGGAGGCTGGGGACGGCGAGGGGCCGCGGCACGGCCGCGGCCCGGGCTCAGTCCTGCTCGGGCTTCATGAGGGGGAACAGGATGGTCTCCCGGATCCCCAGGTCGGTGAAGAGCATGATGAGCCGGTCCAGGCCCAGGCCCAGGCCGCCCATGGGCGGGGCGCCGTGCTCGAGGGCGCGCAGGAAGTCCTCGTCCAGCCGCATGGCCTCGTCGTCGCCGGCCGCGGCCCGGTGGGACTGCTCGGTGAGCCGCTCGCGCTGGACCACGGGGTCGATCAGCTCGGAGAACGCCGTGCCGCGCTCCATCCCCCCGATGATCAGGTCCCACGCCTCGATCAGGCCGTGCTCGGAGCGGTGCTGGCGGGCGAGCGGCTGCGCCGAGGGCGGGTAGTCGCACACGAAGGTCGGCTGGACCAGGGTGGGCTCCACGATCTCGCCGAACAGCTCGAGCACGTACTTCTCCGCGTCCCACATCGGGCCGACGGGGACCTCGTGCTCCTCGGCGATCCGGTGCAGGGTCTCCACGGGGGTCTCCGGGGTGATCCGCTGCCCCACGGCCTCGGAGAGGGCGGGGTAGACGGACAGCCAGCGCCACTCCCCGCGCAGGTCGATCGTGCCCTTGTCCGTCTCGATGGTGTCGACGCCCAGGGCGTCGGCGCACGCGAGGATGATCTCCTTGATCCGCTCGGCCATCGTGAACTGGTCGGCGTAGGCCTCGTAGGCCTCCAGGGTGGTGAACTCGGGGCTGTGCGAGGAGTCGACGCCCTCGTTGCGGAAGACCCGCCCGATCTCGAAGACCCGCTCGATCCCGCCGACCACGGCGCGCTTGAGGTAGAGCTCCGTGGCGATGCGCAGGGTCATGTCCTGGTCGAACGCGTTGAGGTGCGTCTCGAACGGCCGGGCCGTGGCCCCGCCGTGCACGAGCTGCAGGATCGGCGTCTCGATCTCCACGTAGCCGCGCTCCACCAGGACGTTGCGCACCGTCTGGATGATCCGCGCCCGCTGCACGACGACGTCGCGGGCCTCGGGCCGGACGATGAGGTCGAGGTAGCGCCGGCGCACCCGGGTCTCCTCGCTGAGCTCGTTGTGCAGCGTGGGCAGAGGCCGGAGCGCCTTGGACGCCATGGTCCAGGCGTCGGCCATCACGGAGAGCTCGCCGCGGCGGGAGGCGATCACCTCGCCGTGCACGGCGACGAAGTCGCCGAGGTCCACGAGGGACTTCCACTCGCCCAGGGACTCCTCCCCCACCTTCGCCAGGGAGAGCATCACCTGCAGGCGGGTGCCGTCCCCCTCCTGGAGGGTGGCGAAGCACAGCTTGCCGGTGTTGCGCACGAAGACCACGCGCCCGGCCACGCCGACGAACTGCCCGGTCTCCTCGCCGGGCTCGAGGTGGCCGTGGGCCTCCCGCACCTCGGCGAGGGTGTGCGTGCGCTCCACGCCCACGGGGTAGGCCTCCCGGCCCGACTCGAGGAGCCGGGCGCGCTTGGCGAGGCGGAACTGCATCTGGTCCGAGAGCTCGGCCTGCTCGGCCTCTGCCTGGGCGGTCGGGGAGGTGTTCTGCGCGTTGGTCACAGTTGTCCAGGATAACGGGGAGGGTCAAATCCCGGCCGGGGCCCTCACAGCACGAGGTTGTCGATCAGCCGGGTGCCGCCCACGTGGGCGGCCACGAGGGCAAGGGCGCCGGGCGCCGGCTCGACCGGCGCCAGGGTGCGGGGGTCGACGACGACGAGGTAGTCGAGCCGGACCCCGTCCTCGGCGTCGATCCGCCGCCGGGCGGCCTCGAGCTCCAGCTCCCCGGCGGCGAGCGCCCGCAGGGTGCGCGGGAGCACGAGCGCGGAGCGGCGCTGCGCGGCGTCGAGGTAGCGGTTGCGGGAGGACAGGGCCAGCCCGTCCTCGTCGCGCACGATGGGCACGGGCCGGACGGTGACGGGCAGGTCGAAGTCGGCGACCATCCGGCGCACGAGGAGCAGCTGCTGGGCGTCCTTCTCCCCGAAGTACGCCCGGAACGCGGCCGGCCCGGGCGGGGCGGTGATGTTGAGCAGCTTGTTGACCACGGTCAGGGCGCCGTCGAAGTGGCCGGGGCGGCTCGCGCCGTCGAGCACGGCGCCGAGCCGGCCGGAGGTGACGCGCACGAGGGGCTCCCCGTCCGGGTACATCTCCGCCGTCGACGGGGCGAAGACGAGATCGGCGCCGAACCGGCCGAGCAGCTCGACGTCGGCCTCGAGGGTGCGCGGATAGCGCTCGAAGTCCTCGTCGGGGCCGAACTGCAGCGGGTTCACGAAGACCGAGACCGCGACCACGGTGTTCTCCTGCCGGGCGAGGCACACCAGGTGGCCGTGCCCCTCGTGCAGGGCGCCCATGGTGGGCACGAGGCCCAGGGACGCCCGCTCACCGGGCGCCCCGTCCCGGGCCGCGCCGAGCCGGTCGGCCAGCGCGGCCCGGAACTCCTCGATGCCCCGGCAGACGCGGGGGACGCCGGTGGGGGCGCCGGTGGGGTCGCTCACAGGGTCTCCTCTCCGTCGGTGCCGCGGGTGCCGTCGGTGCCGTCGGTGTCCCGGGTGAGCTCGAGGGCGGCGAGCACGGCGTCGTAGCGCGGGCGGTCGAGCAGGCCGCGGTCCAGGGCGCGGCGGGCGGTGACGCGGGCGAGGTCCAGGTAGGCGAGCAGGACGTCGTCGCTCCCGTGGCCGTGGGCGTACTCGTCGAGGGCGTCCCGGTGGGCGGCCACGGTCCCGGCGTCGCCGCGGGCCACGGGTCCTGTGAGCGCGGACTCCCCCGCGGCCAGGGCGTTGTCCAAGGTCGCGCGCAGCAGGGGCCCCACCATCCGGTCGGGGCGCTCGACGCCGATGTCGCGGAGCACCTGCATGGACTGTCCGGCGACGGTCATCAGGTGGTTGGCGCCGTGGGCGAGGGCCGCGTGGTAGAGCGGGCGGTCGGCCTCCGCGACGACCACCGGCTCGGCGCCCATCTCGACCACCAGCGCCTGGGCGATGGGCAGCACCGGTCCCGGGGCCGTGATCCCGAACGAACAGTCGCTCAGCCGGGCAAGGTCCAGGCTCATGCCCGTGAAGGTCATGGCCGGGTGGATCGCGAGCGGGATCGCCCCGAGCCGGCGGGCCGGGTCCAGGACACGGGTGCCCCAGCGGCCCGCGGTGTGCACCACGAGCTGCCCGGCCTGCCACAGCCCGGCGTCGGCGAGGCCCTGCACGAGCCCGGGCAGCTCGTCGTCGGGCACGGCGAGCAGCACGAGCTCGGCGCGCTCGAGCACGGACGGGACCTCGAGGACGGGCACGCCGGGCAGGAGGGCCTCGGCCCGGTCCCGGCTGGCCTCGGAGACGGCGTTGACGCCGACGACGGCGTGGCCGGCGGCGCGCAGCGCGGCGCCCAGGACGGCGCCCACCTTCCCGGCGCTGACGACCCCGACCCCGAGGCGTCCCGGGCGGTCGGACGGGTGGCTCATGGTCTCTCCTGGCGGGGGGTGTGGGGGTGGCTCGGGCCGTCGGCCAGTCTACGGGCCCCGGCCGCGTGCACCGCCTGGGCCGCGGCGAGCGCCCGGGCGTCCCCGGCGTCGAGATGCGGGACCATGACGCTCACGGGCCCCGGCGTGGAGTGCAGCTGGACGTCGGCGAGCCCCAGGGCCCGCTCGAGCGGGCCCTGGCTCACGGCCACCGACTGGGTCTTCTCGTGCGGCAGCACGGCGGTGCGCCGGCTCAGCCGCCCGGACCGGACCGCGAGGACGTCCTCGGTCGCGGCGAAGCCCGTCCGGCGGTGCACGAGGGGGTCGAGCCACCGGGCCCGGCGCGGAGAGGTGGTGAACCGGCCCTGCGCGCCCAGGCCGTGCAGGCCCTCCCGCAGCAGCGCGGCGAGGTCACCGTCCCGGGCGCCGGGCAGCGCGAGGTGCAGGACCTGGTGCACCTGGGGCAGGGTGCCGACGGGCAGCAGGGTCGAGCGCATGGCGTCGCCCTCCCCCGCCGCGGGCCCGTAGCCGGCCACGTTGACCCGCACCCGGTACCAGCCGAAGGGCCGCCAGAGCAGCGGCTGGTCCACGCCCACCGCCTGGATCCGCCCCGCCGGGACGGTCTGGGAGCGGACGCTGAACAGGCCGTAGCGCACGCGCATGCCCTCGGGGACGCGCAGCAGCCGGAAGTGGTAGCCCTGCTCGACCCGGCGGTAGGAGACGGCCCCGAAGCTGATCAGCCCGGGCAGCCAGGCGGCGAGCATCGCCGGGGCGGCACGGGCGTCCACCAGCAGGGCGGCCGGTGCGGCGGCCAGCAGCACGGCCAGGGCGACCGACGAGCCCGAGGCGAGCACGGAGCCGATCAGCCGCGGCACCGGCACGCCGAGCACCGGGCGCTCCTGGTCCCCGGTGACCGCCCAGGGGGCCGGTCGCCGCACGGGCGCGCCGGGCGCCGCGCCGGGCGCCGGGGCGGCGGGGTCCTGGCCCGGGGCGGCCAGGCCGAGCCGGCCCAGCAGCTCCCCGCGCAGCACGCGCGCCTGGGGGTGGGTGAGGTAGGACAGGGACACCGCGGACTGCCCGGCGTCGGCCACCTCGAACTTCAGCTCCGCCAGCCCCAGCAGCCGGGGCAGGAACGGGCGGTGGATGTCGATGGCCTGCACCCGGTCCAGCCGCGCCTGGCGCTCCTGCCGGAAGAGCACCCCGGAGCGGATCCGCACGTGCTCCGGGGTCACCTGGTAGCGGGTGAACCACCAGGAGACCAGCACGGCCGCGGCGAACACGAGGAGCACGAACGCCACGAGCCCGGCCAGCACCCACCAGAAGACGGCGCCCATCCGGGCCGGGTCGAAGTCCTGGGGCGGCACGGCGTCCCCGCGGCCGAGGAAGGCGTTGAGGAAGTCGTCGAGGAGGATGTTGACGAAGGCGCCCGCGATCACGACCATCGCGAGCCACCCCTTGACCACCGGGGTCAGCGGGTGGACACGGTGCCACTGCGGGGCCGGCGCGGGGGCGGGGGCAGCGCTCACAGGCCCGCCAGGAGGGCCTCGCCGCGCGCGGTGAGCCGCTCGCGCAGCCGGGACGCCTCGGCGTGCTCCACCCCCGGGATCTCGGCGTGGCTGCCCACGGCGGCGGTGTGCAGCTTCACGGTGGCCAGGCCGAAGCTGCGCTGCAGCGGGGAGACCGACACGTCCACGTACTGCATCCGGCCGTAGGGGATCACCGTGACCCGCTGGTAGAGCAGGCCGCGCCGCACGAGCAGGTCCTCGCCGCGCTCGGCGTAGCCGATCGCCCGGACCCGCCGCGGGGCCAGGAGCACGGAGAGCAGCCCGGCCGCCAGGACGGCCGCGGGCGGCAGCAGCAGCAGGCCCAGGGGGGCGCCGGACCAGACGCCCGTGGCCGCCAGCACCGCCGGCCAGCCGAGGGCGGCGAGCCAGAAGAGGGTGCTGAGGAGGGTGGAGAGCACCACCACGGAGAGGTGCTTGGGCGAGACCCGGGTCCAGGCCAGGCCCTCGGGGTCGATCGCGGGGTTGCTCAGGGGCACCCGGTCACCGGGCGTCCCCGCCACGGGGCCGCCGACGGGCTCGTGGGCGGATCTCTCGGGCATAACCACCTTCTCCCTCGGGAAGCTCCTTCTGCCGCCCCCTACGGTACTCGGCGCCCTCCTCCGCGTCGGGATCGTCCGGCGGCAGCTTGCAGAAGCCCTCCACGATCCAGCCCACCACCACGAGCACGAGCCCGGCCCCGGCGTGCACCAGGCTGGCCCACAGCGGGCCCTGCTCGGAGCGCACGGAGACCAGCGCGAGCTGCTCGACGGCCACGGCGGCGTGCCAGCCGGTCAGCATCGCCCCCGCCCAGGCCGCCGCCTGCGCGCCGGCCGCGGTGCGGGCGGCCACGAGCGGGTCGAAACGCTCCGGGCGCGCTCCGTCCTGGTGCCGCTTGACCCGCACGCCCAGCACCAGCAGGGCCGCGGCCACGGCGGCGAGGGCCGCGAGCGAGGCCCACGGCAGGATCAGCAGCGGCCCGCCCGCGCCCGTGGACAGCCGGTTGGCGGTCCAGCCGACGGCGCCGGCGGCGGCGGCGCACATCAGCAGCGCCGGGACCGTGAGCACGTGCACGGCGGCTCCCCCTCAGTCCCCGTCCCCGCTGGGAGCGGGGTCCTCGGGCAGCAGGGGGATCGTGTCCGGCCCCAGTCCGCCGAGGTCCTCTGCCCGGCGGGCCAGCTCGGCGACGCTGCGCCCCTCGAGCGTCGCGCCGGGGTCCATGAGGGCCCAGGGCACGAGCACGAACGCGCGGGTGCCGGCGCGCAGGTGGGGCACGGTGAGGTCCGGCTCGTCCAGGCGCAGGTCCCCGTAGACCACGATGTCGACGTCGAGGGTGCGCGGGCCCCAGCGCTGCGTCCGGGTCCGGTGGTGGCGCTCCTCCACCTCCTGGCACGCCCGCAGCAGCCCGAAGGGGCTCAGCTCGGTCTCCACCTCGACGACCGCGTTCAGGTAGTCCCCCTGGCCGGCCGGTCCGCCGACCGGCCGGGAGCGCACGATGGGCGAGGCGCGGACCAGCGTGATCCGCGGGTGGGCGGCCAGCTCGAGGGCGGCGCCGCGGAGGGTGGCCTCCCGGTCGCCGAGGTTGGCGCCGAGGGCGAGGACGGCCCGGGTGCCCACCTCAGCGCTCCCGGTAGATCGTGACGGAGACGTCGGAGAACGTCACCTCGATGGGCGCCTTGGGCTTGTGCACGGTGACCTCCACCGCGTCGAGCGGGAAGCGGGCGAGCAGCCGCCGGGCGACCTGGTCGGCGAGGGTCTCGAGCAGGTTGACGCTGGGGCCGATGACGATGTCCCGCACCTCCTCGGCGACCTCGCCGTAGTGGGCGGTCAGGGCGACGTCGTCCGAGGCCCCCGCCGCGGCCAGGTCCAGGTACATGACGAGGTCCACGAAGAAGGGCTGGCCGCTGCGCTTCTCCTGGTCGAAGACGCCGTGGTAGCCCACCGCGCCGATGCCCAGGAGGTTGATCCGGTCCCGGCGGTCGGGGGCCCTGGTGGTGGACACCGGGACGTGCTGGCGGCCGGCCCGGTCCCCGGCGCGCATCCGGGCGGCGTCCGCGTCCTCGCGCGGCACGCGGTTCACCGGTCCGCTCCGGAGGACGCCGGCAGCACGCCGGCGTCGGCGGCGGGGCGCAGCAGGGCCGGCTCCACGCCGCGCCAGGCGTGCGCGGCGGCCACGGCGTCGGCGCTCGGGCGCACGGCGTGGACGCGCACGCACCACGCGCCCGCGTGGGCGGACAGCCCGCTGATCGCGGCCGTCGCCGCGTCCCGCCCGGCCGCGGGGCGCGGTGCGCCGTCCTGCTCGAGCAGGGTGCCGAGGAAGCGCTTGCGGGACGCCGCCACGAGCACCTTGTGGCCGGTGGCCGTGAAGCGCGGCAGCGCCCGGAGCAGCTCCCAGTTCTGCGCCCCGCGCTTGTCGAAGCCCAGCCCGGGGTCCAGGACCAGCTTCTCGGGGGCCAGGCCGGCGGCCAGGCAGCGCTCCGTCAGCGCCTCGAGCTCCCCGAGCACCTCCCCGGCCACGTCGTGGTAGACGGCCCGGGAGTCCTGCACGTCGGGCAGGCCGCGGGCGTGCATGAGGACGTAGGGGGCCTGCCGCTCGGCGACCAGGTCGATCATGTCCTGGCTCGCGCGCAGCCCCGAGACGTCGTTGACGATGTGCGCCCCGGCGTCCAGGACGGCCTCGGCGGTCCCGGCGTGGAGGGTGTCGACGCTGAGCACCGCGCCCGCGGCGGCGAGGGCCTCGACCACGGGCAGGATCCGGCGCCGCTCCTCGGCGGGGTCGATCCGCTCGGAGCCGGGCCGGGTGGACTCGCCCCCGACGTCGACGATGTCGGCGCCCTCGGCGAGCATGCGCAGCCCGTGCGCGATCGCGGCCTCGTGCCCGGCGTGCTCGCCGCCGTCGCTGAAGGAGTCGGGGGTGACGTTGAGGATGCCCATGACCAGCGTGCGCCCGGTGGGCAGGTTCTCGAAGGAGCCCCAGCCGGAGGGCCGGTGCGCGGGGTCGGTGCGGAGGGGGGTCGTCATGTGCTCAGCGCCCCAGGATGAGGCTCATCGCCTCGGCGCGGGTGGCGGGCTCGCGCAGCTGTCCGCGCACGGCCGAGGTGACGGTCTTGGCGCCCGGCTTGCGCACCCCGCGCATGGACATGCACAGGTGCTCGCACTCGACCACCACGATCACCCCGGCCGGCTGGAGGTGCTCCATGATCGCCTCCACCACCTGGGTGGTCAGCCGCTCCTGGACCTGGGGCCGGCGGGCGAAGAGGTCCACGAGGCGGGCGAGCTTGCTCAGGCCGGTGACCATCCCGTCGTGGCCGGGGATGTAGCCCACGTGGGCGTGCCCGTGGAACGGGACGAGGTGGTGCTCGCAGGTCGAGTAGAAGGGGATGTCCTTGACGAGGACCATCTCGGAGTGGCCGATGTCGAAGGTCGTCCCGAGGATCTCGGCGGGGTCCTGGTGCAGGCCCGCGAACATCTCCGCGTACGCCCGCGCCACGCGCCCCGGGGTGCCCTGCAGGCCGTCCCGGTCCGGGTCATCGCCGATCGCCAGCAGCAGCTCGCGCACGGCCGCCGCGACGCGCGGCTGGTCGACCGCCCCGGCGCCGGCCTCCAGCGCGGGGGCGGGGTCGGGGTACGGCGGGTCGAACGCCTCCGCGCGCAGGTCGTGCGCGCTCGTCTGCTTCGTGCGGGCCTCGTGGGGCAACGCGCCCTCCTTCGGGATCTGCCGGTGCGGCGGGGTCTGCCGGACGGGACGGGAGTCGGCGGACGCGACCGGCTGTCGCTCCATCCTAGGCCCGGCTCAGTCCGTGCCGGCCCCCGGGGCGCGCTCCGCGGAGGGTCCGGTGGTGCTCGAGGAGCCCGCCCCCTCCCCCGGGGGCACCGAGTGCCCGCGCTCCGGGACCTCGAGGGGGTGCTCCGGCTTCGCGGCGGCCGCCTGGTCCTGCGGGGCCAGGGTCGCGGGGTCCTGGGCGTGCAGCCGCCGGGCCTCCTCGCGCTCGGCCTGCGTGACCACGGGCGGGTCCTCGGAGAGCGGCCGGGTGTCCTTGGACAGCCACACGGGCCGCAGGTCCCGCTTGCGGATGTCGTGGAAGAGGTCCGCGATCTGCGCCTCGTTGAGCGTCTCCTTCTCGAGCAGCTCGAGGGCGAGCCGGTCGAGGACGGGACGGTTGTCCATGAGGATCGCGTGCGCCTCGTCGTGGGCCTGGTCCAGCAGGGCCCGCACCTCCTCGTCGACGATCGCGGCGGTGCGCTCGGAGTAATCCCGGCCCGAGCCGGCGGCGTCCCGGCCGAGGAACGGCTCGGAGCTGTCCCCGCCCAGCTTGATCGAGCCCACGCGGGCGCTCATGCCGTACTGGGTGACCATCTTGCGGGCCGTGTCGGTGGCCTTCTGGATGTCGTTGGACGCGCCGGTGGACGGGTCCCGGAACACGATCTCCTCCGCCGCGCGCCCGCCCATGGCGTAGGCCATCTGGTCGAGCAGCTCGTTGCGGGTGGTCGAGTACTTGTCGTCCATGGGCATGACCATGGTGTAGCCCAGGGCCCGGCCGCGGGGCAGGATGGTGATCTTCGTGACCGGGTCCGTGTTGCGCAGGGCCGCGGCCACGAGCGCGTGCCCGCCCTCGTGGTAGGCGGTGACCTTGCGCTCGAGCTCCTTCATGATCCGGCTGCGCTTCTGCGGACCGGCGATGACCCGGTCGATCGCCTCGTCCACGGCGCGGTCGTCGATGAGCTGGGCGTGGGAGCGGGCCGTCAGCAGCGCGGCCTCGTTCATCACGTTGGCGAGCTCGGCGCCCGTGAAGCCGGGGGTGCGCTTGGCCACGGCGGCGAGGTCCACGTTGTCCGCGAGCGGCTTGCCCTGCGAGTGCACCCGGAGGATCTGCAGGCGGCCCTTCATGTCGGGGGCCTCCACGCCGATCTGGCGGTCGAAGCGGCCCGGGCGCAGCAGCGCCGGGTCCAGGACGTCGGGGCGGTTGGTCGCGGCGATCAGGATGACGTTGGTGGTGGCGTCGAAGCCGTCCATCTCGACGAGCAGCTGGTTGAGGGTCTGCTCGCGCTCGTCGTTGCCGCCGCCCATGCCCGCGCCGCGCTGACGGCCCACGGCGTCGATCTCGTCCACGAAGATGATGGCCGGCGCGTTCTCCTTGGCCTGCTGGAACAGGTCGCGGACCCGGGAGGCGCCCACGCCCACGAACATCTCGACGAAGTCGGAGCCGGAGATCGAGAAGAAGGGCACGCCGGCCTCGCCGGCCACCGCCCGCGCGAGCAGGGTCTTGCCGGTGCCGGGAGGGCCATAGAGCAGCACGCCCTTGGGCACCTTCGCGCCGAGGGCGGTGAAGCGCTCCCGCTCCACCAGGAACTGCTTGATCTCGTCGAGCTCCTGCACGGCCTCGTCCGCGCCGGCGACGTCGGCGAAGGTCACCGTGGGGTTGTCCTTGTCGAACATCTTGGCCCGCGAGCGGCCGAAGCGCATGACCTGGGACCCGCCCCCCTGCATCCGGGAGAACACGAACCAGAAGATGGCGAGGATGATCAGGAACGGCAGCATGAAGCCGAGGAGGCTGGTGAACCAGTTCGACTCGACGGGCTGGTCCGTGAACCCCTGGAGGTCCGCCGCGTTCATCGCGTCGACGACCTCTTCCCCGCGCGGGGTGACGTAGTAGAACTCGACGCTGCGCCCGAGGTCGCGGCCGTCGAGGGAGAGGTCCTCCTCCAGCTGGAGCTCGACCTTCTGCTGGCCGTCGTAGATCTTCGCCTCGGCGACCTGGCCCTCGCGGAGCAGCTGCAGGCCGACGTTGGTGTCCACGCGCCCGGAGGAGCCCGTGGTGAGCGTGCCCACCAGGGGGAAGAGGATCAGAGCGGCCAGCAGGACCCAGAACCAGGGTCCTCTGAAGAAGTTGTTGGGTTTTTTCGCCGTGGCCAAGCCGCTGATCCTCCCGTGGATGGTTGTCCGGGCCCCCTCGAGCCCGTGCCCGCCCAGGGCCGGAGGTCCAGGGGACGCAGACCTACAATGTACAGCCCGGACTCGGGGTCGGGCCCCGGACGGGCCGGGAGTTCCCTGTCAGCGGACACCCGGCCCGGGAACCGCCGCGGCGCACGCCCGCCGGGGGCGCCGGCTCACTCGTAGACGTGCGGCGCCAGGGTCGCGATGCAGTCGAGGTTGCGGTACTTCTCGGCGTAGTCGAGCCCGTAGCCCACCACGAACTCGTTGGGGATGTCCCAGCCCACGTACTTGACGTCGATGGAGGTCTTCGCGGCCTCGGGCTTGCGCAGCAGGGCGCAGATCTCCACCGAGGCCGTGCCGCGGGACTCGAGGTTGGCGCGCAGCCAGGACAGGGTCAGGCCCGAGTCGATGATGTCCTCCACGATGAGCACGTCCCGCCCCGTGAGGTCCGTGTCCAGGTCCTTCAGGATGCGGACCACGCCCGAGGACTTGGTCCCGGAGCCGTAGGAGGACACGGCCATCCAGTCCATGGGGTACTGGCCCTGGAGCGCCCGGCACAGGTCGGCCATGACCATCACCGCACCCTTGAGCACGCCCACGAGCAGGACGTCCCGGCCCTGGTAGTCGGCGTCCACGGCGGCCGCCAGCTCGGCGATCCTCGTGTCGATGTCTTCCTTGCTGTACAGGACCTCGGTGAGATCCCCCTGGACGTCCTCAGCCTTCACGGCGCTCCTCGGGTGATGCGGATGCGGGTCGGGTGGCGCTCGCGGGCCGCGGGCGGACGAGCTCCAGGTGCCCCGGGCCACGGGTGCCCGCCGTCGGGCGGCGGCGCCACACCGACACCTTACCCGCCATCTGCACGGGCCCCGCGGCCCCGTGCCCGGCGGCGAACTCGTCCAGCGCGCCGAGCCGCTCGTAGGCCGGGGTCTGTCCGCCGGCGGCGACCACGGCCGCCGACAGGGCGCGGCGGCGTAGCGCGGGGTGCGCGGCCCGCACCGTGGCGAGGTCGAGGGCCAGGGAGCCGGGCAGCTCCGGGGCGGCGGCGCGGGCGCGCTCGAGCAGCTCCCCCGCGGCGCCGTCGAGGTAGTCCGCGTCGGGGCCGAGGATCGCGGCGGACCGGGCCAGTGCACGGGCCAGACCGGGGCCGAGCTCGTCCTCCAGCAGCGGGAGCACGCGGTGGCGGACCCGGGAGCGCATCAGGGTGGTGTCCTGGTTCGTGGGGTCGTGCCAGGGCTCGAGCTGCTCGGCGGCGCAGATCTCCAGGGTCTGCGCGCGGGAGAGGTCGAGGAACGGGCGGAGGTAGGTGACGCCGTCGAGCTCGCGCACGGGGGGCATCCCGGCCAGCGAGCGGGTGCCGGAGCCGCGGGCGAGGCCCAGCAGGACGGACTCCGCCTGGTCGTCCAGGGTGTGCCCGAGCAGCACGGCGTCGGCGCCCGTGCGCCCCACGACCTCCGCGATGCCCGCGTAGCGGGCGGTGCGGGCCGCCATCTCGGGGCCGCCCGCGTCCCGGCGCACGGTCACGGCCGTGACGACGACGGGCGCCAGCCCGGTCTGCTCGAGCGTGCGGGCGGCGCGGGCCGCGACCGCCGCGGAGTCCTCCTGGAGGCCGTGGTCGACCACCACGGCGCCCACGCGCAGCGTGCCGCGCCGGGCGAAGTGGGCCGCGGCGGCGGCCAGCGCGAGGGAGTCGGGGCCGCCGCTGCAGGCCACCAGCACGAGCGGGGGCTCCGCGGAGGTCCGGGGGACGTGCTGCCGGACGGAGTCGAGCACACGGCGCCGCCCCGCGGCGACGTCCGGGGACAGTCGGCCGCGGCGGGCGAACTGGGTCACCGGCGGGCGTCCTCGCGGTCGCTCGCGGCCTGCTGGTTCTGCGACTCCCGCACGGCCAGGCGCACGACCTTGGCGAGGGTCGGGGCGGTCTCGCCGAGCAGGTCCAGGGCGGCCTCGAGCTCCTGCCGCGGGACCACGTGGGCGAGGGCCGCCACGGCGTTGGTCTCGCTGTGGATGCCGGCCTGGATCTGCGTGGTCGACAGCACGGGCTGCGAGGCCTCGACCGCGGCGAGGACCTCCTCGATGTCCGGGGTGCCGATGCGCTGCTCCAGCATCACCAGGCGCTCGTAGACCGCCGGGTTGCCGATCTTGATCCGGCGGCCGCTGTTGAGCTGCGACAGCATGGGGGCGGAGAGGCCGAGGACCTCGGCCAGTCGCCGCTGCGTGATGCCGTAGGCCTGGACGACCGTGCCGAAGCGCTCCGACAGGGGCTGGCCGTACAGCTTGACCTGCTGTTCGATATTCTCTGTGCTCACGTAAAGATTTTGTCACACAAAGGTGATCCGACCTACCGCGTGTCGCGCCGTGACCGAGGTCTCCGAGGCGGGACGCCCCACCCCTAATGTGTATGAATCTGCATGTCAAACGGGGGTGCGTGGTGTCTACCACATTCCCGGCGGCTCCGGGGCGGGGAGGGGCCGGCGCGGCGGTGCGCCCGGGCCCAGCACGCGCTCGATCCAGCGCTCCGGGGCGTGGATCTCGGCCTCCGTGGGCAGGTGCTCCGGGGCCTCCCAGATCCGGTTGAACGACTCCAGCCCCACGGTCCCCACCACGGTCGTGACGAACCGCTGGCCGTCGCTGTACTGGCGCATCTTCGCGTCCATCCCGAGCAGGCGCCGGACGAAGCGGTCGAGGCTGCCCTGGAGCTCGGAGCGCCGCTCGAAGCGCCGCCGGATCGTCTTCACGGAGGGCACCACGGAGGCGTCCACCCCGTCCATCACGAAGTTCGCGTGCCCCTCGAGCAGGCTCATCACGGCGGTGAGGTGGGAGAGCACCTCCCGCTCCCGCCGCCCCATGAGCAGGCCCACCACGCCGAGGGAGGCCCGGGGCTCCTCCGCCCCCGCGCCGCGCCCGGGCAGGGCGCGGACCGCCTCCGTGAGCCGCGCCCCGAGGGTCTCGGCGTGCCCCATGAGGGAGTCGGCGAGCTCGTTGATCTGCTCGATCATGTGCTCGCGCAGCCACGGGGCCGCGGCGAACTGGACGCGGTGGGTCTGCTCGTGCAGGCAGACCCACAGCCGGAAGTCCTCCGGCTCGACGTTGAGCTCCCGCTCGACCGTGAGGATGTTGGGCGCGACGAGCATCAGCCGCCCGCCGGGGTGCCGCTGCGCGGCCACGGCGGAGACCAGCCCGGCGTACGGGTCGTACTGGCCCAGGACCTTCGCGGAGAGGAACCCGAGCACCGCCGCCATCTCCATGGCGGTGGCCGTGCCGCCGAGGGCGGTGGCGGCCGCGCCGAACTGCTCCGGGCGGCGCCGGCGCAGGGCCTCGACCGCCGGCTCCATGAGCACCTCGAAGGCCTGGGCGTTGGCCTTCGACCACCCGGCGCGGTCCACGACCAGCACGGTGGAGTCCCGCAGGTCCCGCGCCGCCTCGAGCCCGGTGATCCGGTGGACGTGGTCCACGGACGCCTCGGCGTGGCGGCGCATGGAGGCCACCGCCGCCTGCATGGCCCGGGCGGACATCCTCGGCCCCGGCGGCGTGAGCCGGGCGGCGGCTGAGGCCGCGAGGTCCCACCGGACGATCCCGGGCGCGTCCGTCTCCGGCGGTCGTTGTGCTGCGCTCATGGCCTCATGCAACCACACGCGCCTGGGAGCGCCCGGCGCGGGCCGTCACAGGAGGGCCAGGGCCGCCACCGCGCGGTCCACGGCGTCCCGGGCGGCGGCGGGGTCGGCGACCTCGTTGAGCACCACGGAGAACGTCAGCAGCCGCCCCCCGTCCGTGCTGACGTGCCCGCTGAGGGCGACCACGGAGTTCAGCGTGCCCGTCTTCGCCCGCGCCAGGCCTCGCCCGGGGCGCTCGGCGTCGTCGTCGAACCGGCCGGCGAGGGTCCCGCTGCCGCCGGCCACCGGGAGCGCCCGGGCGCCGGGGGTCAGCACCCCCGTGGGGTCGGTGACCATGGCCCGCACGACCTGCTCGAGCGCGCGGGCGGGGATGCGGTTGCGCAGGGACATCCCGGACGCGTCGGAGAGCACGGCGCCCGGCGCCGGGACGCCGTGCGCCTCGAGCGCCGCGGCCGCGGCGGCACGGCCGCCGGCGATGCTCGCGGGCCGGTCCGCGGCCCGGGCCGCGAGCCGCGAGAGGACCTCGGCGAGGTGGTTGTCGGAGTCCTGCAGCATGAGCTCGGCCTGCTCGGCGAGGGTCGCGGACTCGACGGCGGCCAGCTCGGCCGCACCCTCGGGCGCCCGGCCGGGCGCGACCGCGGGGACGGAGGGCGCCCCGCCCCCGGGCAGCCGGGCCGCGAGCTCGGCCGCGAAGACCTCGGCGACGTCCTGCGCCGCGTCCACGGGCCGCTCCGCCGACGGGCCCTCCCCCGCGGGCACGCGGTGGGACCAGAACGCCATGGGCGCCACCGGCCCGATCTGCCCCGCCGCGACGTCCCCCGAGACCCAGTCCTCGTTGACGTCCGGTCCGGCGAACAGGCTCGCGTCCCACCGCACGGCGGTGGGCCCGGCCGCCCCGCGCTCGGCGAGCGCCTCGGCCGTCTCCTGCGCCAGGGTCCGGATCCCGGCCCGGCCCAGCACGGCGTCCGGGTCGGAGCCGCCCGGGCTCAGCAGGGTGTCCCCGCCGGCCACCAGCACCACCGTGCCCGGCTCCGGCCCCTCGACCACCGTGGTGCGCAGGCGCCGGCCGGGATCGGCGTGGGTGAGCAGGGACAGCGCCGTGACGAGCTTCTGGTTGGAGGCCGGGACCAGGGGCGCGTCCGCGTCCCGCTCGAGCAGCGGCTCCCCGGTGAGGGCGTCGGCCACGAGGACGGAGCGCCGTCCGGCGGTGCCGGCGAGCACGGGCTCCACCGCCGCGGCCACCTCGGCGGCGCCGGGCACGGGGGCGGCCGGGTCGGGGGGAACGGCCCCGGCGGGGGCGGGCGCCTCCGCGGGGAGGACGCGGGCCGCCGGGAGGTCGTCCCCGCCCAGGCCCAGCGCGGGGGCCCAGTGGGGGTGCAGCCAGCCCGCCACGCCCACGCAGCCGGCGGCGAGCAGCGCCGTCAGGGCGCGGTGACCGGGGCCCGGACGGGCCCGCGGCCGCCGTCGCCCGGCGGGGGGACCGTGGCGTCGGGGACTGCTCATGCCCCCATTGTGGCCCGGTCCGCGGCGCCGCGGCGGCTCCGGCGCCGGCCCCGGAGCGGCGCCGCGGCGGGCCGGGCGCGGCCCCGTGGCGGGCCGGACGGTTACCGCCGCCCGCGGGGCCGCCGCTATCGTGGGTCTCGGATCTGCCCCACCCCGCCCAGGGTGGTGCGGCCGCGCTCGGCCGCTGTCAGCCCTTTCCGGCCCTTCCGGGCCCATCCAGCACGAGGAGAAGCACCATGGAGTTGGACGTCACCATCGAGATCCCCCGGGGATCGCGCGTCAAGTACGAGATCGACCACGAGACCGGCCGCCTCCGCCTGGACCGCGTCCTGTTCACGTCGATGCAGTACCCCGCGCACTACGGCTACTTCGAGGACAGCCTGGGCGAGGACGGCGACCCCCTGGACGCCCTCGTGCTCCTGGACTTCGAGATCGTCCCGGGCGTGCTCGTGGAGTCGCGCCCCATCGCCGTGTTCAACATGAACGACGAGGCCGGCGGGGACGCGAAGATCCTGTGCGTGTCCACGGACAAGCGCTACGACCACATCCAGGGTCTCGACGACATCGACGAGTACAAGCTCAAGGAGATCCAGCACTTCTTCGAGCGCTACAAGGACCTCGAGCCCAACAAGTGGGTCAAGGGCGAGGGCTGGGAGGGCCGGGAGACCGCCGAGCGCCTCGTCGAGGAGGCCCGCGAGCGCTTCGAGCAGTCCCACTACGACTCGGCCGCCGAGGCCGAGGAGAAGGCCCCGTCCACCGACTGAGCGGACGGGCACGCGCGGGGGCCGGGGACCGGAGGGTCCCCGGCCCCCGCGCGTCCGGGGCCCCGGGCCCGACCCGGGTCGGCGCGTGACGTGCGCCCTACAGGGATTCCATGAATTTCGTTATATTGGGATCGGCCGGCTCAGCCGGCCCGACGGCCCCAGGATGCATCCCCCCATCGGCATCCGGGCCGCCGACCGGGATCGAGGTCGCCGGAGCGCACCCGCGAGGTGCCCGGTGGCGGCGGGGGTCCCCCCACCCGCGCCGCATCCCATCGATCTCTCCCGGTCCATCCCGGCGGGCCGGTCACCGGCCCCCGGGAGTCGGCCGGCAGGTCCGAGGACCTGCCGGCCGATCCCCGTCCTGCGCTGCCGGTCCCGCCCTCCTTGTGACGTCCGGTCCCTGTGGTTCGATGGACGCGGACCCGGGACGGACCCGGCGCCGTCGGAAGGATGCGCATGTTCCTGCTGGGCCCCGAGGCGGACCTCGTCTTCTCCGCGAGCGACCTGGTGCGCGCGGCCGAGTGCCCCTACGCGAGCCTGTGCGTCCTGGACGAGAAGCTGGGGCGGGCGCCGCGCCGGGCCCCGGAGCGGGACGCGATGCTCGCCCGCACGGCCGAGCTGGGCGACGCCCACGAGCACCGGGTCCTGGCCGCGCACCTGGCGGCGTTCGGCCCGTGGGACGCGGCGACCGGACGGGGGGTGCACGAGGTCGAGCCGGCCCGGCGGATGGACCGGGACGAGCTGACCGCCAAGCACGCCGAGTCCCTGGACGCCCTGCGCGCGGGCGCCGACGTGGTCTTCCAGGCCTCCTTCTTCGACGGTGCCTTCCACGGCCGCGCCGACTTCCTCGTCCGCCGCCCGGACGGCGCGTACGCGGTGCACGACACCAAGCTCGCCCGGCACGCCAAGGTCACCGCCCTGCTCCAGCTCGCCGCCTACGCCGACCAGCTCGAGCGGGCCGGGGTGGACGTGGCCCCCGAGGTCACCCTGGTCCTCGGCGACCAGCGGGAGGCGGTCTTCCCCGTCTCCGAGCACCTGGCGGTCTACCGCGAGCGCCGGGAGCGGTTCGTCGCGGCCGCCGCCGCGCACCGGGCGCGGACCGGGCCCGTGGACTGGCAGGACGACGACGTCGCCCGCTGCGGCCGGTGCGAGCACTGCGCCCGGGCCGTCGCCGAGCACCGGGACCTGCTGCTGACGGCGGGGCTGTCCGTGCGGGTGCGCCGCACGCTGCGCGACCGGCACGGCGTGCGCACCGTCGACGAGCTCGCGCTGCTGGAGGACCGGCGGCTCCCCGCCGCGCTGCGGCGGCTGCGGGACCAGGCTGCCATGCAGACCGGCCGGGGCGGGGAGGACGGCTCGGTCGAGTACCGGAAGGACGGGGGGACCCGCCGGGTCGCCTACCGGGTCACCGCCACGGACCCCGTGCGGCGGCTGCCCGCCCCGGACGCCGGGGACGTGTTCTTCGACTTCGAGGGCGACCCGCTGTGGCAGGACCCGGGGGACCCGACGTCCTGGGGGCTCGAGTACCTGTTCGGCGTCGTGGAGCAGCCCCCGGAGCCCGGCGCCGCCCCCGTCTTCCGGCCGTTCTGGGCGCACTCCCGGGCCCAGGAGCGGGACGCGCTCCGGGCGTTCCTCGACTACGTGGCCGAACGGCGCCGGCGCTTCCCCGGCATGCACGTCTACCACTACGCCAACTACGAGAAGGCGGCCCTGCGCCGGCTCTCGCTCGTGCACGCGGTGGGCGAGGACGCCGTGGACGAGCTGCTGCGCGAGAACGTGCTGGTGGACCTCTACGACACGGTGCGGGGAAGCCTGCGGCTGTCGGAGAGCTCGTACTCCATCAAGAAGCTGGAGCCGCTCTACATGGGCGAGCACCTGCGCACCGGGGACGTCGTGGACGCCGGTGCGTCGGTGGTCGCCTACGCCGACTGGTGCACGGCCCGGGCGGCCGGGCGGGAGGAGGACGCGGCGCGGCTGCTGGCCGGGATCGCCGACTACAACGCCTACGACTGCCTCTCGACCCTGCGGCTGCGGGACTGGCTGCTGGGCCTCGCCGGGATCTCCCCGGACCCGGCGGACCACCCGCCGCGCCCCGCCCAGGAGCGGCTCGAGCTGCCCGAGGAGCTGCCGGACGCCGGGATGACCGGTGCCGAGCAGCGCCTGCACGAGCACCTGGACGACCCGTCCGCGCGGGACGTCCTGACCGAGGAGCAGCGCACGGCCGTCGCGATGGTCGCCTCCGCCACCGGCTACCACCGGCGCGAGCGCAAGCAGTACTGGTGGTCCCACTTCGACCGCCTCGAGGGCCCCGTGGAGGACTGGGAGGACACCCGCGACGTGTTCGTGGTCCGGCGCGCGGAGGTCCTGGAGGACTGGGCGAAGGACCCGGGCAAGCGCAGCAGCGCCGCACCCACCCGGCTCCTGCGCCTCGCGGGCCGGTTCGGCGAGGGCTCCACCCCCAGACCCGGCACCGCCGGGCTGTTCCTGATGTACGGGGCCCCCGTGCCCGCGCACCTGGCCGAGGACGCCGCCCCGCGCGGCAGCGGCCGCGCCGGGGACTGGACCGCCGCCCTCGAGCACGTCGAGGAGCACGAGGACGGCACGGCGGTGCTCACCGTGCGCGAACGGCTGAAGAAGCCGCGGGACGCCCCGGCTCCCGAGCCCTGGGCGGAGCTGCCGATCGCACTGGGCCCGGCCCAGCCGATCGCCACCCGCTCCCTCGAGGAGTCCCTGCAGACCCTCGCCGCCCGCACGGCCGACGCCCTGCCGGAGCTCCCGCGGCAGCCCGGCCTCGAGCTGCTGCAGCGCCGGGCGCCGCGGCCCGCGGACGGCAGCCCCCTGCCCCGCCCGCACGACGGCCCCGACGGCACGATCGACGCCGTGGTGCGTGCCCTGCGCTCGCTCGACCGCAGCTTCCTCGCCGTCCAGGGGCCCCCGGGCAGCGGCAAGACGTTCCTCGGCTCCCACGTGATCGGCCGGCTCGTGGAGGCCGGCTGGCGGATCGGCGTGGTGGCGCAGTCCCACGCCGTCGTCGAGAACCTCCTCACCGGGGTGCTCGAGAAGGGCGGGGTCGCCCCCGAGCGCGTCGGCAAGAAGCCGCCCTCGGGCCGGCCCGCGGACCGGGAGACGCCGTGGCGCGACGTCCCGGGGAAGGACTTCGCCGCGTTCCTGGCGGACGGCGGCGCCGTGGTGGGCGGCACCGCGTGGGACTTCTCCAACGCCAAGCACCTCGAGGACGAGGCCCTGGACCTGCTCGTGGTCGACGAGGCCGGGCAGTACTCGCTGGCCAACACCCTGGCCGTGTCCCGGGCCGCGCGGCGCCTGCTGCTGCTGGGCGACCCGCAGCAGCTGCCGCAGGTCTCGCAGGGCACCCACCCCCTGCCCGTGGACGAGTCGGCGCTGGGCTGGCTCTCCCACGGCTCGCCCACCCTGCCCGCCGAGCACGGCTACTTCCTGGACCGCACGTGGCGGATGCACCCGGCCCTGTGCGAACCGGTCTCCGAGCTCTCCTACGCCGGGCGGCTCGGGTCCGCCCCGGCCGCGGGCCGCCGAGAGCTCACCGGCGTGGCCCCGGGCCTGCGCACCTGCTACGTCGAGCACACCGGCAACCGCACGGCCTCCCCCGAGGAGGCCCGGCGCGTCGTGGAGCTGGTGCACGAGTTCGCCGGGACGCCGTGGCGCTCCGGTCCGGGGGCACCCCCCGTGCCGCTGGCGCCCGAGGACGTGCTCGTGGTGGCCGCGTACAACGCCCAGGTCGATTTGATCGGCCGGGAGCTCGCCGCCGCGGGCCTGCGGGACGAGGACGGCGGCGGGGTCCGGGTGGGCACCGTCGACCGGTTCCAGGGCCAGGAGGCCCCCGTCGTGATCGTGTCGATGGCCGCCTCCGCGGCCGACGGCCCCCGCGGGATGGAGTTCCTGCTCTCCCCCAACCGGCTCAACGTGGCGGTCTCCCGGGGGCAGTGGTGCGCCGTGGTGGTGCGCTCCCCCGCCCTGACGGACTACCTGCCCGCCACCCCGGAGGCGCTGCAGGTGCTCGGCCGCTTCACGCGGCTGTGCCGCCGCGGACGGCCCGCGGGGCTGCCGTGAGCACCGAGCGCGTGCCCTACGTCCTGCACTTCGAGTCCAGGACGGTGGTGCTCGGCGAGCCGGCCCACCTGGAGGAGCTGGACGCCCTGCTGCGGCGCGCCGACGTCCGGACCCGCCCCACCTACTGGCACGGCATGCACCAGGACGATCCCGGGGCGGCGCTCAACAGCGTGGGCACCGACCTCACCGCGGAGCAGTTCTGGGACCGCGTGGACGCCGGGGCGTTCGCCGCCGCCCGGTGGCCCGTGGACCTCGACGGCCCGCTCTACCTCCCGGCGCCGCCCGCGTGGCTGCAGCAGGCCCGGGCGTGGGAGTACGACCCCCTGGCGCCGGCCCTGGGCGCGGCGGCACCGGGCGGGTGGCTGCGGGTCCCGGGCTGGGCCGGGACCGAGAACAATGACGCCGGGGCGGCCGTGGGACTGCTCCAGCTGACCGACCCGGACTCCTTCTGGGTGCTCGGCTCCGACGCCGACCTGGCGGAGGTCGCCGCCACGGCCAAGGAGCTGGCCTCGTTCCGGCAGGGCTTCGACCGGCTCACCGCCTACTTCGGCCCCGACGACCGCATCGGCTGCCTGCGCCTGCCCGTGGTGTGCCGGGAGCCCCTCGAGGACGAGCTCATCGTGCAGGGGGTCGACATCGAGCCGCGGTTCTGGGAGTGAGTCCCCGCCGCGCCCCCGCTCCCCCGCGGCCCCCGTGCCCGATACTGGGACCGTGTACGTCGTGACCCTGGACCAGCGCCGCCGCGAGGCGGGCGACCTCGTGCCGGGCCTCCTGCGCCGCCTCGCGGACCTCGAGACCGTGGTGCCGTTCCAGCGCGCCCGGGCGCACGCGGTGCAGGGCATCACCGCCGATCCCGGCGCCGCGGTCGCGGCCGCGCTCGCCGGTCTGCGCGGATCGGCCTGGAGCGTGGGGGTCGGGGTGGGGCCGGTCCGGCTGGAGACGGCGACCGACCCGGAGGGCCGGACGGGCCTGCGCGCCGACGGCCCCGGGACGGCGCACGCGCGCGCCGCCGCCGAGGCCGCCGCGGGCCGGGTGCCGGTGCGCGTGGTCGCCGAGGACGCGCCCGCCGCGGCGCAGGCGCAGGCCGTGCTGCGGCTGCTGGGCCGGATCGTGGCGGAGCGCAGCGACGCGGAGTGGCGCGTGGTCGACCTGCTCGTGCCGGGGGCCCGCGGCCAGCAGAAGGCCGTGGCCGCCGAGCTCGGCATCTCCCCGCAGGCGGTCTCCAAGGCGGTGGCCCGCTCCCTGTGGCAGGAGGAGCAGGACGCCCGGCCCGCGGCGGCCCGGCTGCTGGGCCTGTGCGAGCCGGCCCGGGGCGGCCCGGCGGGCGGGGCTCAGGGCTCGACGATGAACCCCTCGGAGATCATCCACTCGTAGGCGACGTCGGCCGGGTCCCGCCCCTCGACGTCCACCTGCCGGTTGAGCTCCTGCATCACGTCGTCGGTGAGCGCCGCGGCGATCGGCTCCAGGACCTGCTCGAGCGCTGGGAACTCGTCCAGCAGCTCCGTGCTGAAGACGGGGGCGGCGTTGTAGGCGGGGAAGAACTGCCGGTCGTCCTCGAGCACGGTCAGGTCCAGGGCCGGGATGCGGCCGTCCGTGGAGAAGACCTCCCCGAAGTTGCACTCCCCGTCGTCGGTCGCCGAGTAGATCGCGCCGGTGTCGTAGATGCCGATGTTGCCCTCGGGCACCTCGCTGCCGCGGTCCAGGCCGTAGTGGGCCAGCAGGGGGGTCATCCCGTCGCTGCGGGAGTTGAACTCCGACTCCACGCAGAACGTCCGCTCGGCCACCGGCAGGTCCGCGATGTCCGAGACGGTCGCCAGGTCGTTGGCCTCGGCGTACTCGGAGCGCACGGCCATGGCGTAGGTGTTGTTGAGGGCCGCCGGGGCGCCCCACGTCAGCCCGTTGCCGAGGTCCTCCTCGTACACGGCCCGCCACTGCTCCTGCTGGTCCGGGATGCCCTCCGCCCGCCCGAGGTAGGTCAGCCAGGCCGTGCCGGTGTACTCGAAGGTGAGATCGGCGTCCCCGGAGAGCATGAGCTCGCGCACCGGCTGGGACCCGGGCACGTTGGTGATGTCCTCGGTCTCGAAGCCGGCGGCCTGCACCGCGAGCACCCCGATCTTGCCGAGGATCAGCTGCTCGGTGAAGTTCTTGGACGTCACCCGCACCTCGGTCCCCTCCGCGCCCTCGACGGGCCGGATGGAGCCGGGCGCGGCGTCGGGCACGTAGGCCGTGGACGGCTCGAGCCCGCAACCGGTCAGCAGCAGGCCGGCGCAGGAGAGCAGCAGGGCGCCGCCGGCGGCGCGGGAGGTTCTCATCGCAGTCCCTTCGGCCGCGCGACGTGCTCCACGACACGGCCGACCCAGTCGATGGCGAGGGCGAGCAGCGCCACGAGGATCGAGCCGGCGATCAGCACCCGCACGAGGTTGAGGTTGACCCCGGTGGTGATCAGCAGCCCGAGCCCTCCACCGTTGATGAATGTGGCGAGGGTCGCGGTGCCGACCACCAGGATCAGGGCGGTGCGCACGCCGGCCAGCATGACGGGCACGGCCAGGGGCAGCTCGACCCGGAACAGGACCGCGGCGGCGCTCATCCCCATGCCCCGGCCCGCCTCGACGAGGCTGCGGTCCACGCCGTCGAGGCCCACCATCGTGTTCTTCAGGACGGGCAGGATCGCGTAGACGATCAGGGCGACCACGGCCGCCCGGAAGCCGAAGCCGAACCAGAAGGCGAACAGGACGACGAGGCCCACCGCCGGGGCGGCCTGGCCGACGTTCGCCAGCGCGATGACCGGGCCCGTGAGGAAGCGCAACGGTCTGCGGGTCAGGAGGATGCCGACCGGGATCGCGATGAGCAGGACCACCACCGTGGCCACGACCGTCAGCTGCAGGTGCTCCAGGGTCAGGGCCCACAGCGATGCGGGGCTCAGGGTCACGGCCTCCGTCTCGGTGAGCTCCGCCGTGGTCAGCCAGAGCACGAGCAGGCCCAGCGCCGCGAGGATCGCCACGGGCTGCAGGAGCAGGCCCTTCCAGGTGCGCTGGTCCGGGTCGGCCGCGGCCGGGCGTGACACGGGGTCGTCGGCGGGCTCCGGCTCCGCGGCGGCGGGGCGCTCGGGCTGCGCGCTCATCGGTCCCCGCCTCCCGGGCTCGCGCTGACCGCGGGCATCTCACCCGTGTTGTGGCCGAGGGGCGCGTCCTCCGCGGCCACGGCCCGGCGGGCCTCGGTGATCGCGGCCATGACGGTCTCGACGTAGATGACGCCCTCGAACCGGTCCCGCGGCCCCACCACGAGCGCCGCCCCCATGCTGGAGACGAGCATGGTGTCCAGCGCGTCGTTGAGCGTGGAACTCGTGCCGACGAGGGGCAGGCGGTCGTTGCGCTCCCCGGGGACGGTCCTGAAGCGCTCGAGCTGACGGCGGGAGGGCCAGGACAGCGGCCGGCCGCGATCGTCGACCACGACGACGTCCCGGGTGCCCGCCTCGTCGACCCGCCCGAGCACCGCCCGGACGTCCTCGCCGGGGCGGGTGGTCACGGCGGGGACGAGGTCGACCTCCCGGACTCGGGTGAGGGTGAGCTGCTTGAGCCCCGCGCCCGAGCCGATGAAGTCCTCCACGAACTCGTCCGCCGGTTCCGCCAGGACGCGCTCCGGGGCGTCGTACTGGACGATCCGGGCGCCCTCGTCGAAGACCGCGATCCAGTCGCCGAGCTTGACCGCCTCGTCGAAGTCGTGGGTCACGCACACGATGGTCTTCTGCAGCTCGTGCTGGATGTTGATGAGCTCGTCCTGGAGCCGCTGGCGGGTGATGGGGTCCACGGCCCCGAACGGCTCGTCCATGAGCAGCACGGGCGGGTCCGCGGCCAGGGCGCGGGCCACCCCGACGCGCTGCTGCTGGCCCCCGGAGAGCTCTCTCGGGTACCGGTCGCGGTAGACGGCCGGGTCGAGGGAGACGAGCTCGAGCAGCTCGTCCACGCGGGCGGCGATGCGCTGCTTGTCCCAGCCGAGCATCTTCGGGACCATGCCGATGTTGGTGGCCACGCTCATGTGCGGGAACAGCCCGCCGGCCTGGATCACGTAGCCGATGCCGCGGCGCAGCTCGTCGCCGTTCATCGAGGTCACGTCCTGGCCGTCGATGACGATCCGGCCCTCGGTGGGTTCGATGAGCCGGTTGATCATCTTCAGCGTGGTGGTCTTGCCGCAGCCTGAGGGGCCCACGAGCATGACGATGCTGCCCGCGGGGATCTCGAGCGTCAGGCCGTCGACCGCGGCCTTGGCCTGCCCGGGGTAGCGCTTGGAGACGTTCTCCAGCAGGATCCGGGCCCCGGTGACGGAGGAGTCTGTGCGGGGGGTGGTCATGGAGTCAGACACGGATACCTCGCGATGTGGTGAGCCGGCCGAGCAGCACGAGCAGCCCGTCCAGGATGAGTGCGACGACGATGACGGCCACGACGCCGGTGACGACCGACGCGAAGGAGTTGGCGCCCCCGAGCCGCGACAGGCCCGAGAAGATGAAGCCGCCCAGGCCGGGGCCGAGCACGTAGGCGGCGATGGCGGCCACGCCCATCACCATCTGCGCCGAGACCCGCATGCCGGCCTGGATGACCGGCCACGCCATCGGCAGCTCCACGCGCAGGAAGGTCGCCGCCCTGCTCATGCCGAGCCCGCGCGCCGCCTCAACGGTGGCCTGCGGGACCCCGGCCAGCCCCACGAGCGCGTTGCGCAGGACGGGGAGGACGGCGAAGAAGGTGACGACGACGACGGCGGGGGCCACCCCGAACCCCAGCGGGGCGATCAGCAGGCCGATGAGCGCGAAGGACGGGATGGTCAGCCCCACGGCCGAGACGTTGTTGGCCACGGTCGTGAGCCGGGGCGAGCGGTAGCACAGCGCCGCGAGGGCCACCGCCAGGACCGTGGCCAGGACCAGGCACTGGACCACCAGGGAGAAGTGCTGCCAGCTGGCGAAGAGGATCTGTTCCCACCGGTCGGAGACGTACTCGATCACGGCACACCCTTCGGTCGTCGTCGATGACGTGGTCACCCGGCCTGGCAAGAAGGCTAGCACTCCGTTCTCATGGAAATGGCCCGGATCACACCTGCCCGAGCGCCGCCGGGGCTGTTGTCGGGCGGCGCGCCCGTTGGCAGACTCGGGGCATGACAGAGCCCCGGGACAGGTACGACGTGGTGGTGATCGGCGGTGGTCCGGTCGGCGAGAACGCGGCCGACCGCGTGGTGCGGGGCGGGCTGAGCGCCGCGCTCGTCGAGGCGGAGCTCGTGGGCGGGGAGTGCTCCTACTGGGCGTGCACGCCCTCGAAGGCGCTGCTGCGCCCGGGCGCGGCCCTCGAGGCCGCCCGCGGAGTGGCCGGGGCGGCCGAGGCCGTCACCGGCCCGCCGGACGCGGCGGCGGTGCTGCGCCGCCGGGACGGGTTCGCGGCGCACTGGGACGACACCGGCCAGGCGGAGTGGCTGGCCGGGGCCGGCGTGGACCTGGTCCGGGGCCGGGGCGCGCTGGCCGGGCCCCGGCGGGTCCGGGTCACGGGCGAGGACGGCGGCGTCCGGGTGCTCGAGGCCCGGCACGCCGTGGTGCTGGCCACGGGCTCGCGGCCGGTCGTGCCCCCGGTCCCGGGTCTCGGGGACGTGCCGTTCTGGGGCACGCGCGACGCCACCGCCGCCCAGGAGGTCCCCGGGTCCCTGGCGGTGCTCGGCGGGGGCGTGGCCGGCACGGAGCTCGCGCAGGCCTTCGCCCGCCTGGGCTCCCGGGTCACGGTGGTCGCCCGCAGCCGGCTGCTGAGCGCCTTCCCGTCCACCGCCGCGCGGCTGGTCGCCGAGGCCCTCGACGCCGAGGGCGTCACGGTCGTCGAGGGGCGGGCCACGGAGCGGGTCCGGTCCGCCGGCGGCGGTGTCGAGCTCGACCTCGAGGGCGGCGGGACCGTGTCCGCGGAGCAGCTGCTGGTGAGCACGGGGCGGCGGCCCGCGCTCGCGGACCTGGGCCTCGAGGAGCTCGGCCTGGACCCCTCCGCGCTGCGGGTCGACGGCTCGGGCCTCGTGGCGGGTGCGGAGGGCGGCTGGCTCTACGCCGCCGGGGACGCGGCAGGCGGGCCCCTGCTGACCCACCAGGGGAAGTACCAGGCGCGCGCCGTCGCGGACGCGGTCGTGGCGCGCGCGGCCGGCCGGCTGGGGGCGTCCGCGCCCCCGTGGTCCCCGTACGCGTCCACGGCCGACGGGTGCGCCGTCCCGCAGGTGGTCTTCACCGACCCCGCGGTGGCCTCCGTGGGCCGCTCCGCCGAGCAGGCCCGCACGGACGGCCTCGAGGTGGACGTCGTGGAGCACGCCATCGACGTGGCCGGGGCGCTCCTGCACCGCGACGACTACCGGGGCTGGGCCCAGCTCGTGGTCGACCGGCGGCGCCGGACCCTCGTGGGCGCGACCTTCGCCGGCCCGGACGTGACGGAGCTGCTGCACGCGGCGACCGTCGCCGTGGTCGGCGAGGTGCCGCTGGAGCGGCTCTGGCACGCGGTGCCCGTCTTCCCCACCATCAGCGAGGTCTGGCTGCGGCTGCTCGAGGAGTACGGGCTCTGAGCCGCCGGGCTCAGAGCAGGGAGCGCAGGATCCGGGCGACGCCGTCCTCGTAGACCGTGTGCGTCACCTCGTGGCACGCGGCCGCGACCTCGTCCGGGGACTGGCCCATGGCCACGCCGCGGGCGGCCCAGTCGAGCATCTCGATGTCGTTGCGGCCGTCGCCGACGGCGACCGTGTGGGACGGGTCCACGCCGAGCCGGCGGCGGATCTGCTCCAGGGCGCTGGCCTTGGAGACGCCGTTGGCGGCGATGTCGAGCCAGGCGCTCCAGCCCACGGAGTACGTGACGCCGTGCAGCCCGGCCTCGTCGATCGCCCGGGCGAACTCCTCCGGGGTGTGCTCCGTGCTGTACACCACCATGCGCACGGCCTTCATCCGCGCCAGCTGGTGCAGGTCCACGCCGATCGCCTCGATGCCGAAGGACGCGTCCTGGAAGCGCTCCGTGGAGTAGAAGGACCCGTCCTCGGTCTCGAGGGCGAACTTCGCGGTGGGCAGGCGCTGCTCGAGGGCCTCGAGGGCCTGGCCGGGGTCGAAGGAGACGCACTCGAGCACCCGGTGGTACGCCGGCAGCTCCGGGTCCAGCTCGAGCGTCATACCGCCGTTGGAGCACACGGCGTAGCCGCGCTCCTGGCCGATGAGCTCCACCACGGGCAGGGTCGCCCCCTTGGAGCGGCCGGTGGAGATGACCACGTGGTGGCCGGCCGCCAGCACGGCCTGGGCCGCCTCGCGCACCGGCCGGGACATGTGGCCGTCGTGGTCGACGAGCGTGCCGTCGACGTCGAGGGCCACCAGGTACTGGACGCCCGCCTCCTTCTTCCACCCGTTCGAGCGGGGAGGCTGGACCTTGAGGGGGATCCGGACGTCGGCGGCGGAGCGCGCGGGCGCGGTGGTGCCGCCGGCCGTGTCGCTGAGGTCTTCCGAGTGCTCGACCTTCAGCGGGACGGTGGAGTTGATGCCGACGAGTTCGTGCTGGTCCTCGGTGCCAGCGGTCTTTTCTTTTGTCATGCGGGACATGGTGCCACATCACACCGACAGGATGGCCGAGATGTCGATGTGAGATGAACGGGAGCCGAACGCCTCCCGGCGGCTCAGCGCCGGACGGGGATGGTCTCCTGGCCGCGCAGGTAGGGCCGCAGCGCCTCGGGGACGCGCACCGACCCGTCGGCCTGCTGGTGGGTCTCGAGGATGGCGGCCAGCCAGCGGGTGGTCGCCAGCGTCCCGTTGAGGGTGGCCACCGTGCGGGTGCCGCCCTTGCGGACCTTGCCGGCGGCGTCCGTGGTCTCGGGCAGCCGCTCCCGGATGTTGAGCCGCCGCGCCTGGTAGGTGGTGCAGTTCGACGTGGAGGTCAGTTCCCGGTACTTGCCCTGGGTGGGGACCCAGGCCTCGCAGTCGAACTTGCGGGCCGCGGAGGTGCCGAGGTCCCCGGCGGCGGTGTCGATCACCCGGTAGGCGAGCTCGCACTTGGCGAGCATCTCCTCCTCCCACGCGAGCAGCCGCGCGTGCTCCGCCTCCGCGTCCTCCGGGGAGCAGTAGACGAACATCTCGAGCTTGTTGAACTGGTGCACGCGGATGATGCCCCGGGTGTCCCTGCCCCCGGAGCCGGCCTCGCGGCGGTAGCAGGAGGACCAGCCGGCGTAGCGCAGCGGGCCGTCGGAGAGGTCGAGGATCTCGTCGGCGTGGTAGCCCGCCAGGG
This sequence comes from Kocuria sp. CPCC 205231, assembly GCF_040980965.1. Lineage (NCBI taxonomy): Bacteria > Bacillati > Actinomycetota > Actinomycetes > Micrococcales > Micrococcaceae > Kocuria > Kocuria sp. CPCC 205231. Next base: position 78,148 of record NZ_JAVKPP010000008.1, on the reverse strand, counting down.
GGACCTCGGAGGTGCCCACGAGGTACAGCTCGTCCTTGCCCACGTGGTAGATCTCGTCGGAGTGGGCGACGTCGAAGCCCGTGCCGCTCATGATCTCGGGGCGCACGAGGTTCGGGGTGGTCATGGGGACGAAGCCGTTGTCCAGCGCCTGGTCCTGGCCCATGAGCAGCAGGGCGGTCTCGAGCCGGGCGACGTCGCGCTTGAGGAAGTAGAACCGGGCGCCGGAGACCTTGGACCCCCGCTCCATGTCGATGCCGTCCACGAGCTCGCCGATCTCCAGGTGGTCCCTGGGCTCGACGCCCTCCGCGGCGAAGTCGCGGGGCTCCCCGACGGTCCGGAGCAGGACGAAGTCGTCCTCCCCGCCCGTGGGGACGCCGTCGAGGACGAGGTTGTCGACGACCGCGACGAGCTCGTCCTGACCGGCACGGGCGGCCTCCGCGGCCGCCTGCGCCTCCTTGACCCGGGCGGCCAGCTCCTTGACCTCGGCGAGCAGCGCCTGCTTCTGCTCGCCCTGGGCCCGGGCCACCTGCTTGCCGAAGGCGTTCTGCTCGGCCCGCAGGGACTCGTACTCGGTGATCAGCCGGCGGCGCTCGACGTCCGCCTCCAGGATCCGGTCGATCAGGGTGTCGTCCGCCCCGCGGGCACGCTGCGAGGCGCGGAAGACGTCGGGGTTCTCACGGAGCTGGTTGATGTCGATCACCCTGACAGGGTACCCAAGTCCTCCGGACGCGACGGGGGTTAGGGTGGAGGCCCGTCGCGATCCGCCCGGCGCCGCGGGCCCGCGGCGCCGTGCCGCGGCGCCACCGCCCCACCGCACGGCGCCACCGGTCCCCGGCGCCGCAGAACCGAGGAGTCCTTCCGTGACCGCCACTCCCGTGGCCCCCAAACGGGTCGCCGTCGTCATCAACCCCATCAAGGCCGACGCGGACGTCGCCCGCGACGCCGTGATCATCGGGTGCCGCAAGGGCGGGTTCCCCGACCCCGTGTTCTACGAGACCGCGGAGGACGACCCGGGCTCCTCGATGACCCGCGAGGCGCTCGAGCAGGGCGCCGACCTCGTCATCGCCGCCGGCGGCGACGGCACCGTCCGGGCCGTGGCGGAGGCGCTGGTCGGCCACGACACCCCGCTGGGCCTCATCCCGCTGGGCACCGGCAACCTCCTGGCCCGCAACCTGGGCGCCGACCTGGGCGATCCCCACCGCAACGTGGACATCGCGCTCTTCGGCGCGGAGCGGGCCATCGACATGGCCACGTTCCGCGTGGAGCTCGAGGACGGGACCGTGGGGGACCACGCGTTCTGCGTCATGGGCGGGGCGGGCTTCGACGCCCAGATCATGACGGACACCCGGGACGAGCTGAAGAAGCTGGTCGGCTGGGCGGCCTACGGGGAGGCCGGGGTCCGGCACCTGATCGCGCCCCCGCGGTGGGCCCGCTTCCGGATCGACGACGGCGAGTGGCAGAGCCGCCGCGTCCGCTCCGTGATGGCCGCCAACTGCGGGATCCTCACCGCGGGCCTGATCCTGGTGCCGCAGGCCAAGATCAACGACGGCCTGCTGGACCTCGTGGTGATGTCCCCGCGCAGCACGCTGGAGTGGGCGCTGATGGCCGCCAAGGTCGTGTTCCGGCAGCGGCGCGACCTGCCCGTGATCGAGTTCTTCGCCGCGAAGAAGGTGCGCGTGGAGTTCCACGAGCCCATCGAGTCCCAGATGGACGGGGACGGCACCGGGCTGATCAACGGGTTCGAGTCCGAGATCCTCCCGGGCGCGCTCTCCGTGCGGGTTCCGCCCTCCCAGGGCGACTGACCCGCACGGGCGCCCGGGCCCCGCGGGTCAGTCGGCGGGATCGGGCCGGCGGCTCAGGCCCGCCACGAACGCGGCCACGAGGGCGAGCACGGCCAGTCCCACGGCCACGAGCGGGCCCTGCCCGCGGTCCGTGACCGAGGCGACCGGCTCCGGGACGACCCGGGAGGCCGGCACGAGGTCGAGGGCGTCGGCGGTCCGGGGGTCCCCGACGACGGGGCTCGGGCCGATCTCGACGCGGACCACCTGACTCGGCTCGGGCGGCGCGGCCGCCGCGGCCGGCGGAGCGGCGAGCGCGCAGGCCAGGAGGGCCGGGGCGGCGGCGAGGGCGAGGCGGCGGACGGCGGGAGCAGGCATGGTGGCACCTCCGGTCGGGCTCGGTCCCGACCCGGGGGGTCGATCGACACCGGCTGAAGATCGCGGGCACGGACGCGCCCGCACTCCCCATGGTGCATGTATTCGCAATTGCTAACAAGCGGGGGTGCGGTGCGCGTCCTCGCGTTACGCGCCGCCCGGTGCGCCCTGCACGGGCGGGTTCTCCGGGGTCCGGCGGTCGCGGTCCTGGAGGGCGGCGACCCAGGCGGCCGCCTCGCGGAAGGCGTCGTCGGAGTGGTGCGGGGCCACGGTCGCCACCTTGTGGTCGGCCCGCGGATAGGAGCCGAGGAAGCGCGTGCTGGGACAGACGCGGCGCAAACCCTCGACGGCGTCCGCCACCCGGGCGTCGAGGATGTGACCGTCGACGTCCACGCTGAAGAAGTACTCCCCGAGGAAGTTGCCCGTGGGCCGCGACTCGATCCGCGAGAGGTTGACCCCCCGGGTCGCGAACTGCTCGAGGATCTCCATGAGGGCCCCGGCGCGGTCCTCCCACAGGGGAATGACGAGCGTGGTGCGGTCCGCGCCCGTGCGCGGCGGCAGGGGCACCCCGGGCCGGGCCACGAGCACGAACCGGGTGACGGCGGCCCTGTTGTCCCCGATGTCCTGCGCCAGCACCTCGAGCTCGGGGTGCTGCTCGACGACCACGGGCGAGCAGACCGCGGCGTCGAAGCCCGCCCGGGACGCCGGCCCCTCGCGCCCCGCCCCGCCGGGGAGCAGCGCGAGCGCCGCGGCGGCCGTGGAGGACGCCGGGACGTAGTCCACGCCCGGCAGCCGCTCGTCCATCCAGCCCCGCACCTGGGCCCAGGCGTGGGAGTGCGTGGAGACCGAGCGGACGTCGGCGAGCGCCGTGCCCGGCGGGGCCACGAGGACGAAGCTGATGGGCACCAGCGCCTCACGGACGATGCGCAGCTCGCTGCCGGTGGCCACCGCGTCGAGGGTCGCGGTCACGCCGCCCTCCACGGAGTTCTCGATGGGCACCATGGCGGCGTCGACCTCGCCGGAGCGGACGGCCGCGAGCGCCACGGGCACGGAGGACACGGGGAGGCGCTCCGCCTCACGGGCGCCCGCCACGCTCAGCAGCGCGGCCTCGGTGAAGGTGCCGGCGGGGCCCAGGTAGGCGTACCTCAACGGACGTTCGGGGTCTCGCCCGTCTCGGACACCATGGGCTTCTCGGCGTCCATCCACGCCCCCATGCCGCCCAGGACGTTGATGGGGTCGAAGCCGTACTGCTGGAGGTACGCCGTGGCCTTGAGGGACCGGCCGCCGGAGCGGCAGATCACGTACACGTCCTCGTCCACCGGCACCTCGCCGTAGCGCTCCGGGAGCTGCCGGAGCGGGATGTGCTGGGCACCGGCGATGTGCCCGGCCTCCCACTCCTCGTCCTCGCGCACGTCCAGGACGCGTGCGCCCTCGGGGATCTCCTCCACCGAGGCGCTCGGCAGGCTGTCCAGGTTGTCCATGGTCCGGGTCCTCTCGTCGGGAACGGGCTGTCCCGGACCAGCCTAGTCCGCGGGCACGGGTGCCGGTGCGCCCGCCCCGAGCCAGGCGGCCAGCTCCTGCCGCTCCGCCGCGGAGGGATGGAAGCCCGCCAGCACCGCATGCTCCAGCACGCTGGCGAGCACCGCCCGGCAGAGCCGCGGCATCTTCGCGACGTCGCAGAAGCGGGTGACGGCCGCCGGCAGCGGCGGCCGGACAGGAGCCGGCGGCGCCGCGGGTGCCGGCCCCGGCGCCCGGTGCCTCGTGCGGTGCCAGAAGTGCAGGTTCGAGAACTCGACCTCCGGCAGGTCGACCAGCTCCACGGCCCGGCGGAAGGAGCCGCTGCCGAACCACCGGGTGCGGGTGACGACCTCTCCCATGTCCGCGTGGATCCGACCTGCCAGGCGGGAGAGGCTGACGGGCCCCTCGGAGGACTCGTAGTCACTGCGCACGACCGCGCAGAACTCGTGCCACGCCCCCGGGTCCTCCGAGGGGCCCGCGATCGGCGCGGCGCCCGGGGAGAAGCACCCTCCGGGAGCCGGCACCCGGTCCCCGGAGCCGGGCACGGGCTCCTCCGCCGGCGCAGGCGCCATGAGGTCGAAGAGGTCCTGCTCGTCGAGGTACTGGTCCGCGAGCGCCTCGTAGGCCACCGCCGTGGCCCCGGTCGCAATGATGCAGGTCCTGCGGTCCTGGGCCCTGAGGACCTGGAGCAGCGGCGTAAAATCGGCGTCGCTCGAGGCCAGGACGAACTCGTCGTAGTGGGCGTGGTGCTGCAATGCGGTCATCACGTCGATCACGATCCGGATGTCCGCCCCGTTCTTCGCGCCCCGGGTGAGACTGGGGCAGTCGACGACCTCGACGCCGGCCTGCGTGAAGAAGGGGCGGAACGTCGAGAGGTACAGCCTCTGCCCCGGGTTCAGCGGATGCGCGACGCTCCCGGACGGGTTCATGTAGCACCGCAGCACCAGCCAGCGCCGGGTACTGTCGGCGCCCTCCCCGCCGCTCGCCGCGGCCAGCCGGTGGATCCACACGGACGGCCGCTCGGCCAGCGCCATGGCCGCCGTCGGATCACTGCCGAGCAGACCGCCGAAGAAGTTGTCGAAATCGATGAACAGGGCGGCCCGGCGCTGGGTCATGGCATCCTCAGGGAAGCGGCGAACATATTCTCTTTCGCAAAGATACGGTGCCGAGCGAGCTGCGGGCGGCCGGGGGCTTCCAGGCGGCACACAGGGACGAAACAATCCCTGTATAAATTGTGCCCTCGCCGCCGGGAGTGCCGTGCGGCGGGTCCGACCAGGCACCTCGTCCGGGTGTCCTCGACAGAAGGAAGAACTCCCATGAGCACCAGCGAACCCCGCAGCGCGGGGCCCGACGCCCCGGACCGCGAGGACCACGGCTTCAAGAAGGTCCTCGGCCGCCTCGACGCGATCGCCCTCGGCTTCGGCGCGATGATCGGCTTCGGCTGGGTCATCCTCACCGGCGACTGGCTGGCCGAGGCCGGGACCATGGGCACCGTGCTGGCCCTCGTCACCGGCGGGCTCATCATGGCCGTCGTCGGACTCGTCTACGGCGAGCTCGTCGCCGCCATGCCGTACGCGGGCGGGGAGCACAACTACCTCCTGCGCGGCATGGGCGCCCGGTGGGCCTTCGTCGGGTCCTGGGCCATCACCGGCGGCTACATCACCATCGTGGCCTTCGAGGCCGTGGCGGTCCCCCGCACCCTGCAGTACATCTTCCCGGGCCTGAGCCAGATCCCGCTGTGGACCGTGGCCGGCTTCGAGGTGAACCTGACCTGGGCGCTGGTGGGGTCGCTGACCGCCGTCATCATCACCGCGATCAACATCCGCGGCGTGAAGCACGCCTCCATGGTGCAGATCTTCGTGATCCTCTTCCTGCTGATCGTGGGACTCATGATGATCTTCGGGGCGTTCACCCGCGGCTCGGTCGACACCATGGAGCCGTTCTTCACGAGCGGCACGGCCGGCTTCTTCCTCGTGCTCGTCACCGTCCCGTTCCTGTTCGTCGGCTTCGACGTCATCCCCCAGGTCTCCGAGGAGATGCACCTGCCGGCCAAGCAGCTGGGCGGGACCATCATCGTCTCCGTCCTGCTCGCCGCCGCCTGGTACGTCATGGTCGTGCTCACCACGTCCTCGGCGATGTCCGGCGCGGACATCGCCGGCGCGGACATCGCGGTCGCGGACGCCATGGGAGCCATGTTCTCCAGCACGGCCGTGGCCAACCTGCTCATCGCCGGCGGCCTCGCCGGCATCCTGACGTCCTGGAACTCGCTCCTCATGGGGGCGTCCCGCCTGCTCTGGGCGCTCGGCAACTCCCGGATGGTGCCGCAGTGGTTCGGCCGCCTCCACCCGCAGTACGGCACCCCGGCCAACGCCCTGCTCTTCGTGGGCGCCCTCTCCTTCGTGGCCCCGTTCTTCGGCGCCGAGATGCTGGGCTGGCTCGTGGACTCCGGCTCCCCGTCCATCGTGATCGCCTACGCCCTGGTCTCCGTGGTCTTCGTGATCCTGCGCCGGAGCGAGCCCGGCATGGAACGCCCCTTCCGGATCGGCGGCCACGGCCACGGCGGAACGGCGATCGGCGTGCTCTCGGTCGTGCTGTGCCTCGCCCTGATCAGCCTGTACCTGCCCGGGATGCCCGCCTTCCTCAGCGCGCCCGCCTGGACCATCTTCGGGCTGTGGTGGCTGCTCGGGCTCGTGTTCCTGCTGCGCATCCCCACCGGGATCCGGCCGGGCGCCGACGCCGAGCACCGGCTCGTCGCCGAGGTCGAGCGCCGCAGGCAGCGGAGCTGAGACGGCCGCCGCGCCGGGAAGGACAGCGAGGACTGCGGAAGAGGAGGACTGCCCATGGTCACGGTCGCCCAGGTGCTCGGCCTGCCCGGGCTCGGGCTGGAGCCCGTCGTCGAGGCGGCCACCGACCTGCCGGTGAGCTGGGTGGTGACCAGCGAGCTCGCCGACCCCACCCCGTACCTCGAGGGCGGGGAGGTCCTCCTCCTGACGGGCCTCCACACCTCCGCCCGGGCGCACTCCTGGACGGAGTACGTCCGCCGGCTCACGGACCGGGGCGTGGTGGCGCTGGGCCTGGGCGTGGGCGGACAGCTGTCCTACCTCCGCGTGCCCGACGCACTCGCCGCGGCGTGCCGGGACGCCGGGCTGACCCTGTTCCGGGTCCCCGAGCGCACGCCCTTCCTGGGCATCATCCGCGCCGCGGCCGAGATGCGCGCGGCGGAGGCGCGCACCGCCCTCGAGGCGATGCTCTCCGAGCAGCGGCGCCTGACCCGGGCCGCGGTGGGGAGGAACGGCCCGGCCCGGGTGGTCCGCACGCTGGTGTCGGTGCTCGGCGGCGGGTGGGCCGGCGTCTGCGCGGCGGACGCCCGGATCGTGGAGCGCTCCGGCCCCGGGCTGCCCGAGCTGCCCGCGGGCCGGACGCTCCCCGAGCTCCTCGACCGGCTGCGGCCGGCCGGGCTGCGCGGGTCCCTGAGCGAGTCCGGCCCGGCCGGCGCGGTGGTCGCCCACCCCCTCGGGGTGGACGGCGCCCCCCAGAGCTACCTCGTGGTGGTCCTGCCCGGCCCGGCCGACCCCGTCCGGACCGGCGTGATCGCCACCGCCGTGGCCCTGCTCTCGCTGCACGCGGAGCGCGCGGCGGAGCAGGCGCTGTTCCGCCGCCGGGTCCGCGCGGGGGCCCTCGCCCTCCTGCTCAACGGCGAGGTGCGCTCGGCGGACGCCCTGCTGGGGGTGGCGGACGACACGACGTGGTCGACGGCGCCCCGGGTGCGGGTGGCCCGCCTGCGCGGCGGCGCCGAGGAGCTGCGGGACGGCGTGCGGCGCCTCGAGGCGCAGGCCGCCCACGGCGCGAGACCGGTGCTCGTCGGGGCGCCGGCCACGGAGCCCGGCGGCGAGCAGACCGTCGCGGTGCTGCTGGAGGACCTCCCGGAGCGGCTCGCCGAGGTGCGTGCCGCCGCCGAGGCCTCCGGGCTGCGGGCCGGGATCGGCGGCCCGGCGGCCGTGCACGAGACGGACGCGAGCGACCGGGAGGCCCGCGAGGCGCTGGAGCGCACCACGGACCGCCAGCGCGTCGGCACGTGGGACGACCTCGTGGCGGGCGGCGTCGCCGGGCTCCTCCCGCCCGAGACCGCCCGGGCCTGGGCGCGGCAGCTGCTGGGCCCCGTCGACGGGGCCGGGCGGCTGTCCCTGCTGCGCACGTTCCTCGCCCACAACGGCAACCGGAGCGGGACGGCCGAGGCCCTGGGGATCCACCGCAACACCCTGCAGCAGCGGCTGCAGGAAATCGAGGAGGCGCTCGGCCGGTCCGTGGACGACCCGCAGCTGCGCGCGGAGCTGTGGATCGCCCTGCGGCTGTCCGACCGGCCCGACCGGTCGACGCCGTAGCCCGCCGTCGTTTCCCTGTGCACTGTGCACGACGACGTCACGAAGATTCAGCATCCTGCTGGGTCGCCCCGGCGCTAGCCTGGAGCAGTCGGGGGACCGTGGCGGCCCCTCGGCGCCGGCTCCGCCCCGGCTCGGCGTCACCCGGTGACGACGTCCCCGCGGGGGAGCCCGTCCGGAGTCCTACGATGGACGGGCGGGCCCAGTGCTGTCGCCCGCCCGTCCGACGAACCCCCTGACGCAGCGCAGCGCCACCGGTGCCCGGTGGCCCGGCGCGCGTCGAGAAGAGAGGCTGATACATGAGCACCACGGACAAGGCCCCCGCGGCCACCGGCATGACGGACCGCATCACCGAGGTCCTGGGCAGGACCCCCACGGGGCTGCTGATCAACGGCCAGTGGCGCGACGCCTCGGACGGGTCCACCTTCGAGGTGGAGAACCCGGCCAACGGCGAGGTCATCGCGACCATGGCCTCGGCCACCCGCCAGGACTCCCAGGCCGCGATGGACGCCGCCGCCGACGCCCAGGAGTCCTGGGCACGCACCCCCGCCAGGGAGCGCTCGGAGATCCTGCGCCGTGCCTTCGACCTCGTCCAGGAGCGCGCCGAGGACCTCGCGCTGCTGATGACCCTGGAGATGGGCAAGCCGCTGGCCGAGGCCGCCGGTGAGGTCAAGTACGGTGGCGAGTTCCTGCGCTGGTTCGCCGAGGAGGCCGTGCGCGACTACGGCCGCTACCTCGACACCCCCGAGGGCAACCTGCGCATGCTGGTCACGCACAAGCCCGTGGGCCCGTGCCTGCTGATCACCCCGTGGAACTTCCCCCTGGCGATGGCCACCCGCAAGGTCGCCCCGGCCGTGGCCGCCGGCTGCACCATGGTGCTCAAGCCCGCCCGACTGACCCCGCTCACCTCCCAGTACTTCGCCCAGCTCATGCTGGACGCGGGCCTGCCGGCCGGGGTGCTCAACGTGGTCTCCTCCAAGTCCGCCTCGGCCGTGTCCGAGCCGATCATGGCCGACCCCAGGCTGCGGAAGGTCTCCTTCACCGGCTCCACCCCGGTGGGCAAGCAGCTGATGAAGCTGGCCACCGACAACGTGCTGCGCACCTCCATGGAGCTCGGCGGCAACGGGCCGCTGATCGTCTTCGAGGACGCCGACATCGACAAGGCCGTGGCCGGCGCCATGGCCGCGAAGATGCGCAACATGGGCGAGGCCTGCACGGCCGCCAACCGGCTGCTGGTGCACGAGTCGGTCGTGGACGAGTTCGTCGAGAAGATGGCCGCGAAGATGGCCGCGCTCACCGTGGGCAACGGCGTGGACGACGGCGTGAGCGTGGGCCCGATGGTCGAGGCCAAGGCCCGCGACTCCGTCGAGGAGTTCGTCACCGACGCCGTCGAGCGCGGGGCGAAGGTCGTCGTCGGCGGGGCGCGCGTGGACGGTCCCGGCTACTTCTTCCAGCCCACCCTGCTGCGCGACGTCCCCGTCGACGCCCGCGCGGTGACCGAGGAGATCTTCGGCCCCGTGGCCCCGGTCGTCACCTTCAAGGACGAGGACGAGGCCGTGGCCCTGGCCAACTCCACCGAGTACGGCCTGGCCTCCTACGTGTTCACCGAGAACATCTCCCGCGGCCTGCGCATCGGCGACCGCATCGAGTTCGGCCTCATGGGCCTCAACGTCGGGGTGATCTCCAACGCGGCCGCCCCGTTCGGCGGCGTCAAGCAGTCCGGCCTGGGCCGCGAGGGCGGGGCCGAGGGCCTCCACGAGTACACCACCACCCAGTACATCGGCGTGGAGAACCCCTGGGCCAACGTCCCGAACCCCGGCACCGGCACCCCCGCCTGAGGTCCTGACCCGCGTTCCCGCACCGGGACGGCGGTCGTCGCAGGCAGCTGCGGCGGCCGCCGTCCCGTGCCGGGGCACTCCCGCCCGGCGCCCCCGACCGTTCCGTCCCGTCCCCACCGTCCCGTCCCCACCGTCCCGTCCCCACCGTCCCGTCCCCACCGTCCCGTCCCCACCGAAAGGAGATCTCGTCGTGACCGAGATCCAGTACCGTCTCGAGCAGGTCCGTCACCTCGACGGCGCCCTCCCGGGCCCCAAGTCCCGCGAGCTGTCCGAGCGGCGCGCCGCGGCCGTCGCCTCCGGAGTCGCCTCCTCCGTGCCCGCCTACGCCGCGGACGTGGACGGCGGGATCGTGCTCGACGTCGACGGCAACCAGCTCGTCGACCTCGGGTCCGGCATCGCCGTGACCAGCGTGGGCGCCTCCGCCCCCGCCGTGGTCGCCAAGGTGCAGGAGGCCGTGGCGCACTTCACCCACACCTGCTTCATGGTCACCCCGTACGAAGGCTACGTGGCCGTCGCGGAGAAGCTCGCCGAGCTCTCCCCCGGCGACCACCAGAAGAAGGCGGCGCTGTTCAACTCGGGCTCCGAGGCCGTCGAGAACGCCGTGAAGATCTCCCGCGTGCACACCGGCCGCCAGGCCGTGGTCGTGTTCGACCACGCCTACCACGGGCGCACGAACATGACCCTCGCGATGACCGCCAAGGTGATGCCCTACAAGCAGGGCTTCGGCCCGTTCGCCGGCGAGGTCTACCGCGTGCCCGTGTCCTACCCGTTCCGGGACCCGGAGGGCATGACCGGCGCCGAGGCCGCCCGCCGCGCGCTGCTCCAGGTGGAGAAGCAGGTCGGCGCCGAGAACGTGGCCGCCGTCGTGATCGAGCCCATCCAGGGCGAGGGCGGGTTCATCGTGCCGGCCGACGGCTTCCTGCCCGCGCTGTCCGAGTGGTGCACCGACAACGGCGCCGTGTTCGTCGTCGACGAGGTCCAGTCCGGCATCGCGCGCACCGGCGAGTGGTTCGCCGTGGACCACGAGGGCGTCGTCCCCGACCTGATCACCGTGGCCAAGGGCGTGGCCGGCGGCATGCCGCTGTCCGGCGTGGTCGGCCGCGCCGAGATCATGGACTCCGTCCACGCGGGCGGCCTCGGCGGCACCTACGGCGGCAACCCCGTGGCCTGCGCCGCCGCCCTCGGCGCGCTACAGACCATCGAGGAGTGGGACCTCGTGGCCCGCGCCCGCCGGATCGAGGAGATCATCCGCGAGGAGCTGGCCCCGGTGGCCGAGGAGACCGGCACCGTGGGCGAGATCCGCGGCCGCGGGGCCATGATGGCCCTGGAGTTCGTCCGGCCCGGCGGCACGGAGCCCGACGCCGACGCCGCCAAGGCGATCGCCGCGGAGTGCCTCGCGCAGGGCGTCATCATCCTGACCTGCGGGACCTTCGGCAACATCGTGCGCCTGCTGCCCCCGCTCGTCATCGGTGAGGAGCTGCTGCGCGACGGCCTGCAGGTGCTCGCCCAGGCCGTCCGCAACGCGGCGGCCTAGGCCAGCTCGAGGAGTCTCGTTCAGCACCACCCTCACGCCGAGGGGTCTCGTTCGCACGGTCAGTCAGTCACATTCCGTCCGGACGAGCCCCCTCGGCGCGGCGGGCGGCCGGTCGCGACCCCTCGCCCCGCGCACCCCGGCTCGGCCCCGTCACCGGCGGTGCGCGACCCCCATGGCCTCCCACACCAGGGCGACCGCCACCGGCACCCGGCCCCGCGTCGTCGTCGTGTGCCGGTGCAGGTCGTGAGCGCAGATCCGGAGCTCCCGCCACCCCGCCGACTCCGTGGCCCGCAACCGCCTGATGTCCAGCACTCGCTGCTCCGCCCGGTCGTGGTGGGCACCCTCGTACTGCAGGCTCAGCCGGTGGCTCTCCAGGGCGAGGTCGGGCTGCGCCAGCAGCGTCCCGTCCGGCCCCAGCAGCGGATGGTCGAGCACCAGGCCCCGGATCCCGTGGTCCTCGAGCAGCAGCCGCAGCCGTGTCTCGCCGGGCGAGTCCGACCCCACCCGCATCCGCTCGACCGCGGCGCGGGCCGTACGGATGCCACGCCGCCCGGCGTGCGCCCGCACCCCGGTCTCGAGCTCGTCCGGCCGGCACACCGCGGCCACGGCCCGGCGGATCCCGTGGCGGTGGGCGTCGACCAGCCCGTCGGCGAGCACCACTGCCTCCGTCACCGTGAGCTCGGCGCAGACGTCAAGGAACGTGCGCACCGGTGACGTGACGGCCACCCCGTGGACGCGGACCACCTCGTGCGGACCGAGGCGTCCCCTCCGGCAGACGACGCCGGGCCGCCTCAGGGCCCTCGAGTCGTCGGCGCGCGTGAGCCACAGCTGCGAGGACCGCTGCCAGGGGTCAGGAACCCGCATCCGGTGGAGCAGCGCCGCGGAGCGGTGGCTGATCACCGTCCCCGGATACCGGCGGGTCAGTGCCCGTGCCGCTTCCAGCAGCGGAGCGGGACAGCCGGCGGGGACCCGCACTCCCCTGCCGACGGGACTGGTGAGGTCGGCGTCCCGGAGCCGGTGCTCCGCGACGCCCAGGGCGAGGGCCTCCCGACGTGAGAAGCCGATGCCACGGAGCTCGGGCGGCAGGGGTGCGGGGTGTCTCATGCCGGGAGCATGACCGCCGGGGACGGGCGGAGGAGGGCGCGAGCACACGGAGTGGCGCAGTCCTGCTCTCCCGGACCGTCATCGTGCCCCGGTGGAGTGCGATTGCGCCGCCCGGCATTCTGCGGCCCCTCCAGGGCGAGGGGGCGGGTTCTGCACGTCGCCATCACCGACGGGTCGCTGCCGGACCCTCCGCGGCGCTGTTTCCCACCGAACGCGACCCCTCGCGCCCCCGGGGTGCCGAACGCGACCCCTCGCGCACGGCGGGAGGTCAGCCGGAGCAGCGCTCCTGCAGGCCTCGGACCTCCTGGACCACGCTGATGAAGGAGCGCTCGCCCTGCCGGAAGCCGGCGACGGCCTCACGGACCGAGGTGAGCTGCCCGGACAGCTCGTCCGGGGCGGTGGCCGCGAGCTCGTCGACGTCGGAGAACAGCCCGGCGGGATCGTCCCGCAACTGCTGCGGCGCGGTGCGCACGGTCTCGAGCACGCGGGCGCACGTCTCCTGGACGGTGGCCGGCGAGGCTCCGCCGGAGGCCGTGGGGGCGCTCGCGGCGGCGGACGCCGTCGAGTCCGGACCGCTGCCGGCCGCGCCGTCCCCCTCGGCGGAGGACGAGCAGCCGGCGAGGGCCAGGAGCAGGACGGACGCCGTCGCCGCGCGGATCGCCGCGGGACGGGGCGCACAGGCGGTGGGCACGGGGGACTCCTGCGGGTCGGAGAAGATCGGGAACCGGGGCGCGCGGGCACGTCCGGACAGCCGCCAGCCTACTAGCCTGGGCTCAGCGCCCTGCGGAGCCCCGGGGGGACCGCGCGACCGTCGGACAGGAGCCTGCCGTGCCCTCGATCGGGGACCTCAGCGCCGTGCAGCTGCGGGACGCGCTCGCGCGCGGCGAGCTGGGCGCGGTGGAGACCGCCGAGCACTTCCTGGCCCGGATCGAGGCGCGCAATCCGGCGCTGGGGGCGTTCGTCCACGTCGCTGCGGACCTCGCCCTCGACCGGGCGCGCGCGCTCGACGCCCTGCCCGCCGGGGCCGCCCGCGGAGCGCTGCACGGCGTGCCGCTCGCGGTGAAGGACCTGCACGACGTCGCCGGGATGCCCACCACCTACGGTTCCGCCGCCGTGACCGGACGGCGCGGCGGCGCGCCCGTGGCGGAGGACGACGACGACCTCGCGGCCCTGCTGAGCGCGTCCGGGGCGGTGTGCCTGGGCAAGACCCAGGTGCCCGAGTTCGGCCTCAACTGCTACTCCGAGAACCTCGTGGCCCCGCCCGCCCGGAACCCGAACGACCCGTCCACGGGGGCCGGCGGCTCCTCGGGCGGCCAGGCGGCGGCCGTGGCGGCGGGTCTGCTCCCGGTGGCGCCGGGCTCCGACGGCGGAGGGTCGGTGCGCATCCCGGCGGCGGTGTGCGGGCTGGTCGGGCTCAAGCCCAACCGCGGCCGGGTGCCCACCGCGGACGCGCAGTCGGACGCCGCCCAGCTCGTGGTGAACGGGCCTCTCGCCCGCACGGCCGAGGACGCGGCGCTGCTGCTCGACGTCCTGTGCGCCCCCGCGCCCGGCCCGGCGCACGGCAACGTGGTGCGGCGGGCGGTCCGTGCCGCCCCGCAGGGGTCCTTCCTGGACGGTGTGCGCGCGGCTCGGCGGGGCGATCTCCCGTGGGGGGACCGGCCGCTGCGGATCGGGGTGAGCACCGCCTCCCCGTTCGACGCCGTCCAGGACATCGAGGTCTTCCCGGAGGCCCGCGCCGCCCTCGATGCGGGCGTCGCCCTGCTGCGGGCCGCCGGGCACGAGGTAGAGGAGGCCGAGCTGTCCTACGACCCCGAGTACCCGGGGGCCTTCTTCGACGTGTGGACCACCTCGATGGGCACGGCCCCGCTGGACGACGAGCAGGCGGGGAGGCTCACCGGCCTCGCGGGGGCCTTCCGCGCCCGCGCCCTGCGCCGGTCAGCGGTTGAGCTGGCGCAGGCCGTGGGCGTCCTGCGCCGGATCGAGCAGGACGTGGTGCGGGCCTACGGCGCCTGGGACGTGGTCCTGACGCCCGCGCTCGCCATGACACCGAGGCCGCTGGGCTGGTACTGGGAGGGCTACGACCTCGCGGACCCCGCGGGCGCGGACCAGGACTACCGGCGCCAGTGCGCGTACACGCCGTGGACCTCGGTCGTGAACGTCGTGGGCCTGCCCGCGGTGACCGTCCCGACGCTGTGGACCCGCGCGGCGGACGACGACGGGCCGGTCGTGCCCATGGGCGTCCAGCTCATCGGCCGCCCGAGCGCGGAGGCGCAGCTGCTCGCCGTCGTCGCCCAGCTCGAGGACCAGGGCCGCCCCGGCCCCCGCGCCACCGCCTAGGAGTGGCCCAGGGCCTCCTCCTCCGAGTCGGGGTCGTCCGGATCGGTGGCCGCCTGGGGGTCCTCCTCCGGCTCGAAGCCGGTCGCGTTCTCGTCGGTGGTCAGCCCGACGCCCTGCTCGTTGTCCGGAACGGTTCCCTCCGGGCCCTTGCCCGAGCCCTCGGTCGTCCCGCCGGGTGCGTCGCTCATGGTGTCCCTGCCTCCTCGTTCGGTCCTGCCCTGTCTGGTGCCTTCATCCTGTCCCACCGGCCGCGATTCCTCCACCCCCGCGCGGGCCTCCCGCGCGGCACGGAGCACGAAACCTGGCGACCCGATCGCGTGCCAGCCTCCGCGGGCCCGCCGCCCGGCGGTAGGTTGGGCGCCATGACCAATCGTGCGGGCACCGTCGCCCAACCCAGTGACCTCGTCGACCTCGGCAAGCTCCTCGACGCCTACACCGACGTCGTGCCCGACCCCTCGGACCCGGACCAGCGCGTGGCGTTCGGCACGTCCGGGCACCGCGGCTCGTCCCTCAAGGCCTCGTTCAACGAGCAGCACATCGCGGCGATCACGCAGGCCATCGTGGAGTACCGCGCCGGCCAGCGGATCACCGGCCCGCTGTTCATGGGCAAGGACACCCACGCCCTGTCCGGGCCCGCGCAGGACACCGCGCTCGAGGTGCTGGCCGCCAACGAGGTCACCGTCCTGCTGGACTCCCGGGACGGCTACGTGCCCACCCCGGCGCTGTCCCACGCGATCCTGACCCACAACGCGGGCCGGGCGGAGGCGGTGGCCGACGGCATCGTCATCACCCCCTCGCACAACCCGCCCGGTGACGGCGGCTTCAAGTACAACCCGCCCAACGGCGGCCCCGCGGACTCCGACGCCACCGAGTGGATCGCCCAGCGGGCCAACCAGTTCCTCGAGAACGGCATGTCCGGGGTCCGCCGGGTCTCCCTGGAGCGGGCGCGGGCGGCGGAGACCACGGGCACCTACGACTTCCTCGAGGAGTACGTGCGGACGCTGCCGGAGGTCGTCGACCTCGACGTGGTCCGGGACTCCGGCCTGCACATCGGCGCGGACCCCATGGGCTCGGCCTCCGTGGCCTACTGGGGCGAGATCGCCCAGCGCTTCGGGCTGAACATGACCGTGGTGAACCCGCAGGTGGACCCGCAGTGGGCGTTCATGACCCTCGACTGGGACGAGAAGATCCGGATGGACTGCTCCTCCCCGAACGCCATGGCCTCCCTCATCGGCAACCGGGACAAGTACGACATCGCCACCGGCAACGACGCCGACACCGACCGCCACGGCATCGTGACCCCGGACGCGGGGCTGATGAACCCGAACCACTACCTGGCGGTGGCGATCGACTACCTCTTCCGCGAGCGCACCGGCTGGTCCCCGGACGCCGGGGTCGGCAAGACCCTGGTGTCCTCCTCGATCATCGACCGGGTGGCGGCCTCGCTGGGCCGCGAGCTCGTGGAGGTGCCGGTGGGCTTCAAGTGGTTCGTGCCCGGCCTGATGGACGGCTCGATCGGCTTCGGCGGCGAGGAGTCCGCGGGCGCGTCCTTCCTGCGCCGGGACGGCTCCGTGTGGTCCACCGACAAGGACGGGATCATCCTGGCCCTGCTGGCCTCGGAGATCACGGCCCGCACCGGCAAGACCCCGTCCCAGCGCTACACGGAGCTCACCGAGGAGTTCGGCGCCCCGGTCTACCAGCGCATCGACGCCCCGGCGAGCCGGGAGCAGAAGGCCGCCCTGAAGAAGCTCTCCCCGGCCCAGGTCGAGGCGGACACCCTGGCCGGCGAGCAGATCACGGCGAAGCTCACGAACGCCCCCGGCAACGGCGCGGCGATCGGCGGGCTGAAGGTCACCACGAAGAACGCGTGGTTCGCGGCCCGGCCGTCCGGCACGGAGGACGTCTACAAGATCTACGCGGAGTCGTTCCTCGGCGAGGAGCACCTGCAGCAGGTCCAGCGGGAGGCCAAGGCGCTGGTGGACGGCGTCATCTCCTGACGGGCCCCGGAGGCGGTCCGGGCCGGTCCCGGGGCCGGACCCAGACCGCCTCCGCGGCGAGGACGTCCACCTCGACGACGTCCCCGTCCAGCACCACGGGCACCGCGCGAAACCGGTGCTCGCCGAGCACGAGCTCGGTGCCCGGCCGGATGCCGGCGGTTCCGAGCCGGCGCAGCACGGCCGGATCCGCGTCCGAGACCCGGGCCACCACCACGGGACTGCCCGGGGCGACGTCGGCGAGGAGCACGGCCGGGGCGGACGGCACGGTGCCGTCCCGCCGCGGGATCGGGTCGCCGTGCGGGTCCCGCTCCGGATGGCCCAGGAGGGCGTCCAGCCGGGCGACGAACTTCTCGCTCACCGCGTGCTCGAGGACCTCGGCCTCCTCGTGCACCTCGTCCCAGGAGTAGCCCAGGTGGCCGGTGAGGAACGCCTCGAGGATCCGGTGGCGCCGCACCATCTGGACGGCGACGTCCCGACCGCGGTCGGTGAGGACGATCCCGCCGTGGGCGGGCCGGCTCAGCAGCCCCTGCGCGGTGAGCTTCTTGACGGCCTCCGACACGGTGGACGGGGACAGGCCCAGCCGCTGGGCCAGCCCGGTGGTGGTCACGGCGTCCGAGGACCACTCCTGGGCCAGCCAGACCGTCTTCAGGCAGTCCTGGACGGACCGGTTCAGTTCTTCCGCGCGCACTCCCCCAGGCTAGCGACCCGCAGGCGGCGCCGCCCGGCGCCGACCCCGGGCGGGCGGACCGGGGCGCATTGTGCACCCTGCGAGCCCCCGGCACGAGGAGAACCCGCCCGGACGCCCCGTGTTGCGAAGTGTGACGGATCCCGGGACCTTCCGGGGGCAGGAGCCTAGCCTGGCAGGAGTGCCCGAGCGGCGACGACGCCGCCCCGACCCGACGGAAGGAACCCCCATGTCGCTCCACCTGCTCGAGATCGTTCCCGCCTCCGCGTCCAAGGACGCCGTGACCCAGCTCATCGCCACGGTCTCCGAGGCCGTCTCCGCGGCGGGCGCCGAGTTCATCGAGTCCCAGGTCACGGCAGACCACGGACGGGTGTTCGTGATCGTGGAGGCCGACAGCGCCGAGGGCCTCGCCCAGACCGTGCGCACCGCCGCCGGGGACGCCGCCGCGGAGGTCACCGGCCCCGACGCCGTCCGCCTCGTGGGCGCCGAGCTCGACGACATCAAGAAGCTCAAGGGCGACGCGCAGTACCTGGTGGAGTGGGACATCCCCGCCGAGATCACCATGGAGCAGTACCTGGCGCGCAAGAAGGCCAACTCCCCGAAGTACGCCGAGGTCCCCGAGGTCTCCTTCCTGCGCACCTACGTGCGCGAGGACACCGCCAAGTGCCTGTGCTTCTACAACGCCCCCGACGAGGCGGCCGTGGAGCGGGCCCGCCAGGCCGTGGGCACCCCGTTCGACCGGCTGTTCAAGCTCAACGTCTGACGGGCCGCAGCACACGACGACACGGCGGTCCCCGCGAGCCGGGGGCCGCCGTCGTGCTTCGACGCCCGGGCCCGCCCGCCGAGCGGACGAGCCCCGCCCCGCACTCCCCGGCAGAACGGAAGACCATGACCCAGTCCACGCGCTCCCCGTCCACGGCCGGCGGGCCGGACCCCGAGAGCCGGCCCCTGCTCGCGCCGCTCGTCGACTACCCCGAGCACGAGTTCGTCCGCCGCACCGCCGCGGCGCGGGCCCGCGACGTCGACACGGCCGCCGCCTCCCCGCTGGGGACCCTGCGCGAGCTGGGCGCCCGGGGGCTCCTGGACCTCGGCCTGACCGGGTCGCTGGCCCCGCAGGCGGCCGTCGTGTTCGACCTCGCCACCGAGTGCACCGCCACGGCGTTCTCCCTGTGGGCGCACCGGGCGACCGTCGAGTACCTCGCCGCCACCGGGACGGAGATCCCCGCGGACGTGCGCTCCGGGGCCGTGCCCGGCTGCTCGGCGATGGCGCCGGCCTTCAAGGACGCCGCCGGCATCGGCGAGATCCCCGTGACGCTGACCGCCGGTGCGGCGGGACCGGTCCTCGACGGCACCGTGCCGTGGGCCTCCAACCTGTACCCCGAGGGCGTCGTGGTCCTGCCCGCCGTCCGGGAGGACGGCACCCGCGTGGTGGTCCGGACCCGGGTCTCGGCACCGGGTGTGACGGTGCGCCTGCTCGAGAACCTGATGGCGCTCAACGCGACGGCCTCGGGCGTGCTCGTCCTCGAGGGCGTGGCCGTCGACCCCGCCGAGGACCTGCTGAGCGAGGACGTCCCGTCCTTCCTCGCCGCCGTCCGCGGCCCGTTCCTGCTGCTGCAGACCGCGTTCTGCCTCGGCCTCTCGGCCGCCGCGCTCACCGCCGCGCACGAGGCCCTGCAGGGCGTCGCCGAGGTGTTCCGGGAGGAGCTCGAGGAGGCGACCGCCGAGTACCGCCGCCTGCGCGCCGACCTCCTGCGCCTGGCGGAGGCGCCCCGGGAGACCGCCCCCCGGGAGCTGTTCTCCCTCCGGCTGGACGCCGCGCTGCTCACGGGCCGGGCGACCCGGATCGAGGGGAAGGTCGTGGGCGGGCGCGGCTACGCCATGTCCTCCCCCACCGCCCGCCGGGCCCGCGAGGCCGCGTTCCTGCCCGTGCAGTCCCCCACGGAAGGACACCTGCGGTGGGTGCTGCAGAACCTGGCCTGAGCCGCGCCGCGCCGGCGCTCACCGTCCGCGGGCTGCGCAAGAGCTACCCGGGGGCCTCCGCGCCCGCCCTCGACGGGGTGGACCTGACCCTGCGCAACGGCGAGACCTTCGCGGTGCTGGGGCCCAGCGGGTCCGGCAAGTCCACGCTGCTGCGGGCGATCGCGGGGCTCGAGCCCCTGGACGGGGGCAGCATCGAGTTCGGCAGGGCCGACGAGCGCTTCGCCGTCGTCTTCCAGGACCCCGGGCTGTTCCCCTGGCTGTCGGTGCGCCAGAACATCGCCCTCGGCGGCCGGTACCGGCGCAACCGGGACCGCTTCGAGGACGCCCGCGTGGACGACCTGCTCGAGATCCTCGGCCTGGTCCCGCTCGCGCACACCCCCGTCCAGGAGCTCTCCGGCGGGCAGGCCCAGCGGGTGTCGGTGGGCCGCGCGCTCGCGGTGCGCCCCGACGTGCTGCTGCTCGACGAGCCGTTCAGCGCCCTGGACCCGGCGACCCGCAAGGACCTCCAGCTGTGGCTGCGCGGGCTCGCCACCGAGCTGGACCTGACGGTCTTCCTCGTCACCCACGACGTCGACGAGGCCATCACCCTCGGCGACCGGATCGGCTTCTTCGCCGGTCCGCGCGGCTTCCGCCGGCAGTGGGTCCCGGCGCAGGACGGCACGACGGCCGAGCAGATCCTCGCCCACTACCGCGGGGCCGACGACGGCTCCGGGAACTGGGTCATATGAGCGCCGGCGGGCCGAGCCGGCGGGTCCTGCTGCGGGCCGGGGCGGGGGCCGCGGCCCTCACCGGGCTCGGCTGGGGCGCGGGCTCCCTCTACGCGGACAGCCAGCAGGAGGCGCGCGGCGCGGCCGACCCGGAGCGCCCGGTGCGGATCGGGTACCTCCCGATCACGGACGCCTCCCCCCTGCTGGTCGCCCACGCCAACGGGTACTACGAGGACGCCGCCGTCCCCGTGGCCGACCCCGTGCTCTTCCGCAGCTGGTCCTCGCTGTCCGAGGCGTTCGTGGCGGGCAAGGTGGACGCGATCCACCTGCTGATGCCCATGGCCCTGTACATGCGCTACGGGCTGCGGGCCGACGTGCGGATCACCGCGTGGAACCACACCAACGGCTCCGCCCTCACGGTCCGCCCGGACGTGGCGGAGATTGCCGACCTGGCCGGGGAGTCCGTGGCGATCCCGGCGTGGTGGTCCGTGCACAACGTGGTGGTCCAGAAGCTGCTGCGGTCCGCGGGCCTGACCCCGGTGATGCGCGAGAGCCCGTCCCGGGCGCGGCGCACGGTGGCCCTGCTGCCCATGGCGCCCTCGGACATGCTCCCCGCGCTGAACAACGGCGTGATCGGCGGATACGTGGTGGCCGACCCGTTCAACGCCGCCGCGGAGGCGCGGCAGGTGGGGCACATCCACCGCTTCCTCGGCGACGTGTGGCGCGACCACGCGTGCTGCGTGACCATGATGCGCGGCGAGCTCCTGCGCAACCGCCCCGCGCACGCCGCCGGGTTCATGGACGCCCTCGTCCGGGCCCAGGCCTGGGCCCGGCAGAACCGCCCCGAGACCGCGGCGCTGCTGGCCGCCGGCTACCTCCCCCAGCCCCGGCCCGTGATCGAGCAGGCCCTGACCTACTCCGCCGCCGCGCACCGGGACGCCCTGCACCACCCGGACTGGCACGGCGAGCGCCTGGACTTCCGGCCATACCCGTACGCGAGCTTCACCGAGGAGCTGGTCCGCGCCATGCAGGACACCGTCGTCGACGCCCCGGCGGGGTTCCTCGACGGACTGGACCCGGCGCTCGTGCACCGCGAGCTCGTCGACGACACGCTCGTGACCCGCAGCATCGAGAAGGCAGGCGGACTCGCCGCCTTCGGCATGACCGGCACCACCCGGACCGAGGAGATCAGCGCATGAGCGCGCCGCACCCCGCCCCGCACGACACCCCGGCGTCCCCCACCGACCTCGACGACGCCGCCCGCGGCGCTCCGGCCGGGACCGGTCCGGCGGGCCCCGCCCCGGCGCGGACGCCCCGGCGCACCGGGTCCCGCTGGACCGGCCCGGCCTGGGGGGCCTTCGGGGTGCTGGTCACGATCGCCGTGTGGTGGGCGTTCACGCACGCCGCGGCCGGGGCGAACACCATGATCGCCTCCTTCCAGCCCGAGCGCATGCCCGGTGCGGTGGCCTCGCTGGCCGAGCGGGGGGTGGTGGTCCAGGACGGCCTGACCAGCCTGTGGCGCCTGCTGTGCGGGCTGGCCGTGGCCACGGGCCTGGGCGTGCCGCTGGGCCTGCTCATCGGCTCCTACCGCCGCTTCCGGTGGACCAGCGCCCCGGTGGTGCAGTTCCTGCGCATGGTCTCCCCGCTGTCCTGGGCGCCGGTGGCCGTGGCGCTGCTGGGGGTGGGCAACGCCCCCGTCGTCTTCCTCGTGGCTGCCGCCGCGGTCTGGCCGATCACCATGAACACGGCCGCCGGCGTCAAGGCCCTGGACCCGCTGCACCTGCGGGTCGCCGAGACGCTCGGGGCCACCCCGGTCGAGCGGCTGCGCACCGTGGTGCTGCCCAGCATCCGGCCATTCGTCATGACCGGGGTGCGGCTGGCCCTGGGGATCTCGTGGGTGGTCATCGTGCCGGCCGAGATGCTCGGGGTCAGCAGCGGCCTGGGCTACGAGATCCTCAACGCCCGGGACCGGCTGGCCTACGACGAGATGCTCGTGGTGATCCTCGTCATCGGCCTGCTGGGCATGGCGCTGGACCAGCTCGCCCAGTGGCTGCTGCGCGAGCCGGGACCGCGCCGCTGAGCCTCAGCGGGCCCGGAACCGGGCCCGCTTGTGCGAGCCGTCGCAGAACGGCTTGATGGACGACGCCCCGCAGCGGCACAGCGCCACGGTGGCGCGCCCGGGGTCGATGGGCCGGTCGTCGCCGTCCAGCAGCTCGTAGCCCCCGCGCACCAGCAGCGGGCCGTCGGGGCACACGGTGATCGTCGCCGCCGCGCCGGACCCGGCAGCAGCGGCCGGTCCGGGGTCGGGCACCGGCGCAGACTCGGGCACGGGCTCGGCGGCCGGGGCGGGGCCCGGGACCGCCCGGACGTCCTCGGGGCGGTGCGCCGCGCTCACCGGACGAGCTCCGCGGCGCCGCGCCGGGACGGCTCCGCCGCGGCCGGGCGCAGCGCGGACTCCCCCGCCTCCCACCGCGCGAGCGCGTGGCGGGCGGCGAGCGCGTCCAGGTGCAGGACGCAGCGCGCGCCGAAGAAGACGTCCGCCGCGACGGCGGGCTCGTCGACCACGAGGCCGCCGGCCATGTCCCGGGCCGCGATCTGCTCGTGGGCGGCGTCGGCCTCGACGTGCTCGTCGTAGAACGCCGCCGCGGCGGGCAGTCCCAGGCGGTGGAAGCCGCGCGCCAGGAACTTGGAGGGCACCGACGACGTCATCTCGTACATCGCCAGGTGCCCCACCACCGCGCCGCGCAGCCGGCGGTGCAGACCGAACATCGTGACGGTGTTGACCCCGGCGAGCCACTCGGCGGGCACCCGGTCCACGGCGCTGCCGTAGGAGTCGTCGAGGCCGGCCTCGCGCATCCCGGCCGCGAACAGGGCCGAGTGCATGCGCGCGGCGTCGCCGCCGCCGTACTCGTCGACCTGGATCTCGATCAGTCCGGCCTTCGCCCGGCCGCTCAGCCGGGGGATGCCCCAGGTGTGCGGGTCGCCCTCCATGAGCTGGTAGACGGACTTCAGCTGCAGGAACTCCCGGGCCTGCTCGGCGTCCGCCCGGCCGGAGAGGTGGCGCGCGAGGCTCGGCCCGTCGTCGTCGGCGGCGATGGCGAACAGGGCGTCGGCGACCGCCTGCGGCGTGCCGGGCACGGTGTCGGCGGGCAGCTCCGCGCGCAGCTCGGCCTCGAGCGCGCCGGAGAGGACCTCCCGCGCGCGCAGCAGCTCGGGGTCGCTCTCCCAGCGGTCGTCGACCCCGTCGACGCCCTGGTAGTGCAGGGCGTGCAGGACGAACAGGCTGAGCTGGACGTCGTCGTCGGCGAGCACGCCGTCCGCGCGGGACACGGCGGCGCGGGCGGCCGCCGGCAGCGCCCCGGCCCGGGCCTCGGCCCCGGGGGTGCCGGGCTCCTCCCGGAGCACCGCGAGGAGGTCCTCGCCGAGCGGCCCTCGTGGCTGTGGCTGACGCATGTGTCGACTCCTGTCCGGACGCGGGGGGTGATCGCCCACCATCATAGTTTCCATCACCGTGCTGATCATATGGACGGCCTCCGACAGCGCCGGGTCCGGCCCCCCGCTCCGCCCGGCGGAGCACCGAGTACAGTGGTGGAGGCCCGGATCCGGGCTCCCACCCCGCCGTCGAGGAGACCCGCATGAGTTCCCCCGTGCCCGGACGCACCATCGCCACCCGCCTCGGCCTGGGCTGGCGCCTCCACGGCGACGGCCGCACCGTCACTGCCGGGGAGGTCGTCAGGCCGCGCGAGCGGCTCACCTGGCCCCGGACGGTCACCATCGGCGCGCAGCACGTGGTCGCCATGTTCGGCGCCACGTTCCTGGTGCCGCTGATCACGGGCTTCCCGCCGTCCACCACGCTGTTCTTCTCCGGCGTGGGCACGATCCTGTTCCTGGTGGTCACCGCCGGCCGGGTCCCCTCCTACCTCGGCTCGTCCTTCGCCTTCATCGCCCCCATCACCGCCTCGATGAACCAGTACGGTCCCGGCGGCGCGCTGGGCGGGGTCCTCATGGCCGGCGCGGCGCTGTTCCTCATCGGCCTGGTGGTGCAGTTCGCGGGCACCGCCTGGCTCCAGAAGCTCATGCCGCCGCTGGTCACGGGCACCATCGTGGCGCTCATCGGGTTCAACCTGGCGCCGTCCGCGAAGGACAACTTCATGGAGGCCCCCGTCACCGCACTGGTGACGCTGTCCTCCATCATCCTCGTCTCGGTGCTCTTCCGCGGCCTGCCCGGGCGCCTGTCGATCCTGCTGGGCGTGGCCATCGGCTACGTCACCGCGGTGCTGCGCGACGAGGTGGACTTCAGCCGGATCGACACCGCCTGGCAGCAGCAGGGCCTCTTCGGGCTGCCCCCGTTCCAGACCCCCGAGTTCCACCTGCCCCTGATGGGCCTGTTCGTCCCCGTCATCCTCGTGCTGGTCGCCGAGAACATCGGGCACGTGAAGTCCGTGGCGCTCATGACCGGCGACGACCTCGACCCGTACATGGGGCGGGCGATCATGTCCGACGGGCTCGCCACCATGATCGCCGGCTCGGGCGGCGGCTCGGGCACCACGACCTACGCCGAGAACATCGGCGTCATGGCGGCCACGCGCGTCTACTCGACGGCGGCCTACTGGGTCGCAGCCGTGGTGGCGATCCTGCTGAGCGTCTTCCCGGTCTTCGGCGCCGCGGTGGCCACGGTCCCCGCAGGGGTCCTGGGCGGCGCCGCCACGGTGCTGTACGGGATGATCGGCATGCTCGGCGTGCGGATCTGGGTGCAGAACCGCGTGGACTTCTCGAACCCGGTCAACCTCACCACCGCCGCGGTGGCCATGATCATCGGGATCGCCGACTACACGTGGGAGGCCTCCGGGCTGCAGTTCGCGGGCATCGCCCTCGGCACGGCGGCCACGCTCGTGGTCTACCACCTCATGTCGTTCCTGGCCCGCGTGCGGGGGACGGTGGGCAGCGACCCGCTCGCCCCCGACACCACGCGGCTGCCCTCCCCCCTGGGCTGAGCTGCGCCGAACACCCCTCTACTCGTCGGTAGACGAAATGTGCCGGTGAGGGGCCACCTTTCTTGGTGACCCAGGTCTCCTTTCCCCTAGCGTGGAGTGCGGGAGGGCCGAGCAGCCGGCCGCGCACCACGAGCTGCAGGGGAGAGACCATGCACCACAAACCGTCCGTTCTCGTCCAGGTCGACCTCGACGGCCGGCACATCCGGCTCGTCGTCAGCGGGTGCGTCACCGAGCTCAACCACCGGGCTCTGTGCCCCCTCGTCCGCCGTGCCCGCACCCTCGCCCCGGACATCGCCGTGGTCGTGGACCTCACCACCGCCCACCACGTCGAACCGGTCGCCGTGGACCTGCTGCGCTGGGCCGCGGAGCACGAGGACGCGGTGCGCGGCACGCCCGCCGTCGACTTCGTCCTCCCCGCCGAGCTCCCCGGCCACGGCACCGTGACCCGGCTCGCCGGGTGGGCGAACGCCCGCCGCCGCCCCGGGGCCCCCGAGCCCGCGCGCCGGGGGGCACGGAGCGGAGCCGCCCCGCGGTCCCGCCTCGCGGGCTGAACCGGCCCGTACCGTCCCACCAGAGGGAGGACACCCCGTGAGCACGATCAGCCGCGCCCTGATGGCGCACCCCGCCGCCCCCGAGCTCGCGCGCGAGGAGCGGGCGGCGGAGGTCCGGTGCATCGAGGCGTGCCTCGAGGCCGCCCAGATCTGCCGGATCGGCGCCGACGCCTGCGTGGAGGAGGACGCCGTCGCGGACCTCCGCGACTGCCTGCGCGCCGAGCAGGACTGCGCGGTGATCGGCTCGGCCACCGCCCAGGTGCTGGCCCGCCTCGGCTTCCCGGAGCCCGGGGACGGCCGGGCCGTGCTGGTGCCGCTGCTCGAGGCGTGCGGGGCCGCGGCCCGGGCGTGCCGGGACGTGTGCCGGCGGCACGCCGAGGTCTACGAGCACTGCGCCCTCGTGGCCGAGGCGTGCGAGCGGTGCGACGAGGCCTGCGCGGACCTGCTGAGCCGGAGGAGCTGACGTGGCCGCCCCCGAGGTCCACTGGTTCGAGGAGCTCGGGATCGCGGACGTCCCCCGGGTGGGCGGCAAGAACGCCTCCCTCGGGGAGATGGTCCGGGAGCTGGCCTCGCGGGGGGTGCGCGTGCCGGGGGGCTTCGCGACCACCGCGGACGCGTACCGGTCCTACGTGGAGGCCAACGGGATCGGGCCCGCCCTCCGGGACCGGCTCGAGGACCACCGCGCGGGCCGTGCCACGCTGCGGGAGACCGGCGCCGCCGTGCGCGAGCTGTTCCTGCGCGGCGAGTTCCCCGCGGGGACGGCACGGCAGATCCGGCAGTTCTACCGGGAGCTCTCCGCGCGCACGGGCCGCGCCGGGCTGTCCGTGGCCGTGCGCAGCAGCGCGACCGCCGAGGACCTCCCGGACGCGAGCTTCGCCGGCCAGCAGGAGACGTTCCTCAACGTGGTCGGCGAGGACGAGCTGCTGGAGGCGTGCCGGCGGTGCTACGCGTCCCTGTTCACGGACCGGGCCATCACCTACCGGGAGCTCAAGGGGTTCGACCACCTCGCCGTCGCCCTGTCCGTCGGCGTGCAGGAGATGGTCCGGGCGGACCTCGGCTGCTCCGGGGTGATGTTCTCGATCGACACCGAGAGCGGCTTCCCGCGCGTGGCCGTGGTCAGCGCGACGTGGGGCCTGGGCGAGACGGTCGTGCAGGGCACCGTGGACCCGGACAAGTACCTCGTGTTCAAGCCCCTCCTCGACGTGGCGGAGGCCCCGATCGTGGAGCGGACCCGGGGGGCCAAGCTGCACAAGCTCGTCCACGACGACGACGCCCCTGCCGGGGCCGCCGCCACCCGGCTCGTGCAGACCTCCCCCGCGGAGCGGCAGGCGTGGGTGCTCGGCGACGACGACGTCCTGCGGCTCGGCCGCTGGGCCGTGCTCGTCGAGGACCACTACGGCCGCCCCATGGACCTGGAGTGGGCGAAGGACGGGCTGACGGGAGAGCTGTTCCTCCTGCAGGCCAGGCCGGAGACCGTCCAGGCCGGTCGCAGCGGGACCCGCTTCACGATCCACCACCTCCGGGGCGAGGGGCGCGTGCTCGCGGTGGGCGCCGCGGTCGGGGACGCCGTGGCCACCGGCCCGGCCTGCGTGGTCCGCACCGCGGCGGACATCGAGTCCTTCCGGGACGGGTCGGTGCTCGTCACCGAGATGACGGACCCGGACTGGGTCCCGGTGATGAAGCGCGCCGCCGCGATCGTCACCGACCACGGCGGGACCACCAGCCACGCGGCGATCGTCAGCCGGGAGCTGGGCCTGCCCGCCGTCGTCGGGACCGGGGACGCCTCGCGGACGATCCCGGAGGGCCAGGAGCTGACGGTCTCCTGCGCGGCGGGCGACCGGGGCACGGTCTACGAGGGCACCCTCCCGTTCGACGTCGAGGAGGTCGTCCTCGGGGAGCTGCCGGAGTCGCGCACCGCGATCATGGTCAACGTGGCGAGCCCCGCCGCGGCCTTCCGCTGGTGGCGGCTGCCGGCCGACGGGGTGGGTCTGGCCCGGATGGAGTTCGTCGTCAACAACATCGTCGAGGTCCACCCCATGGCCCTCGTGCACCCGGAGCGGGTCCGGGACGAGGCGGACCGCCGGCGGATCGCGGAGCTGACGGCGGGCTTCCCGGACGGCCAGGAGTACTTCGTGCAGACGCTGGCGCTGGGCCTGGCGAAGCTCGCCGCCCCGTACCACCCCCGGCCGGTGATCGTGCGGCTCAGCGACTTCAAGTCCAACGAGTACGCCCACCTCGTGGGCGGGGCGGCCTTCGAGGAGCCCGAGGAGAACCCGATGCTCGGCTTCCGGGGGGCCTCCCGCTACTACGACCCCCGGTACCGCGAGGGCTTCGCCCTCGAGTGCCGGGCGCTGCGGCGGGTGCGCGAGCGCATCGGCTTCGACAACGTGGTGGTCATGGTCCCCTTCTGCCGCACCGTGGGCGAGGCGGACCGGGTCCTGGCCACGATGGCCGAGCACGGCCTCGAGCGCGGGCGGCACGGCCTGAAGGTGTACATGATGTGCGAGATCCCCTCCAACGTGGTCCTGGCCGAGCAGTTCGCCACTCGGTTCGACGGCTTCTCCATCGGCTCCAACGACCTCACGCAGCTCGTCCTGGGGGTGGACCGGGACGCGGAGGCCCTGCGGGCGCTGTTCGACGAGCGGGACGAGGCCGTGACCCGGATGATCAGCGAGGCGATCCGCAAGGCCCACGCCGCGGGCATCCCCATCGGCATCTGCGGCCAGGGGCCCAGCAACCACCCCGACTTCGCCGAGTTCCTGGTGCGGGAGGGGATCGACTCGATCTCCCTGAACCCGGACAGCTTCCTGCGCACCGCGCGGCGGATCGCCGAGACCGAGCGGCGCCTCGCGGCCGGGCCCGGGAGCACAATGGACGCATGAGCCTCTCGGTGGGCGCACGCCCCGACCTGGACGTCGAGCCCGGCCGCGCGGGGCGGCTGCTCGGGTTCCCGCGGCGCTATCCGCTCGTGGCCGTGACCCTGGCCGTGGGCGCCGTGGTCGTGGGGCTGCTGGTCGCCGGGCAGCCGGGGCCGGCGCAGTGGCTGGGCTCCGGGTGGGCCCTGGTCGTGGCCGCCCGGGTGGCGTGGGGCATGGTCGAGGACATCGTCGCCGGGCACTGGGGCGTGGACCTGCTGGCCGTCACGGCGATCAGCTCGACCGTGGCGGTCGGCGAGTACCTGGCGTCCCTCGTGGTGGTCCTCATGCTCACCGGTGGCCAGGCCCTCGAGGACTACGCGGCGAACCGGGCCCGCAAGGAGCTCAACGCGCTGCTCGAGCGGGCCCCGGTGCTGGCCCACCGGCGGCACCCGGACGGGTCCGTCGAGGACGTCCCGGTCGAGGAGGTCCGCCCCGGGGACGAGCTGCTGGTCCGCCCCGCCGAGGTCGTCCCCGTGGACGGGCGCCTGGTCGGCGCGGAGGCCGACTTCGACGAGTCCTCCATCACCGGGGAGAGCCTGCCCGTGACCCGCCGCGCCGGAGACCCGGTGCTCTCGGGCGTCCTCAACGAGCAGCAGGCCGTGGTGCTGCGGGCCACCGCCACCGCGGCGGACAGCCAGTACTCCCAGATCGTGGCGATGGTGCGGGAGGCCGCCGAGTCCCGCGCGCCGGTGGTGCGCCTGGCCGACCGCTACGCCGTGCCCTTCACCGCGTTCGCCCTCCTCGTGGCCGGGCTGGCGTGGTGGTACCACGGGGACCCGGTGGTCTTCGCGGAGGTGCTCGTGGTGGCCACCCCCTGCCCGCTGCTGATCGCCGCCCCCGTGGCGTTCCTGGGCGGGATGAGCCGGGCGGCGCGCAACGGCGTCATCATCAAGAACGCCGGGACCCTCGAGCGGCTCGCCGCGGTGCGCACCGTGGCCTTCGACAAGACCGGGACGATCACCTACGGCCGCCCCGAGCTGCTGGCCGTCCACGCCCGCCCCCCGTTCCCGGAGGAGGAGCTGCTGCGCCTGACGGCGTCCGCCGAGCAGTACTCCTCCCACGTGCTCTCCGCCTCGGTGCGGGACGCCGCGCTCGCCCGGGGGCTCGTGCCGGCCCCGGCCGAGGAGGCCCACGAGGAGGCCACCCACGGGGTCACCGCCACCGTGGAGGGACGCCGGGTGGTGGTCGGCAAGCGCGCCCACGTGGCCCGCTCCGCCCCGGACGTGGTCGAGCAGGCGCTCGGGCCGGGCGAGCTGGCCGTCTACGTGGCCGTGGACGGCCGCTTCGCCGGCACCCTGGTGATGAGCGACCAGGTGCGCGAGGACGCGGCGGCCACGATGGCCGAGCTGACCGCGCTCGGGGTCCGGGAGATCCTCGTGCTCAGCGGTGACGCCCGCGCCACCGTGGAGCACGTCGCCGCGGCGCTGGGCATCACCCGGGTGCTGCCCGAGTGCCTGCCCGAGGACAAGGTCCGCACCGTCCGCAGCGCCCCGCACCGTCCGGTGCTCATGGTCGGCGACGGCGTCAACGACGCCCCCGTGCTCGCCGCCGCCGACGTCGGCGTCGCGATGGGCGCCCGGGGCGCGACCGCCGCCAGTGAGTCCGCCGACGTCGTGATCCTCACCGAGGACCTCGCCAGGACCGCGACGGCGGTGCGGATCGGCCGGCGCACCATGCAGGTGGCACTGCAGAGCATCTGGCTGGGCATCGCCCTGTCCGTGGTGCTCATGCTCGTGGCTGCCACCGGGGCGATCCCCGCGATCTTCGGCGCCCTCAGCCAGGAGGTCGTGGACCTCCTGGCCATCCTCAACGCCCTGCGCGCCCTCCGCGGGCCCCGCGGCGAACGGTGACCGGCCGGCTCAGTGCCGGACGACGAGCACCGGGCAGTGGGCGTAGGAGACGCACGCGTGGGAGACCGAGCCCAGGGAGGAGCCGAGCAGCCCGCCGCGGCCGCGCCGGCCGAGCACGAGCAGCTGCGCGGTCTCGCTCTCCGTGATGAGCCGGCCTGCCGGGCGGCCGTGCGTCACCGTGGTGGTCAGGCGGCCGGGGACGTCCTCCCCGAAGACGGCCGCGACCGTGCGCGCGAGGATCCGCTCGTGGTTGGCGCGCAGCGCCTCCTCGTCGACGAGGAGCTCGGCGTCCAGCACGGTGGGGTCCCCCGCGCACGCGATCGCCTCGAGCGGGGCGTCGAGGGCCTCCGCGAGCCTCGCGGCGAGCCGCAGGGCCTCCATCGAGGACTCCGAGCCGTCGATCCCCACGAGGATCCGCTGGTCCGTCGGTGCGTTCATGACCGAACCTCCTTGTCCGGGCCGGCTGCCGGGAGCCGGCCTTTCGGTGCCGCGTGGCCCGCGCCGGGTGGTCCGGCGCCGGCCGGTCAGTGCCGGACGACCAGCACCGGGCAGTGGGCGTGGTCGATGCACGCGTTGGAGACGGAGCCCAGGGCCGAGCCCCGCAGGCCTCCGTGGCCGCGGCGCCCGAGCACCAGCATCAGGGCGTTCTCGCTCTCCTCGACCAGGCGGGCCGCGGCCCGTCCGTGGAGCAGCTCGGCGCGCACGTGCTCCGGGGGGTCCGCGCCGAACACGTCGGCGACCGTCGAGCGGAGCAGCTCCACGCTGCCGGCCGGCGGCCGGTCCGGGTCGACGGTCTCCCAGCCCTCGTAGAGGGGCGGCCCCTCCCAGAACATGAGGGCGGTCAGCGGGACGCCCAGGGCGCGGGCGATCCTGTCCCCCGCCCGGAGGGCCTCCTTCGAGGAGTCCGATCCGTCGATGCCGACGAGGATCCGCTGCTGTGACGGTGTCTCCATGGCCGAGCTCCTTCGTTCCGGCGCCCGCGGTCCGTGCCCGGGGCGCGCTCCGGCCGCCAGGAACCTGGCGGACCGCTCAGTGCCGCACCACGAGGACGGGGCACTTGGCGTGGGAGACGAGGGCCGAGGAGACGGAGCCGAGGATCATCCCCAGCACCCCGCCCGTTCCCCGCCGGCCCACCACGAGCATCCGGGCCTCCTCGCTCTCCTCGATGAGCCGGGCGGCGGGCTGGCCGCGCAGGAGCCGGGTGGTCAGGTTCGCCGGGCGCTGCTCCCCGAACACCTCCTCGAGGGTGCTCTCGAACAGCTGCTCGCTGCCGCGGCGGAACTCCTCGGGGTCCACCACGCGGTAGCTCTCGTAGAGCAGCGGGTCCTCCCAGCACATGACGGCCTCGAGCGGTGCGCCCAGGGCCTCGGCGAGCCGCACTCCCTCCCGGAGCGCGGCCTTGGACGACCCGGACCCGTCGACTCCCACGACGATCCGGCCTCCGGACGACGGCTCGCCCATGGTGTTCCCCCTTGTTCCCGGCGGGCCGGCCGGTCCGCCTGTCTCCACGATAGGACCCGGTGAGGTCCGTCACAACGGATCCCCGGTCCCGGGGCCCGCATGACGGCCGACGGGCGGCACCGCCCCGTCCCGCCTGCCGTCGCACGGGCGGCGCGCGGCGTCCTCAGCCGCGGGTGACCTGGATCTTCCGGGTCGCGGGCGGCTCGACGTGCCCGGCGACGGGCACGCGCACCTCCAGCACGCCGTCGCGGTACGCGGCGCTGATGTCCTCGTCCCGGCACCCGGCGGGCAGCGGCAGGGCGCGGGAGAACGAGCCGTAGCGGAACTCCGAGCGGTAACCGCCCTTGTCCTTGTGCTCGGTCCGCTCCCTGCGCTCGGCCCGCAGGTGGAGCACGTCGTCGGCCACCGTGAGCTCCACGTCCTGCTCGGGGTCGATGCCGGGCAGCTCCGCCCGGATCACCACGGTGTCGCCGTCCCGGTACTCCTCCACACGGGGCCAGGAGGCCTCGACGTCCCCCTCCAGGAGGCGTCGGAGGGGCTCGAGCATCTCCAGCCCCTCCCTGCGCATCAATCCGGCCATGACCTGACTCCTTCCCGTGGCACCGGTGCCGCGGCCGTCCGGGACGTCGTCCCGGACGGCCGGCGGGACCGGTGCGGTCCGCCTCGACCCTTCAAGCGTAGACACCGCCGACCGGGCGCGTAAGGGCCGCGGGGTCCGGGACGCATGATGACGGGGGCCCGCTCCACCGGCCCCCGGGGACACTGGATTCGCAGCTGCGACAGGGCGATAATCGGGGCATCCCCACGGGTTCTGTCGCCGTCCGGCGGCCACCCCGGGGACCGGGAGAGAGCGGGGTGTCCGCGGTGGACAACAACGTGATGAAGATCGTCTACACGTTCTTCCTGGGGGCCCTGCTGGCCCTGTTCGTGGGCCTGGGGATCCAGACGTTCTATCCGGGGCCGGAGATGCCGGAGTCGACCGCGGGGATGGAGTTCGTGCCCGAGGGGGGCGCTCCGACCGAGGAGCAGCGCGCGGAGATGGAGGAGAACGACCGGCAGTGGCGGCAGTGGCAGGAGGAGCAGCAGAGCTACAGCCGCGACGTGGCGGTCGTGGCCCTGGGCGCCTCCGTGGTGCTGCTCGGTCTCAGCCTCGTGCTGGAGAAGCGCAACAGGGTGCTGACCAACGGGGTGATGCTGGGCGGGCTGTTCACCCTGATCTACGCCATCGGCCGCAGCTTCGCCTCCAGCGAGACCACCATGACGTTCGTCGCCGTGAGCGTGGGCCTGGCGGTGGTGCTGGTCCTCGGCCACCGGCGCTTCTTCCAGGACCGTCCCCCGGCGGGCGCGCCCGAGGAGGCGCACCGGGAGCAGAGCGGCGTCTGAGCCGCTCCGCCGGGACGCCTCTAGAAGCCCGTCGGCTCGGTCTCCAGCTCGGGCTCCTCGGGCGGGGCCTCGTGGTGCAGGGGCCGCAGGGCGGCGGTCGTCCCGAACCACAGCAGCGCGTCGTAGCGCTCCCCCATGCGGGTGGGGACGTAGTTGCCGGCCTCGCGCCACGGGTGGTACACCACCCCGACGGCCCGGTGGCCGAACCTCCCGGAGAGCCAGGGCCCGGAGCGGTCGCGGCCGAAGACGAGCACCGCGTCCTCCTCCAGCGCCCGGTGCAGGAGGTCCTCGTGGCTGCCGGCACGAGCCTGCGGGACGGCGAGCACCTCCTCGGCCGCGCCCCACGCCTCCGCCGCGACCACCGTGCCGGTCCAGGAGGCGAGGCCGACCAGCACCACCTCGTGCGCGGGGTGGCGCTCGCGCAGCAGCTGACCCACGTTGACCAGCCCGGCGTCGAACATGTCGGTGGCCCGGGCGTCCCCCACGTGGGAGTTGTGCTCCCACACCAGGCCCTTGGCACCGGGCCCGTGGTGGCGGGAGAGCAGGTCCGCGGTGTCCGCCATGTGCTCGTCCCGCACGTTCCAGGACTGCCGGTCGCCGCGCACCATGGTCCGGTAGTAGCGCTCGGCGTCGACCGCCACCATGGCGTTGAGGGCGGCGTCGAACGCGGCGGGGTCCCCGGCCGTCCGGTCCATGGTGCGCCGGCGCACCTCGGCGAGGAGGGCGACGACGTCGGCCTCGCAGCTCTCGGGCACGATCCGCGTCCGCCACGCGTAGCGGTGCGGGTCCTCGTGGAAGGGGACGAAGCACTGCCACGCCTGCAGCGCGGCGGGCAGCGCCTCGGGGGCGCTCGTCCCGAGCCAGCCGATGATCTCCCGCAGCGAGTCCCACAGCGAGTAGACGTCCAGGCCGTAGAAGCCGACCTGCTCGTGGCCGGCCCGGCGGGCGTTCTCCTCCCGGAGCCAGTCGAGGAACTCGGCGACCTCCTCGTTCGCCCACATCCACGTGGGCCAGCGCTCGAAGCCCGCGAGGACGCCGTGGGCGTCGAGGTCCTGGTCCGCCTCGCCGCGCACCCACCGGTCGATCCGCCAGCAGTCCGGCCAGTCCCCCTCGACCCCGATCCAGGTGAAGCCGTGCTCCTCGATGAGCCGGCGGCTGAGCAGGGCCCGCCACCGGTAGTACTCGTGCGTGCCGTGGGACGCCTCCCCCACGCACACGAACCGGGCGCCGGCGCAGCGCTCCACGAGCGGGTCGAGGTCCTGCGCCGTCTCCAGCGGCTGGGCGAGGGAGCGGATCTCCGCGAGGACCCCGGCCTCCCGGGAGGGGCCGCGCCCGAGCGGGCTCACCGGGACGTCCCGTCGCCGTGCTCCCCGGCCGGGGAGAGGTGGCGCAGGAACCAGTCCCGGGCCAGCGCGGCGGCCTCGGCGAGCGTGCCGGGCTCCTCGAAGAGGTGCGTGGCGCCCTCCACCACGGCCAGCCGGGTGGGGCAGCGCATCGACTCCTGCGCCCACCGGTTGAGGCCGAGCACCTCGGAGTCCTCGCTGCCGACGATCAGCAGGGTGGGTGCCTGCACCGAGCGCAGCCGCTCGTCCGCGAGGTCCGGCCGGCCGCCGCGGGAGACCACGGCCGCGATGGACGCGCCGGGCTCGGCCGCGGCCCACAGGGCGGCGCCGGCGCCGGTGCTCGCCCCGAAGTACCCGACCGGGGACGCCGCGGAACCGGGCTGCTCGCGCAGCCACGCCGTGGCCAGGAGCAGCCGCTCGGCGAGCAGGCCGATGTCGAAGACGTTGCCGCGGTCCGTCTCCTCCCCGGGGGTGAGCAGGTCGAGCAGCAGCGTGCCGAGCCCCGCCTGCTGCAGGACGGAGGCCACGTACTGGTTCCGCGGGCTGCGCCGGCTGCTGCCGCTGCCGTGGGCGAAGACCACCACCCCGGCGCCGGGCGCCGGCAGGTGCAGGTGCGCCTCGAGCTGCTCCCTCCCGGCCGGGATGCGCACGTCGGCGTCGACCGGATAGCCGTGCGCGGCCGGCCCCGCCCGGGGCGGCGCGGGCAGCTCCGGCTGGTGGCGGCGCCGGGCGGCGTCCAGCAGGGCCACCACCTCGTCGTCCTCGGTGGCGGAGAAGTCCCGGTAGTGGTAGCCGACGGCCGTGAAGTACGGCGGGGTCGCGAGGCAGATCACCTCGTCCGCCTCCACCACCCGGCCCAGGGCCTCCTGCGGGGCCACCGGGACGGCCAGCACCACGCGCGCGGCGCCCAGCTGGCGGGCGATCCGGCAGGCCACGCGGGCCGTGGAGCCGGTGGCGATGCCGTCGTCGACGACCAGGGCGGTCCGCCCGGTGAGATCGACCCGCTCCCGGCCCTCCCGGAAGCGCGCCGTCCGCGCCTCGAGCACGGCCCGCTCCCGCGCCTCGATCTGCTCGAGCTGCGCGTCCGTCACCCCGAAGTACTGGAGGGTCCGCTCGTCGAGCACGCGGGCGCCCTCCTCCCCGATGGCGCCCATGGCCAGCTCGGGCTGGGAGGGGACCCCCAGTTTCCGCACCACGATGACGTCCAGCGGCGCGTCCAGGATGCGGGCCACCTCGTGGGCCACGGGCACCCCGCCGCGGGGCAGCCCCAGCACCACCACGTCCTGCCCGCGCAGGGACCTCAGCCGCTTCCCCAGCTGCCGCCCGGCCTCGACCCTGTTCTCGAAGACCACCATGGTCCCCACCGCCTCTCCGGCGGGCGCGCGGCCCACCGCCCTCCGGTGCTCGCCCGGCTCCGTTCGCGCCCCCGGGTCCCGTGGGCCGCCGCGGAGGACTCCAGCGTAGGCAGGCGGGGAACACGGTGGAAGGCCCGCGGGCCAGGTGACGGACGTGGACAACGGAGCAGGCCCGCCCCACAATGTGAGCACGCCCCGGCGGCCGGCCGGCCGCGGACCCGGGCGCCCTGGACGGACGTCCCGCACCGGCGGGGGAGACGGAGCACGCCGCATGAAGGACCGCACGCAGGACAGCGCCGAGGACCGCACGGACGGCAGGGTCATGCGGACGGTCTACACGTTCTTCCTGGGGCTGCTGCTGGCCCTGTCCGTGGGTCTCGGCGTCGCCACGGTCCACCCCGGCCCGGAGGAGCCCGCGCCGCCCCCGGCGGTCGCGATGGCGCGGGAGACCCGCGAGCTCGCCCCGGAGGAGCAGCAGCAGTGGGCGGCCTACGAGCGCGAACGGGGGGCGTGGGAGGTCGAGCACATGCGGTACAGCCGCGACGTCGGCGTGATCGCCCTGGTCGCGTCCGTCGTGCTGCTGGGGGCGAGCCTGGCGGTGGAGCGGCGCCGGCCGGTGCTCGCCCACGGCGTGCTGCTCGGCGGTCTGTTCACGCTGCTGCACAGCGTGGTCCGCAGCCTGGTCTCGCAGGACACCGTCGCCTCGTTCGCCGTGGTCACCGTGGCGCTGGCCGTGGTGCTGTACCTCGGCTACCGCCGGTTCGTGGACCGCCCCACCCCGGCCGGTGACCGGTGGGGTCCTCCCCGGCCGGTGGTCAGCGACAACGGGAAGCACCCGTCCCGCCGCTGAGCGCGCCGGGCCGGTGCCGGCCGGTCAGCGGGGCAGCGGCAGCTTCTCGTCGAGCACGGCCCGGACGGCCGCGACGTCGACGTCCGTGACGGAGGCGTGCTCCCAGGCCGGCCGGTTGTCCTTGTCCACGAGGACCGCCCGCACGCCCTCGGCGAAGTCGGGGCGGGCGATCGTGTCCGCGGCGAGGCGCAGCTCCCGCTCGAGGCAGGAGCGCACGCTGTCGTCGGCCGCGCCGCGCTCCAGCAGCTCGAAGGTGCGCACCAGCGAGGAGGGGCTCATCCCCGCGAGGTCCTCCGGCGCGGCGGCGACGATCTGCTCGAGGGTCGGGGCGCCGTAGCGCTCCTCGATCTCCTCCCACCGCGCCACCACGGAGGACGGCTCGGGCTCGCGCGCGAAGCGGGAGAGGGCGTCCTCCGGGCCCTCCTCCACCACGGCCCCGGCGAGGGCCTCGAAGTCCTCGTCCGCCACGAGGACGTCGGCCAGCCCGAGGGCGACGGCGTCCGCGCCGCCGAGCCGCTGCCCGCCGAGGGCGAGCCAGCGGCCCACGGCCAGGCCCGGTTCGCCGCGGTGGTCCGGCCGGGAGACGCGCGGCAGGAACCAGGAGGCGCCGATGTCGGTGAAGAAGCCGATCTTCGTCTCGGGCATCGCCATGACCGTGGAGGGACCCACCACGCGGTGGGAACCGTGCACGGAGATGCCCATGCCGCCGCCCATGCAGATCCCGTTCATGAGCGCCACGTAGGGCTTGGGGTAGTCCGCGATCAGGCAGTCGAGGGCGTACTCGACGGCGAACACCCCCGTGGCCTCCTCCGTCCGCCCGGCGAGCACGGCGTCGCGGACCTCCCGGATGTCGCCGCCGGCGCACCACGCCCGCGGGGAGGCCGAGGTGACGAGCACGTGGCGCACGGCGTCGTCGTCCCGCCACGCGTCGAGCGCGGCCTTGAGGTCCCGGTACATCTGTGCGGTGAGGGCGTTGAGCTGACGGGGCCGGTTGAGCACGATGTGCCCGGTGCCGTTGCGGACCTCGGTCAGGACGTGCTGCGCGGTGCCGGTCGTGGCGGTGTCGGTCATGGCTCCCACCCTGCCACGGGCCGCGCCGTCGTGCCACGGCTCACACGCCGGAGGGCGGCCACTGTCCACGCTGCGCCAGGAGGGAGGCGAGCAGGTCGGCCCGGTCGGTGACGATCCCGTCGACCCCGAGCTCGAGCAGCTCCGCCATCTCGGCCGTCTCGTTGACGGTCCACACGTGCACGTCGATGCCGTGCCGGTGGGCGAAGTCCAGGAAGCGGGGGGTCACGAGCTGGACCTCGGCCCCGCCCCGCACCCGGTACCGGCGGGGGATCTGCACGGTGTCGAACGGCTCGATCCACCGGGCGGCCGCCCGCCGCGCGAGACGCCAGGTGGGCCCGCCCAGCCACGAGCACACGAGCAGCAGGCGCATCCCCTCCTTGCCGGAGGACGTGGGCACGGTCCGGCCGTCCAGCTCGCGGATCCGCCGCAGCGTGCGGCGCCGGCGGCTCTCGGAGAAGGAGGTCACCCGCACCCGGTCCACGGCGCCGAGCTCGTGGAGCAGCGCCGGCAGGGCCGCCACGGACGCCTCGTCCTTGACGTCCACGTTGAACTTCAGCTCGGGGAGCTCCGTCAGCAGGTCGGCGAAGCGGGGGATGCGCCCGACGCCGGCGACGCGCTCGGCCCTGATCTGCGCCCAGGTCAGGGCGGAGACCTTCCCGCTGCCGCCGGTGACGCGGTCGAGGGTCTCGTCGTGGAAGGACAGGACCACCCCGTCGGCCGTCGTGTTGACGTCCGTCTCGATCCACTCGTAGCCGAGGTCCCGGGCCGCCCGGAAGGCGTCGAGGGTGTTCTCGGCACCGTCCCGGCAGAAACCGCGGTGGGCCAGGGCTGCGGGGGCGTCGCGCCGGTGCGCTGGAGGGGTCACCCCCCTATTGTTACCCCGTGGTAGCGGATTGTCCCGCCCATGACGCGCCAGGTCGGCCGCCGCGCAGCAGGGCCTCGATCACCTGGGCCACCCCGTCCTCCTCGAACGGCGGGGCCGTGCGGCCCACGGCCCGCGCGACCGCGGGGTGCCCGCTCGCCATGGCGTAGCCGTGGGCGGCCCACGTGAGCATCTCGAGGTCGTTGGGCATGTCGCCGAAGGCCATCACCTCGTGCGGGCGGATGCCGCGCTCGGCCGCGTACTGCTCGAGGGTGCGCGCCTTGGTGAGCCCCTTCTGCCCCATCTCCACGAGCGGGGCCGCCGCCACGGAGTGCGTCACGGACAGCCGGCCGGCCACGAGCTCGGCGAGCGCCCGGAAGTACTCCTGCGGCTCGGCGGTGTCCAGCTTGGCCAGGAACTTCACCAGCCCCTGGTCCTCCGGCAGCCGGTCCCGCAGCGCCCCGACCAGGGGGGCGCCGACCTCCATCCGGTCGGTCCTGGCCCACCCGTGGTCCGTGAAGACCCCCTCGAGGGTCTCCGCCGCGAACAGCGTGCCGGGGTGCCGGGCCGCGACCTCGTCCATGACCGCGAAGGCGTCCCGGGCCGGGAACAGGCTCGACTCCACGACCAGGTCGGCGCTGAGGTCGTAGACCACCGCCCCGTTCGAGCAGATGACCACGCCCTCGTGGCCGAGCTGCTCGCGCAGCGGGTCGAGCCAGCGCATGGGCCGGCCCGTCACGAACACCACGTGGATGCCGCTGTCCTGGGCGGCGCGGATCGCGTCGACGGTGCGCGGGCGGAAGCGGAAGTCGTGCCCCAGGACGGTGCCGTCGAGGTCGCTGGCGATCATCCGGATCGGCGCCGTCCCGGGGACCTCCGGATCAGGGCTCACTGGTGTTCTGCCACCTAGGCCTCGTGCGTCCCGGTGAGGCAGGCGCGGGCGATCCCGGAGCTGAAGAGCTGGAAGTTGACGACGGCGGGGCTGGCGCTCTCGTCGACGTCGATCTGCTCCTCGCCCACCGCGGTCACGCACACGATGTAGCGGTGCGGCCCGTGGCCGGGGGGCGGGGCGGCGCCCACGTACTCGTCGGTGCCGCCGTCGTTGCGGTGCTTGACCGCCCCGGCCGGAGGGTCGGACGCCGCGCCGCGCGCGAGGGAGGTGACGTCGGCGGGGATGTTGGACAGGCACCAGTGCCAGAAGCCGCTGGGGGTGGGGGCGTCCGGGTCGAAGACCGTGACCACGTAGCTCTTCGTGCCCTCCGGGGCCCCGGACCAGCTCAGCTGCGGGGACACGTCCTGGCCGCCGGCGCCCATGATGCCCGAGAGCTGGGCCGGGGCGAGCGGGCCGCCGTCGGAGATGTCCTCGGAGGTGAGGGTGAAGCTCGGCAGGTCGGGCAGGTCGGCGTACGG
The DNA here is from genome assembly GCF_040980965.1 of Kocuria sp. CPCC 205231. Taxonomy (NCBI): domain Bacteria; kingdom Bacillati; phylum Actinomycetota; class Actinomycetes; order Micrococcales; family Micrococcaceae; genus Kocuria; species Kocuria sp. CPCC 205231. The sequence continues at coordinate 37,868 of NZ_JAVKPP010000008.1, read as the reverse complement.
GTCGCGCTCGGGCACGGGCTCTCCTTCGGGACGGGACCGGGTGGGGGTCGGGGCGGGACGGGTCAGGGCGCGGGCAGCTCGTCCTTGCGGGGCAGGTCCGCGCCGGCGCGGGAGACCGTGACGCCGGCCGCCGCGGCGGCGTAGCGCAGCAGCTCGCCGACCTGCTGCTCGTCCAGGTTGTCGATCCGCTCGCGGGCCGGCGCGCCCGTGTAGCCGTGGTCGGTGAGCCAGCCGAGCAGCGCGGCCATGAAGGAGTCCCCGGCCCCCACGGTGTCCACGACCGTGGTGCGGGCGGCGGGCACCTCCACCCCGCGCGGCCCGGTGGCGCGGGTGCGGGCCCAGGGCCCCAGGGGCCCGCGGGTGACGACGACGAGCTCCGCGCCGGCCTTGAGCCAGGCGCCCGCGCTCTCCTCGACGCTGCGGTGGGGGTACAGCCACAGGAGGTCCTCGTCCGAGGCCTTCACTACGTCGGCGAGGGCCACGAGCTGCTCGGCCCGGGCCCGGGCGTCCGAGGAGTCCGGGATGATGGACGGCCGGCAGTTGGGGTCGTAGGAGATCAGGGCCGAGCGGTGGGCCTGCTCCACGGCGTGCAGGACCTTCGAGGCGCCGGGCTCGAGCATCGCCCCGATCGACCCGACGTGCAGCAGGGAGGTGTCCCGGAGCAGCTCGGCCAGCTGCTCGTCCGAGAGGTCCAGGGACCAGTCGAGCTGGAAGTCGTAGGTCGCGGCGCCGTCCTCCCCGATGACGGCCTCGGCCACGGAGGTGGGCCGCGTGTCGGCGTCGAAGGGCAGGAGCACGCCGTTGTCCCGCAGGTGCGCCTCGACCTGCGTGCCGTACTCGTCCTCGCCGTAGCGGCCGAGGAACTGGACCTCGTGGCCGAGCCGGGCCAGGCCCACGGCCACGTTCATGGGGCTTCCCCCGGCGTGCGCGCGGGGCTCCTGGCCGCGCTTCGAGACCACGTCCACGAGCGCCTCACCGATGACCGTCAGCATGCTCTCACGGTAGCACCCGCCGGCCCCGCCGCCCCCGGCACCGGACCGGCCCGCCGGGCCCGTAACGGGAGCCCTTCCCGCCCCCGGTGCCCCTAGAATGGAGGGCGGCGTCCTGCGCGAACCGCAGCGGCGCGCACCCGACCGCGCAACGAGGCGCGGCACGTCACGGCCGGACACGATGACGTCCCCGGCCGAGGAAGAGAGTCATTCTTGAGCACTCCTGAAAGCTGGGCCGACCGCGAGTCGCTCGCCGAGGGCATCGTCCCCCTGGTCGGACGCCTGCACCGTGAGAACAAGGTCGTGCCGACGGTCTACGGCCGCTCCCTGGTGCACAAGTCCGTCACCCAGATCATCAAGGCGCACCGCTTCGCCCGCCGGATCGACGGCGAGGAGCTGCCCCTCGAGGACACGACCCGCCTGCTCGAGGCCATGTCCGGGCTGAACCTCGGCACCTGCGCGGTGGACCTCGGCAAGCTCAACCGGCTCGCCCAGGAGTCGGACCAGGACCTCGAGTCGTTCCTGCGCGAGGAGCTCGCCCCCGTGGTGGACCGCAGGGCCCAGAACTCCCCGGAGTCCCAGGACGTGGTGCTCTACGGGTTCGGCCGCATCGGCCGCCTGCTCGCCCGCATCCTCATCAACCGCAACGACGGCACCGGCCTGAACCTGCGCGCCGTCGTGGTGCGCAAGAAGCCGGGCAACGACCTGGTCAAGCGCGCCTCCCTCCTGCGCCGCGACTCGGTGCACGGGAAGTTCGACGGGACCATCCACGTCGACGAGGAGAACGACGTCATCACGGCCAACGGGGTGGCCATCAAGTTCATCTACGCGAACGACCCCACCGAGATCGACTACACCGCCTACGGGATCGACAACGCGATCGTCGTGGACAACACGGGCGTGTGGCGCGACGAGGCCGGGCTCTCGAAGCACCTGCAGGCCAAGGGCGTGGCCAAGGTGCTGCTCACCGCACCGGGCAAGGGCGACCTGAAGAACATCGTGTGCGGGGTCAACGACGACGTCATCACCGCGGAGGACACCATCCTGTCCGCCGCGTCCTGCACCACCAACGCGATCACCCCGGTCGTGAAGGTCCTGCACGACAAGTACGGCATCGCGCAGGGCCACGTGGAGACGGTCCACTCCTACACCAACGACCAGAACCTCATCGACAACTGGCACAAGGGCGACCGCCGGGGCCGCTCCGCCGCCCTCAACATGGTCATCACCGAGACCGGCGCCGCGAAGGCCGTGGCCAAGGCCCTGCCGGAGATGGCCGGCAAGCTGACGGGCAACGCGATCCGCGTCCCCACCCCGGACGTGTCCATGGCCATCCTCAACCTGCAGCTCGAGCAGGCCCCGGAGTCCGAGGACGCGGTCAACCAGTACCTGAAGGACATCTCGCTGAACTCGTCCCTGCGCAAGCAGATCGACTACACCGACTCCCCCGAGATCGTGTCCACCGACTTCGTGGGCTCCCGCCGCGCGGGCGTCGTCGACGGTCTCGCGACGATCGTCAACGGGAGCTCGCTGGTGCTCTACGTCTGGTACGACAACGAGTTCGGCTACTCCTGCCAGGTCGTGCGGGTGCTCGCCCGGATGGCCGACATCGCGATGCCGCAGTTCCCGGCCGAGCGGGTCGCGGTCGGCACGGCGTCGATCCCCGGCTGAGCCGCCCCTCGCCGGCAGCGGACCGTCCGCGCCGAGGGGTCGCCACCGAACGGAACGACCGACTCGCACCGTTCAGTGGCGACCCCCCGCGCAGCAGGTCGAGCAGACGGCGCCCCTCGAACGGCGGCGCGGCGGGTCAGGCGGTGTAGAAGGCCCCCGCGACCGCCCCGAGGGCGGCGACGTCGTCCACGTGGCACAGCTCCCGGGCGGAGTGCATCGACAGCAGGCCGATGCCGACGTCGATCGTGCGCACCCCCAGCCGGGCCGCGGTGATGGGCCCGATGGTGGACCCGCACGGCACCCGGTTGTTGGAGACGAACTCCTGGTAGCCCACACCGGCGCGCGCGCAGGCCTCGGCCCAGATCCCGGCGCCCACGGCGTCCGTGGCGTAGTGCTGGTCCGCGTTGATCTTCAGCAGCGGCCCCGCCCCCGGCACCGGCCGGTTCACGGGGTCGTGGTGGCCCTGGTAGTTGGGGTGCACCAGGTGCCCGGCGTCGGCGGACAGGCACACGGACCCGGCCAGGGAGCGCCGGTGCTCGGCGGCGGAGCGGCCCAGGCCCTCACCGATGCGCACCAGCACGTCCTCGAGGAACGGTCCCGCGGCGCCGGAGCGGGTGCGGGAGCCGATCTCCTCGTGGTCGAACGCGGCGAGCACCGCGATGTGCCGGCCCTGCTCGACCGCCTCGGCCTCGCGGGCGAGCGCGCTCAGCCCGGCGTGCACGGAGGACAGGTTGTCCAGCCGCCCGGAGGCGAACAGCGTCCCGCCCTGCCCGAACACGGCGGGGGGCTGGGCGTCCGCCAGCACCACGTCGTAGCCGACGATGCGGGCCGGGTCCACGGGCCCGCCGTCCGCGTGTTCGGCCAGCAGCGCGAGGACGTCCGCGTCCTCCGGCTGTCCCACTCCCCAGATCGGCTGCACGTGCTGCTGGCGGTCGAGCTGCAGGCCCTTGTTGGCCTCGCGGTCCAGGTGGATGGCGAGCTGCGGGATGCGGGCCACGGGGCCGGTGGCGGTCAGGTGCTCCACCGGGGCGCCGTCCGTCCCGCGGACCACGAGCCGGCCCGCCAGGCGCAGCTCGCGGTCCAGCCACGAGTTCAGCAGCGCCCCGCCGTAGGTCTCGACCCCGGCCTGGTGCCAGGTGTGGGCCGTGGTGGTGGGCCTCGGCTTGAGCTTGAAGCCCGGCGAGTCGGTGTGCGCGCCGAGGATCCGGAACCCCGCCGCGGGCGGGACCTCCGCCGGGGTGGCCCACGCGATGACAGCCCCGTCGCGGAGCACGTAGCGCCGCCCGCGGACGCCGGTCCGGGCCCAGTCCTCCGTCTCGTCGAGGCGGACGAAGCCCGCCTCCTCCAGCCGGGCGGCGGCGGCGTGCGCGGCGTGGAAGGAGCTCGGCGACTCCATCACGTAGCGGCCGAGGTCCTCGACGGCGGACCGGGGGTCGACTGCGGTGCGGGGTTCCATGCCGTCAGTCTACGAAAGGTGCTGGGGCGCGCGTCCGGGCGCCTGTCCCGCCCAGTGGCCGGGACAGGCGGGCGGACCGGGGCACACCCAGGCTCCGGGCCCACGGCCCTCCCCACCGGGTCCGGGGCCGGCCGCGAGGAGGAGGGCCGGCCGCGGCGGGTGCACGGTCCGGGTGACCTCCACGCCGCGCCGGCGCGCACCGCGGACCACGAGCCACGCGAAGAGCAGCTGCAGGCCCGCCGAGAGGGCGAGGGCCACCCAGGACGACTCCTCGGCGTCCGGGTCGGCCAGGCCGAGCGCGCCGAAGAGGGTGGCGATCACGTTGTTGACCACGTGCAGGGCGATCGCCGCCTCGAGCCCGCCGGTGCGCCAGGTCAGCCAGCCGGCGACGACCGCCATGACCGCGACCGCCAGCAGCCCCCAGGCGTCGTACAGGTGCCCGAACGTGAACAGGGGCACCGGCAGCAGGATCGCGAACACGGGCCGGCGCAGCCACCGTCCCACGGTCTGCAGCAGGTAGCCCCGGAAGACGAGCTCCTCCGCCGCGCACTGCAGCGGGACCACCAGCACGATCATGGCGATCAGCCACCAGAAGCCCTCCACCGGCTGCGGGGCGGTCAGCGAGCCGAGCAGCGCGTACTCCACGAGGAGGGCGGCCGCCTGGCCCACCGCGTAGACCGCCAGGGCCACGAGGAGGCACCGGCCGAGGAGGCCCCAGCGCAGCCGTCCCGTCACCGACAGCAGCAGCCCGAGGGGCCGGGGGCCCGTGATGGCCCGGGCCGCGAGGAGCGCCGGGATCATGAGGACCAGGGAGAAGAACAGCATGAAGAAGATCGCCGGGTCCATCATGTCCAGCTCCGTGCCCCCGAGGAAGACCTCGTCCAGGGCCTCCTCGCCGCGCACGGCCACGAGCCCCACGGCCCACACGATGCCGAACACGACGGCCAGCACCCCGTAGAAGGCGCCGAAGAGCAGCAGCTCCACGAGCGGCTTCCACCACCGGTGGTCGGGGTCGGCGTGGCCGAGCCGGTGGTACGGCAGGAGCCGGGGCCCGGAGCCCGAGGGGTCGTCGTCGAGGGATCCCTGCCTCCAGGGGGCGGCGCGCGTGGTCATGCCTCCCACGGTATCCGCAGCCGGTCCCTTCCGGACACGCGACAGTTCGGGGGCGCCCCGTCGTGGCGCCCGCCGGTCAGGGCAGGTCGCTGCGGTAGCGCAGGCCCATCTGCCGGCGCGCGTCGTCGAGCAGCTCCAGCACCAGCACGGTGTCCGCGAGCGGCATGCGCGGGCTCTCGGTCAGGCCGGCCTGGAGGCACCGGGTCACCTCCCGCAGCTCGTGGGCGAAGCCGTGCCCGGCGGCCCGGAAGCGCTCGGTCCGCGGCGCGGCTCCCCCGGACCGGACCACGAGCTCACTGGGGTGGTAGAGGGGCGCCCCGGTGCGCAGCCAGCCGTCCGTCCCGCTGATGGTGACCGTGCCCGGGCAGTCCGTCTCGATGGACGTGGTGAGGTGGGCGTGCGCCCCGTCCGCCCACGTGAGGGTCAGACCGTTGTGCAGGTCCACGCCGTTCTCGTGGAGGACGCCGTGGGCCGTGAGGCCGTCCGGTGCGCCGAGCGCCGCGAGCGCCCAGGTGAGCGGGTACACGGCGAGGTCCAGCAGGGCCCCTCCGCCCGCCGCGGGATCCCAGAGCCGGGACCCGGGGTCGTACGGCACCGGGGCGCCGAGGTCCGCCTGGAGCCAGCGGACCCGGCCGATCTCGCCGGAACGGACGATGTCGAGGGCGCGCCCGAAGCTCGGCAGGAAGCGCGTCCACACCGCCTCCATGAGGAACAGCCCGCGCGCCCGGGCGAGCTCCCGCAGCTCCCCCGCCTCCCGGGCGTTCATGGTCAGCGGCTTCTCGCAGAGCACGTGCTTGCCGGCCTCGAGGGCCGCGCGGGCCACCGCGTGGTGCTGGGCGTGGGGCGTGGCGACGTAGACGACCTCCACGGCGGGGTCCGCGACGAGGCGCTCCCAGCCGGTGGTGCCGTCGTGGTCGTGGTGGCTCCGGGCCGCGCCGAAGCGCTCGGCGAACGCCTCGGCGGAGGACCGGGAGCGGGAGCTGACGGCCGAGAGCACGGCGTCGTCGAGCAGCGCCAGGTCCTCGACCACGCGGCCGGCGATCGACCCGGTGGCGACGACGCCCCAGTGCACGGGACGGCCGGTCGCCGTCGCGGGGTCGTCGCCCGCCACCGGGGCGGGGAGGGCTGGAGGGGGCATGGTGGCCTTTCGGGGAGGATCCGGGAACGCCGACGACGGCGCCGGGGCGTCGCCCGGCTCGGGGCGGGAAGGACTAGACGGAGTCCCGGAGCACGAGCGAGGTCGACATGATGGTCACCCGGTCCGTCGGCCGGCCCTCGATCATGTCGACGAGGGTCTCGGCCATCTTCCGGCCGAGCTCGACGATCGGGTGGTTCACCGTGGTCAGCGCGGGGGTCACCGACGTCGCGAAGGAGTCGTCGTCGAAGCCCACCACGGCGATGTCCTCCGGGATGCGCAGGCCGCGGCCCTGGATCACGGTGTACGCCCCGGCCGCCATCTGGTCGTTCGCGGCGAACACGGCGTCGACCGGCCGGCCGCGGCCCAGCAGCCGCTGCATGGCCCGGGCCCCCGAGGCGAGCGTGAAGTCGCCCACCTCCACCAGCTGGTCGTCCAGCCCGGCCTCCCGCACCGCGGTCCGCCAGCCCGCCAGCCGGTCGATGCCCGGGGGCATGTCCTGCGGCCCGGCGATGGTCGCGATGCTCCGCCGCCCGCTCGCGGTGAGCAGCCGGGTGGCGCTGCAGGCGGCGGCCTCGTTCTCGACCTCCACGTAGTAGGCGTCCTCGGCGCCGACGAGCGGGCGACCCGCGAACACCATGGGCAGCGACCCAGAGAGGTGGGTCCACGAGTGGTCGCCGCTGTGGTGCGAGACCACCAGGGCACCGTCCACGTTGCCGCCGAGCAGGAAGCTGCGGGTCTTCTCGGGCTTCGCCTCGGACGCGATGACCATGTTCAGGGTGAAGTCGGTGTCCGTCAGGTACATCGCGATGCCCTGGACCACGGTCGTGAAGAACGGGTCCGCGAACACCTTGGACGTGGACTCCGGGATGATCAGGGCGACCGAGTTGGCCCGTCGCTTCGCCAGCGAACGCGCCGCCCGGTTCGGGGTGTAGTCGAGGGCCTCGATGGCCTTCCGCACCGACTGCGCCAGCTCGGGGTCGACGCTGGGCGAGTCGTTCACCACCCGGGACACGGTCGCCCGCGAGACCCCGGCCAGCGCGGCCACCATCTCGAGCGTCGGCACGGGTCGGGAGCCGCCTGCGCGCTGCGTCATGATCATCTCCGGTGCTCTCGGCGGGTGGGCTGGCATCAATGCTAGGCGCCCGTGGACGGGGCCACCGGCGTGCGGTCCGCGGCGGCGGCGATGACCCCGGCGTAGGCGCGACCGCTGTCCTTGACCGTGCGCTCGAACGTCCCGTAGTCCACCCGGACCACGCCGAAGCGCTTGCCGTAGCCCCACGACCACTCGAAGTTGTCCAGCAGCGACCACACGAAGTAGCCGCGGACGTCCGCGCCCTGGTCGATGGCCTCCCCCACGGCCGCGATGTGGCCGAGGACGAACTCGGTGCGCTCCGTGTCGTGGACGGCGCCGTCGTCGCTGACGACGTCGTCGTAGGCGGCGCCGTTCTCGGTGACGTACAGGGGCGGGAGCGCGGGGTACTCCTCGCCCAGGCGCACCAGGAGCTTCCGCAGCCCGTCCGGGTTCACCTCCCAGTCCATCGCCGTGCGCGGCAGGCCGCGGCTCGGGAACGCGATGTCCTCGGAGCCGATCCAGCATGAGGACGTGGGGCGGCTGGCGCCGCCGGAGTGGCCGTCGCCGCCGGAGGACTCCGGGTGCCCGCTGATGAGGTCGTCGTGGTAGTGGTTCACGCCGAGGAAGTCGAGGGGCGCCCCGATGGTCGCGAGGTCACCGTCCCGGACGAGATCGCGGAGGCCGAACCGGTCCAGGTCCGCGAGGGTGTCCTCGGGGTACGCGCCGCGCAGGATGGGGTCCAGGAAGAGGCGGTTCTGCAGGGAGTCGAACCGCCGGGCGGCGTCGAGGTCCACCGGGTCCGAGGGGTCTCGGGGGATCGAGTTGCTGAGGTTGAGGGTGATGCCCAGGTGCTCGGCACCGCGGGACCGCAGGTGCTCGACCGCGAGGCCGTGGGCCAGGTGCTGGTGGTGCACGGCGGCGACGGCGGCCCGGGGGTCCTGCCGGCCGGGCGCGTGGACCCCGGCCGCGTAGCCGAGCAGCGACGAGCAGAAGGGCTCGTTGAACGTGGTCCAGTGCCGCACCCGGTCGCCGAGCACCGAGTGCACGTCGTCGGCGTACTCGAGGAAACGGTGCGCGGTGTCCCGGTGGGCCCACCCGCCCTTCTCCTCGAGCGCCTGCGGCAGGTCCCAGTGGTACAGGGTCAGCCAGGGCAGGATGCCGGCCTCGAGCAGCTCGTCGACCAGGCGGGAGTAGAAGTCCAGGCCCTCGGGGTTCGGGGCCCGGTCACCGGGACGCACCCGCGCCCAGCTCGTGGAGAAGCGGTAGGAGCCGAGCCCGAGCTCCTTCATGATCCGCACGTCCTCGGGCATCCGGTGGTAGTGCTGCACGGCGTCCTCCAGGGTGTCGCCGTTGGCCACGGCGCCCGGCAGACGGGCGAAGGCGTCCCAGACGGAGTCCTCCTTGCCGCCCTCGTGCCCGGCGCCCTCCACCTGGGCCGCGGCGGTGGCCGAGCCCCAGAGGAAGCCCTCGGGCCAGCTGCGGTGGTGCACGGCTGCGTCTTCTGCGTTGTTCGGCATTAGCCCTTCACTGCTCCTTGCATGATTCCGGAAATGAGTTGTCTGCCCGCGACGGCGAAGAGCGCCAGGAGGGGAAGCGTGGCCATGACGGCGCCGGCGAGGACGATCGAGTAGTCCACGTAGCGGGCCGACTGCAGCTGGCTCAGCGCCGTCTGCAGGGTGGGGTTGCTCGCGTCGAGGACGAGCAGCGGCCACAGGAAGTCGGTCCACGCCGTCATGAAGGTGAACAGGCCGAGGATGGCCATGGCCGGGCGGGCCTCGGGGAGCGCGACGTGCCAGAAGGTGGAGATCATCGACGCCCCGTCCATCCGGGCCGACTCGATGAGCTCGTCGGGGATGACGTCCACGAGGTACTGGCGCATGAAGAACACGCCGAACGCCGTGACGAGGGTGGGCACGACGACCGCCCCGATCTCGCCGGTCCAGCCGAGCTCGCGCATGAGCATGAACAGCGGGATGATGCCGAGCTGCGTGGGGATGGCCATGGTCGCGACGACCGCGACCATGAGGCCGTCGCGCCCCTTGAACCGCAGCTTGGCGAACGCGTACCCGGCGAGGGTGGAGAACGTGACCACCGAGACGGTGATGATCCCCGAGATGAGCACGCTGTTGCCGAGGGCCAGCCAGAAGGGGATGGTGTCGAAGACCTCGCCCACGTTCGTCCAGAAGTTGCCGCCCGGCAGCAGCGGCGGCCAGGTGCGGCCGAGGGCCTCGTTGGAGCGGCTGCCGATGATCACCGACCACCACAGCGGATAGGCGCTGGCCAGGAAGAACGCGGAGAGCAGGCCGTAGGTGAGGAAGCCGGGGCGGTGCCCGTCCCCGAAGATCCGCCGGCGCACGGGCACCGCCCGCGGCCGCCGCGTCCTGGTCCTCGTGGGTGCGCCGGTGACGGTCATCGTGTCCTCCTCGTGGTCGTCGGTGCTGCGGCCGCCCGTGGCGCGCCGGTGCCGGTGTTCGCCGCCGCGTCGGGGACGACGGCGTCCACCGCACGCGGCCTCCGCCGCCGACCGGCCCCGCGCCCGGTCCTGCGCGGCGGCCTCCCCCCGTCGGACGCCGTCGCGATGCGGCGCGAGACCAGGTAGTTGACCAGGCCGAAGAGCAGGATGAGGAGGAAGAGCAGCCAGGCGATGGTCGCGGCCTTGCCGAAGTTCTGCCGCTGGAAGGCCATCTCCCAGAGGTAGAGGACCGTGGTCTGGAACTGGCGCTGCGTGCCGCCCGCGGCCACGGGGTCGAAGAGCCTCGGCTCCGTGAAGATCTGGAGGCCGCCGATGGTGGTCGTGATGACCACGAACACCATCGTGGGACGGATGCTCGGCAGGGTGATGCTGAAGAACCGGCGGAGAGGGCCCGCGCCGTCGATCGCGCCGGCGTCGTACAGGTCACGGGGCACCGCCTGCATCGCCGCGAGCAGGATCAGCGCGTTGTAGCCGGTCCAGCGCCAGTTGACCATGGCGGCGATGGCGATGTGGCTGGGCAGCGTCTCGTTCTTCCACAGGATCGGGTCGACCCCGAAGCTGCCGAGGATGTTGTTGATGAGCCCGTACTGCTCGCCGAACATGTTCGTGAAGATCATGGCCACGGCCACCGGGGTGACCACGTAGGGCAGCAGCACGCTCATCTGCCACAGCGTCCTGGCGCGCAGGTTCTGGTCCAGGACCGCCGCGATCAGCACCGCGGCCGCCAGCTGCGGGATGCTCGAGAGCAGGAAGATGCTCACCGTGTTGAACAGCGAGTTCCAGAAGAACCGGTCCCGCAGCACCTCGGTGAAGTTGCCCAGCCCCACGAACTCGCCCCGGCCGGTGAGCAGGTGCCAGTCGAAGAGCGAGACGAAGAACGTGTACCCGAGCGGGAAGAGCCCCACCACTCCGAAGAGGACGAAGAAGGGCGCGATGTACAGGTAGGGGGAGGCTTTCAGGTCCAGGACGATGAGCCGCTGTCTGCGGGTCGGCCTGGGCGGACTCGGCGCCGGCGCGGCGGGCGCCGCGGCGGCGGGGCGGTGGGCTGTCGTGGTCATGAGGGTCTCGCGCTTCCGTGAGGGGGCCTCCGGCGGATTCCGGAGGCCCCGTGGCCGGGTCCTGCTAGTTGTTGACGACCAGGTCGTCGAGAAGCGCGAGGGCCTCGTCCCAGGCCTCGTCGGCCGTGGCGGTCCCGGCGTCGAGGCGCTTCAGCGGCGGCAGGAAGACGTTCTCCTGGATCACGGAGTCGTGCGGGCCCTTGAACTGGGCGACGACCCCCTCGGCGCGGGACGCGAGGATCACCCCGGTGGGTGCGTCGTTGAACACTGGGTTCGGTTCGGCGTCCTCGACCAGCTTCTCCTGGGCCTCGATGGTGCTGGGGAAGTTGTTCGCCTTGGCCGACTGCTTGACCTGCTGCTCGGGCGCGGTGAGCCAGGCCGCGAGCTTCGCCGCCTCCTCCGGGTGCTCGGAGGTCTCCGGGACGGAGAGGAACGCGCCGCCCCAGTTGGAGGCGCCGCCCGGGAAGACGTCGGCGAAGTCCCACCCGCTGCCCTCGCCGCCGCCGGCGGACTCGAGCTGGCCCTCGATGGTGCCGAGCATCCAGCCGGGGCAGACGAAGGTCGCGAAGGAGCCGTCCACGAAGGCCTGGCCGTTGCCCCAGTCGAACTGGGTCTGGTTGGCGGAGAGGCCGTCCAGCGTGCCCGCGGCGAGCAGGTCGAAGCGCTCGCGCAGCTGCTCGTTGCCCTCCACGTTCAGCTCGCCGTCGGCGGTGTAGTAGCCCTCGTCGAGCTGGTTGACCATCGAGTTCCACACGAAGCCGGACTGGTCGTACCAGGCCTTGCCCGTGGTCTCCTGGTACTCGCGGCCGAGCTCGAAGTAGGTCTCCCAGGTGGCGTCGTCGCCGCCGAAGAGCTCCGCGACCTCCTCGCGGTCGCTGGGCAGACCGGCCTCCTCGAAGAGCTTTCCGTTGTAGCAGAGGCCCTGGGGACCGATGTCGGTGCCGTACCCGATGACGCGGCCCTCCGGGTCGGTCCCCTGCTCGAACTTCCACGGCACCCAGTTGTCCTTGATGTCGGCCGCGCCGTGCTCGTTGAGGTCCACGAACTGGTCGGAGACCTCCATGATCGAGCCGAGCCAGCCCTCCTCGATGGCGGTGACGTCGCTGAGCCCGGACCCGGCGGCGATCTTGGTGAAGGCGTCCGTGCGCGCGTTCGAGCCGCGGTCGATGTTCGTGGCCTTGATGGTCACGCCCGGGTTCAGCTCCTCGTACTCGCCGTAGAGGTCGTCGTAGCCGAAGGTCCCGAAGGTGGTGACGGTGAGCTCGACGGGGTTGTCGGCGCTGGCCGGCTCGCCTCCGCCCCCGTCGCACCCCGTGGCGACGGCTGCCAGTGCCGCCGCACCCGCCAGGGCTGTCGTTCGCTTGAGTCGCGTGTGTCCCACGGTCACTTCTTGTGTGAAGGGCTGGAGAGGAGCTGCTCTCGAGAGAGCGCTCTCTCTGCTGTGCCTCGACTGTATGTGCCGTGGCTCACACCGTCAAGAGAGCGCTCTCTCAGATCTCGGAGAAGTCGCTCCGCGTCGTGCGGCGAGGACGGGACGGGACGGGCCCGTCCGCGACGCGTCAGCGGGCGTAGCGGTCCACGAAGGCGGCGAGGATCTTCTCGGGCTCGGTCACGGGCGGCCCCGTGCGGATCCGGTCCTTGACGTCCTCGGCCTCGGCCGGCGGGAAGTACCCGTGCTCCTTGTACGCCTCGATCCGGCGGAGCAGGGCGGGGGCGTCGAGCTCGGGATGGAACTGGGTCGCGTAGAGGTTCTGCTTGATCCGGAACATCTGGACGGGGCAGTCCGCGCCGGTCGCGAGCAGGACGGCTGCGGGCGCCAGGGTGCGCGTGCCCTCCTTGTGCCCCACGAACCCGTGGAACGCCGGCGGGAACTCCCGGAGCAGCGGGTCCCGCAGCCCCTCCTCGGTCAGGGTGACCTCGATGACGCCGATCTCCTCGCCGCGGGTGCGGTCCACGATCCCGCCCTGGTGCGTACCGAGGGTGCCGACGCCGTAGCAGGCGCCGAGGAACGGGAAGTCCCGGGCGACCACCTCGTCGAGCAGGTCCCGCATCTCGGACTCGGCCCGCCGCTGCACCTCCGACTTCTGCTGCGGCGGGTCGGAGGAGTTGAACGGGGACCCGCCGATGACGACCCCGGAGTAGCGCTCGAGGTCGATCGGCGGCATGGGCCCGGCCTCCAGCCGGACCCGGTGGAGGTGGCTCTCCTGCAGGCCGCTGTAGCGGCAGATGGTCTCGTACTCCTCGTCCGCGACGTCGTCCTCGGCGCGGGTGGCGAGCAGCAGGAAGGGCTTCATGACCCCATCGTAGCCAGCGGCGGGGCGCTCCCCCGCCCGCTCAGGGGACCAGGCGCTCCCGGTGCGCATAGGCGTTGAAGGAGGTGCCGCGGCTGAAGCCGAGCAGGGTGACCCCCGTCTGCTCCGCGAGGTCCACGGCGAGTGCCGAGGGCGCCGAGACGGCCGCGAGCGCCGGGACGCCGGCCATGTACGCCTTCTGCACCAGCTCGAACGAGGCGCGGCCCGAGACCTGGAGCACGGTGGAGCCCAGAGGCAGGAGATTCTCGCGCAGGGCCCAGCCCACCACCTTGTCCACGGCGTTGTGCCGCCCCACGTCCTCGCGCACGCACAGCAGCTCGGGCTCGCCGGCACCGTCGCCGTCGGGGCCGTCCGGGAAGCGGAAGAGCCCCGCGGCGTGGACGCCGCCGGTCGTGGCGAACAGCTTCTGCCCGGTGCGCAGCCGGTCCGGCAGGGCGAGCAGCGCGGGCACGGGGACCCCGGTCCGGTCCGCGGCGGGGTCGAACGAGGAGACCTTGGTGACGGCCTCGATGGACGCCGTGCCGCAGACCCCGCACGACGACGACGTGTAGACGTGCCGCTCCATGGAGGTGTCCGGCAGGGCGACCCCCGGCGCGAGCCGCACCTCCACCACGTTGTAGGTCCGCTGCCCGTCCGGGCCGACGCCGCTGCGGTAGTCCATCTGCACGATCTCGGCCGGCGCGCGCACCACGCCCTCGGAGACGAGGAACCCGGCCACGAGGTCGAAGTCGTGACCCGGGGTGCGCATCGTGACGGTGAACGGCCTGCCGTCGAGCCGGATCTCCAGGGGCTCCTCACCGGCCAGGGTGTCCGCGCGTCCGGTCCCGCCGCCGTCGGCGGTGTACCGGTGCACGCGGCGCCGCTGGGAAGCTCGGGTCATGGCGGTCCTCCGGTCCCGGCTCCACCGGGTGGGAGCCCTCCCCCGGCATCCTATGGGCGCGGCCCGCGGGGGCCGAAGCGGCGGCATTACCGAGCAGTAACGTCGGGCGAAGTGGGGACAGGCATGTTCTGTTCTTATTCATAGACTTTTGTCTAGAGTTGACGTGTCAAGGGAATTCGGCGGCAGGGCTGCCGGCGGATCCCCCGGGCGATCCACTGCGGTTCCACGGGCCGGCGCGCCGAGGCGCGGCCGTCGCAGCGGGCACCCCGTCCCCCGTGATCCGGGGGGACCGGGTGCACGCCGCCTCCGCCGACACCCCACCGGATGCCCGGCACCACACGCGCACCGATCCCGCGCGGCCTCTCCTCTCACCCCTCTCTCGCTCGAAGGCGGAACCATGAACACTGCAGCGCAGACCCCCCTGTCCGAGTCCACCGCGAAGGCCGGCCGGAACCGGCGCGCCGGCAAGGCCGTCCTGGCCGGCGCCGTGGCCGTCGGCCTCCTCGCCGCCGGCGGCGGGACCTTCGCCAAGTGGTCGGACTCGGAGGCCATCGCCTCCGACGCCACGGTCGCCACCGGCGAGCTGAGCCTCGCCCTGGCCGAGGGCGCCACCTGGACCGACGGCAACGACGACCCCATCGACATCAACACGTACCAGGTCGTTCCCGGCGACACCGTCAACCTCAAGGTCTCCCCGACCATCCAGGCCGAGGGCGACACCCTCGAGGGCACCCTGGCCCTGGACCTGCCGGCGAACCTCGAGTCCGTCCTCGGCACGTACGTCGGCTACGACCTCGAGGTCACCGGGCTCTCCGAAAGCAACGATGACGGGCTCTACAAGGTCACCGAGGCCAACGACGGCCAGACGGTCGACGTGACCGCGGCCTTCACCTGGAAGGCCGACAGCGTCAAGGACCAGGAGGGGCAGAACGTCCCGGCCCAGTCCCTGAAGGGCTTCAACCTGGTGCTCGACCAGAGCATCTGACCGGCCCCGGACGGCCCCGGTGCGGCGACGACGCCGCACCGGGGCGCACTGCCCCTCGCACCCCGTCTCGCTCCGTCTCACCCCCAGAGGCCCCCATGACGCGCACTTCCCGCTCCCGCCCCTCGACCGCCGGCCGCGCCCTCGCCGCCGCCGCGGCCGCGCTCCTGGCGCTGACCCTGCTGGGCAACAGCCTCGGAACGGCCGCCCGCTGGTCCGACACGGCACCGCTCGAGACGCAGGCCGTCAGCACCGGCGCCCTCGACGTGGCGCTGGAGCCCGCGCGGGCGACCCTCCACCGCACCGACGTCGATCCCACGACCGGTGCCCTCCGGCGCGGAACCACCGACCTCACCGGAGCGGCGGACGCCCTGTCCGCACTGGCCCCCGGCGACACGGTCGTCGTCACGACCCGCGCGGTCCTCGACGTCGAGGGCGCGAACATCGCCGCGACCCTCACGGTCGATCCCGGCGTGCCGGCCGGCGGCGCGGTCGTCCCCCGCGTCGAGCTGGTGCCGGTCTCCGGCGCGCCGCCGCAGCCCGGGCCGTCCTCCTGGACGGTGACCTCGGCCCACGACGGCGCGGTCTACGACGTCACCGTCTCCTACGAGGTGTCCCCGGACCCCGCCGCCCAGGGTACGACCGTCACGCCGGGCCCGCTCACGGTCGCCCTCACCCAGCACTGACCCCCCTCCCCCAGGAGCTCCCATGAGCCAGTACCGCACTCCCACGGCCTACGTGCTCGGCGTCCTCGTCCTGCTCGCCGTCATCGTGCTCACGACCCCGAACGGTGGGACCCACGCCCGCTGGTCCGCCACCGCCCTCGCCGAGGTGCCCACCATGGCCACGGGCCGGATCGGCTTCGAGATCACCGCGGTCGAGGGCGCCGGAGGCGCCGCGACCCTGACCAGCACGTCCGGCTTCGACGTCCGGTACCGGCCGGTGCAGGTCTCCCTGGTGGACTCCGCCGGGCGGTCCGTGGCCGCGCCGGCGGGCATGCGCTTCGCGTACCGCACCGGCGCGGCCTGCGACGACGGCGCGGCGCCGGCCGAGTGGACCGCCACCGCACCCGGAGGATCCGCCCCGGCCCGCGTCGACGGCGGGACGCGGGCGTCCCTGGAGCACGACCGGCCTGCCGGGCTGTGCCTGACCGTCTCGACCGACGCCGTCGCCGAGGACGCGCTCCGTGCGCTCGACGGGCAGGTGCTGCAGGTCGTCACCGTGGTGGAGGCCAGCACCCTCGGGGCCGGCACCTGGTCGACGACCCGCTCCTGGACGGCGCCGTTCACCGTGGAGGCGTCTCCCGTGGAGCAGCCCCCCGTGACCGCGCCCGACCGCCCGACGGCCCAGGATGCGGCGCGCTGCGGTGCGGACACCAGCGCCGCACAGCTCCGGTGGTCCTGGACCGGCGCTCCGGCCGTGGCGGAGTGGCACCTCCTGGTCCGCCCGAGGGGCAGCACCGTGGCACCCACGCCGGTGAAGCGGCTGACCGACGGCTCCGCACGGGAGATCCGGCTGTCCGCCGACGAGCTCCGGAGTGTCGCGGGCCACGAGAAGAATCAGGATTACGACGTCCTCGTCCGAGCCGTGCTCACGGGCGGAGCCATCCCCCACGTGGACAGCGCCTATGCGTGGACGGTCAGGACGGCCGGCGCAAGCCACAACATCAACTGTGAAGGACTCCCGTCATGACCACCGTGCTCCGCAAGACCCTCCACCCGCTGCTCGTGCTCGCCCTGGCCGCGGTGGCCGCGCTGCTGCTCGCCGTCGTCGTCCTCCCGCTCGCGCTCGGCTGGGTGCCCCTGACGGTGCTCTCCGGCTCGATGGAGCCGACCGTCCCGACCGGCAGCCAGGTCGTGGTCGCCCCGCTCGAGGGCGAGGACGACGCCGCGGGACTGAGCACCGGGGACGTCGTGACGTTCATGCCCCGTCCGGACGACCCGACCCTCGTGACCCACCGGATCGTGGGCGTCGCGGTGGACGGAGAGGGGCGGCGCAGCTTCACGACGCAGGGCGACGCCAACGCCGCCCCGGACGCGGAGCCGGTCACCGCCACCCAGCTGCGCGGCCTGGTGAAGTACCACGTGCCCTGGGCCGGCTACGCCGCCACCCTCCTGGACGCGGAGCAGAAGCGCAGCGGGATCGTGCTGGTCGCCGCGGCGCTGTTCGGCTACGCGCTGTGGCAGCTCGTGGGCGCCGTCCGGGACCGCGCCCGACCCACGGACGAGAGCGCGGAGGCGGACAGGGACGCGGAGCGGGACCACGGCGCCGGCGGCGTGGCGGAGCAGTTCCCGGCCGGGGAGCAGACGTCCCCGGCGGAGGCCCCGACGGAGGCGCTGCCGCTGGTGCCCGCCGCCGCCGGCCGCTGAGCGGCGCAGCGCTCGCCCGGGGGCCGGGGCGGCCTGCCGGACCGTCGACGCCGGGCGAGCCGCCGTTGCCGGTCCCCGGCGGCGGGGCCATGATGGGGACCATGACCGAGACCCCGCTCACGCACGTCGACGAGAACTGGCAGCGCGCCCTGGTGGTGGTGGCGCACCCGGACGACATGGAGTTCGGCGCCGCCGCGGCCGTGGCCCGCTGGACCGGACAGGGCAAGGACGTGGTGTACTGCCTCGTCACCAGCGGCGAGGCCGGCATCGACGGCCTCGAGCCGCAGCAGTGCGGTCCGCTGCGGGAGGCGGAGCAGCGGGAGTCCTGCCGGGTCGTGGGCGTGGAGCAGGTGGAGTTCCTGCACCTGCCGGACGGGGTGCTCGAGTACGGGGTGGCGCTGCGGCGCCGGATCGCGGAGGTGGTCCGCCGGCACCGCCCGGACGTGGTCATCACCAACAACTTCCGCGACACCTGGGACGGCGCCACCAACCTGAACCAGGCCGACCACATCGCCACGGGCCGGGCCACCCTGGACGCCGTGCGGGACGCCGGCAACCGGTGGGTCTTCCCGGAGCAGGTCGAGGCGGGCCTGCAGCCGTGGCCCGACGTGCTGGCGGTGTGGGCGGCGGCCTCGCCCGACTCCCGGCACGCGGCGGACGTCACGGAGACCTTCGACGCCGGCGTGGAGTCCCTGCGCGCGCACGGCGCCTACCTCGAGGGCCTGGGCTGGACCGACTTCGACCCGGACGCCTTCCTGAGGGGCAACGCCGCCGCCGTGGGCGAGCGGCTCGGGGTGCCGCTCGCGAGCTCCTTCGAGGTGCTCCCCCTGCGGTGGGGCGGCACGGAGGACTGAGCCCGGCTCCGCCGGCGCGGAGCGCTCAGGCCGGCTCGGGCTCCCGGAGGACCAGGAGCACCAGCAGCACGGCGAGGACCACGAGGGCCGCCACGAAGCCGACGGCCCCGGCCCAGCCGGTGACCGTGTAGAAGACCCCGCCGGCCGTGCCCAGCACGGACGAGCCCGCGTAGTAGAAGAGCGTGTAGAGGGACGAGGCCTGCGCCTTGCCGGTGCGGGAGCGCACCGGGACCCACCCGGACGCCACGGCGTGCGCGGCGAAGAAGCCCGCGGTGAACAGCAGCAGCCCCACGACGATCACGGGGATCGACGGGACCAGCGTGGCCAGCAGCCCGGCGAGCATCACGGTCCCGCTGCTCGCGAGGACCACCCGGCGCCCGTGGGCCGCCGCGATCCGGCCGGCCGTCCCGGAGGACCAGGTGCCCGAGAGGTAGGCGAGGAACAGGAGGCTCACCACGGTCTGGGACACCCCGAACGGCTCCTCGCCGAGGTGGAAGCCCAGGTAGTTGTAGATCGCCACGAACCCGCCCATGAGCAGAAAGCCCTGCAGGTAGAGCACCAGCAGACCGCGGTCCGCCAGATTCGCCCCCAGCCGCCCGAGCAGCCCGGCCGGCCCGGTGAGCCGGACGGTCTGGCGCACGAACCCGCGCTGGCGCGGGGCGATGAGGACGAAGACCACGGCGGCGAGCGCGGCGAGCACGCTCACGGTGATCGTGCCGGTCCGCCAGCCGAACGCGTCGCCCACGGGTGCGGCGATGATGCGCCCGGCGAGGCCGCCCAGGCTGGTGCCCGCCACGTAGGTGCCGGCGGCCACGGCGGCGTGCCGGCGGTCGAGCTCCTCCGCGAGGTAGGCCATGGCCACGGCGGGGATCCCGCCCAGGGCGATGCCCTCCGCGAAGCGCAGCGCCACCACGGCCTCGAAGCTCGGCGCCAAGGGCATGACGAGCCCCAGGACCGTGGCGGAGACGACGGCCATGACCATGGTCCGCAGCCGGCCCCACCGGTCGGAGACCACGGACCACGGCAGGACGCCCACGGCGAGGCCGAAGGTCGCGGCGGAGACGCCCAGGGAGGCCCGCGCGGCGTCGATCCCGAGGTCCGCGGCCAGGAGGGGCAGCACGCCCTGCACGGAGTAGAGCTGGGCGAACGTCGCCACGCCGGCGCACAGCAGCGCCAGCAGCACCCGGCGGTAGCCCCGGCTGCCGCGGTCGTAGCCGGTCCAGCCGCCGGGCTCAGCCACGACCGGCCCCGCGGTTCTCCCGGGCCCCGGCCCGCAGCCCGGTGACCACCCACAGGCCCAGGAGCAGGAACAGGGCGAGATAGGGCAGCGCGGCCACGGCGTCGATCGCCGGCCCGGGGACCCCCACCGGCCTCAGCCACGCGTCCCAGCGGATCGGCCCGACGTACAGGCCCACCAGCGCGACCCCGCCCAGCACCAGGGCGAGCCGGCGCGGACCGTCCCGGAGGAACGCCGGCCACGCCTCGACCCACAGCGCCGTGCACACGAGCCCCCACCACACGTGGTGGTGGGACCAGGTGACCGGGGACAGGTAGAGCATGAGGAGGGCGTTGACCGCCACCACGGAGAGGATCATCCCCCGGGCGGCGAGGACCCGGATCAGCAGGGCGACGCCCACGACCGCGGCGAGGAGCAGGACCCCGCGCAGCAGGGGCTCCGGCTCCCCGGGGACGCCGAGGTGGAGGAGCACCCCCTGCAGCGAGGTGTTGTCGACGTACGCGGTGTCGCCGACGCGCTCGTCGCTGAGCACGGCCTCGGTCCAGAACACGACCGCGTCCCGCGGCAGCGCCAGGAAACCGATCAGCACGGTCGCGGCGAAGGTGAGGCCCATCGTGAGGATCGGCCGCAGCTGTCCGCGCACGAGGAACACCAGCCCGAACGCGAGGGGGGTCAGCTTGATGCCGGCGGCCAGGCCGATCCAGAACCCGCGCGGGATCCGGCCCAGCAGGGTGTCGTCGCGGGTGCGCAGCAGGTCGTAGAGCACCAGGGCCATGAGCAGCGCGTTGATCTGCCCGAGACCCACGTTGCGCATCCACGGCCCCGACCACAGCAGCACGGCGGTGCCGGCGGCCACGGCGGTGGCGGGGCCCAGCAGGGCCTGCAGGGGCAGCGGCCGGCCGTGGGCGGCCGCCCGGCGCAGGAGCACGGCCGAGAGGACCGCGGCGACGCCCATCGAGGCGAGACCCAGGGCGAGCTCGGTGAGCCGTTCGGGGAGGAAGGCGAGCGGCACGAACAGCAGCGCCGCGAACGGGGGGTAGGTGAACGGCAGCCCGCCGTCGCCGTCCGGGCTGAGCCCGGGGCCGTAGAGCTCGTCGTCGAAGCCGTGCCGGTCCACCACGGCCATCCCGCCGAGCCGGTAGACGTCCAGGTCGATGCTGCTGTCGAGGACCAGCCACACGGACCGCACCAGCACGCCCGCCAGCAGCAGCCACACCAGGCCGGTCAGCGCCGTCGAGCGTCCGGTGCGGGACGCGACGGCGGCGGACGGAACGCTCACCAGGGCCTCAGTTCTCGGGTCGGTGCGTGCCGGAGCGGACGCAGGCGGAGGTTGCGGCCCCCACTCTAAGCCCGCCCGGCCCCGTCTCCCGTCCCGGTCGGCCCGGGGCCGGGACCGACGGCCCGGGAACACGGCATGATGGACCCTGACACGTCGGAGACACCGCGACGGCACGGCCCCCGGGCAACCGGGACCGCGTGCCTGCCGCGAGCACCGGAGGAGAACCATGACGGAGCACCAGACGGGCGGCCCGGCGGGGGCGTCCCCGCACGAGCTGCTGCTCGAGAGCGAGGACATCGCGTCCTTCCTCGACGCCCTCTCGGGCCGCATCGCCCAGGCCCTGTCCACCGACGGGGACGAGGTGTGGTGCGCGGTCACCCTGCTCCGGCCGAAGCGGTCCTCCACCGTGGCCTCCTCGAGCCCCGCGGCCGAGGCCCTGGACGAGATCCAGTACCACTACGGCGACGGGCCGTGCCTCACGGCGTCCCGCGAGAACCGGCTGGTCCACGTCCCGGACACCCGTTCCGATCCCCGGTGGCCCGAGTACGGCCGGGCCGCCGCCGCCCACGGCATCCTCTCCGCCCTGGGGGTGCCCCTGGACCTCGCCGGCGAGGCCTCGGCGGCCCTGGACGTCTACGCCGACCGTCCGCACAAGTTCGACCGGGCGACGATCGAGGTCATCCAGCGCGAGGTGGCCTCCGCCTCCAGCGCGCTGCGCCTGGCCGTGCGGATGGAGAAGCACCGGGACGCCGAGGCGGACCTGAAGGCGGCCATGGCCTCGCGCACCACCATCGATCTCGCCGTGGGCATCGTCATGGGCCAGAACCGCTGCACCCAGGAGCAGGCCTTCGACATCCTCCGGTCCGCCTCCAGCCACCGCAACGTCAAGCTGCGCGACCTGGCCGCGGAGCTGGTCGCGACCGTCGGACAGGGCCCGGCCACCACCCACTTCGACCGCTGAGGGCCCCTCCGGCGGGCACTGCTCCGCTCCCGCGGAGGGACCGGGGCCGCGTGCGTGCGGGAGCGGCTACCCCTTCCGCCACTCGTCGCTCGTCAGGTGCGAGCCCGCCTGCGGTCCCATCTGCACCATGCCGCCGTCGACGACCCAGGACGCCCCGGTGACGTAGGCGGAGGCCGGGGACGCGAGGAACGCGATGACCGCGGCGACCTCGCGGGCGTCCCCGGGCCGGCCCAGCGGCACGCCGGGACGGTGGGCGGCCCTCGGGTTCTCGTCCTCCTGCCCCGTCATGGGGGTGGCGATCTCCCCCGGGGCCACCGAGTTCGCGGTGATCCCGTGCTCCCCCAGCTCGAGCGCGATGGTCTTCACGAGTCCTCCGAGGCCGTGCTTGGCGGCGTCGTAGGCGCTCGAGCCGACCCGGGGCACGTGCTCGTGGACGCTCGTGACGGCGATCAGCCGCCCGCCCCGCCCGGCGGCCACCAGATGCCGCGCCGCCGCCTGGAGGCACACGAACGCGCCGTCGAGATCGGTGGCGAGCACCTTGCGCCACGTGCCCAGGGACGTCTCCAGGAACGGGACGTTCGCCCCCGTGCCCGAGTTGTGCACGAACACGTCCAGGCCGCCCAGGCCCTCCACGAGGCCGTCGACGACGGCGCCGCAGCGCTCCAGCTCCGTGGTGTCCAGCCGCGCCACCACGGCCCGGCGGTCGTAGGACCGGACCTCCTCCGCCGTCCGCTCGGCGCCCTCCTCGTCCCGGTGCCAGGTGATCCCCACGTCCATGCCGGCCGCCGCGAGCGCCACGGCGGTCGCACGCCCGATGCCGGAATCGGAGCCGGTCACCACGGCCGTGCGGGGTTCGAAGTCGGGAGCGTGCTCCATGGTCGTCGCCTTCCCTCCGTGCAGAGCGCGGACCGCCGTGCGGGACGGCCCGGGGGCACCAGCCTATTCCCGGCGGTGACGCGGCGCACACCCCCCGGCCGGAGCCGTTGCGGACCGCGACCGAGGAGAGGAAGCTCTTGAGCAAGCTGATGGTCGGAGACGAGGAGAGCGTCATGGCACACCAGGACCCGTCAGGATCGACCGTCCCGGAGGATCCCCGGGAGCCCGGGAAGGACCGGCCGGGCGCCTCCACCCCGCGGGGGCGGCGGCAGGAGGTGGTCGCCGCGGAGAAGCGGGAGTTCGGGGGCGTGAAGTTCGGCTCCGCGTTCTTCGGCTGGATGACCGCCACGGGCATCGCCGTGCTGCTCACCGCCCTGCTCGGTGCGATCGGCGCGGGCGTGGGGGTGGCGACCAGCTCGGACCCGGGCGAGATCGCGGAGCAGGTGGCGCAGGACGCCGGCACCGTGGGCCTCGTCAGCGGCATCGCCCTGGCCCTGGTCCTCTTCGTCGCCTACTTCGCCGGGGGCTACGTGGCCGGGCGGATGGCCCGGTTCGACGGCGCCAAGCAGGGGGTCGCCGTGTGGGTGTGGGCGGTCCTCATCGCGATCGTCCTGGCGGTCCTGGGCGCGGTGGCGGGCGAGCAGTTCAACGTGCTGCGCGAGCTCAACAGCTTCCCCCGCATCCCCATCGGCGAGGGCGCCCTGACCACGGGCGGCATCATCGCCCTGGTGGTCGCCGTCCTGATCCCGCTGCTCGCGGCGGTCCTCGGCGGCCTGGCCGGGATGCGCTTCCACCGGAAGGTGGACCAGGCCGGCATCGACCACCAGTACCGCTCGCACTTCTAGGACCGCTTCCGGGACCGGGGCGGGTCAGAACTCGAGGACGAGCCGCCCCCGCACGCCCCCGGCCTCGAGCCGGCGGTGCGCCTCGGCGGCGTCCGCGGCGGGCAGGACGGCGGCCACGCGCAGGGAGAGCACCCCCTCCTCCACGTACCGGCGCAGCCGGTCCAGCTTCGCGCCCGAGTGGTACTCCTGGGGCACGCTGATCCGGTGCACGGTGATCCCCCGACCCGGGTCCCCCGTCCAGTGCCGCACGGTCGCGAACCCTCCGCCGTCCCGGACGGCAGGGGCCGCCTTCTCGTTCAGCACGGCGGCGTCCACGAGGGCGTCGACCCCGTCGGGGAAGAACTCCCGGACCCGCTCGGCGACGTCGTCCCCGCGCGCCACCACGTGGTCGGCGCCGAGGCTGTCGACGAGCTCCAGATCCTGCTCCGCGGCGTCCGCGATCACGGTGAGGCCCTCGTGCTTGGCGAGCTCCACCACGTAGTTGCCGAGGGTCCCGGCGGCCCCGGTGACGGCCAGGGTCTGCTCGGGCTGGAGGTCCAGCACCTCGAGGACCTGCAGGGCCGTGAGCCCGTTCATGGGCAGCGTGGCGGCCGTGGCGAAGTCCGTGTCCGCCGGGAGGCGGGCGATCGAGTCGTCGGGGGCGACCAGGAGCTCCGCGTAGGCGCCCCCGTGCTCCCCGCGCGGCAGGGCGATGGCCATGACAGCCTCCCCCACGCGCCAGGCGCTGCCCTCCCCCACCTCGTCGACGACCCCGGCCGCGTCCATCCCCGGCACGTACGGCGGCCGCAGGTGCTCCACGGGCTGACCGCCCGCGCGCAGCAGGGTGTCCGTGGGGCTGACGGCGGCCGCCCTGACCCGGATCCGGACCTCTCGGGGGCCGGGGTGGGGGTCCGGCACCTCGTGGACGGCGAGGACCTCGGGCCCTCCGAACGTCTCGACTCCGATGACTCGCATGCCCGTTCCAACCCCGGGGCGCCCGCACCCATTCCGGCTCCGCACCGATGCGGTTCCGATGCCGTTCCGATGCCGTCCTGACATGCGGGCGAGGATCCCGTCACACCGTTGCGGCCCCGCCGGTCCGGGGCCATGCTGAGGGCGGGTCCCGCCGCACCACGAAGGGGAGCACCATGGCACCGACAGACTTCATCACCCTTCCCGTCTCGGACCTGGAGCGATCGAAACGGTTCTACTCCTGTCTCGGCTGGCGGCTGCACCCGGCGTTCGAGGGCACCGGCGCCGGGACCGTCGAGATCCGCGAGGACGAGCACGTCATGGTCCTGAGCGAGGACCGCCACCTGCGCCTGGTGGGGCCCGGGACCCCCGGCACCCCGGCCGACGCCTCCGTGGTCAACGCGCTCAGCGTCGACTCCCCGGACGAGATCGACGTCATCGTCGACCGCGCCGTCCGCGCCGGCGGGACCGAGGGCGACGCCCAGGACTACGGCTTCCTGCGCTCGCGCTGCTTCCGGGACCCCGACGGCCACCAGTGGGAGATCCTGTGGGTCGATCCCGCGGCGGCCTCCGTCCGCGCCGCCCGCCGGCGGTGACCGCGGGCACGGCGGAGCCCGGTCACCACGGGTGACCGGGCTCCGTCCCGTCTCGGCGGCTCAGGTGCTCACTTCTCGGAGACGGCCGCCGCGAGCCGCTCGAGGGAGTGCTCCAGGGCGCCCTCCTCGAAGAGCGGGAAGGACACGGCCTTCTTGGCCTCCGGGGTCGCGTGCTCCCACGAGTAGGTCTCGGTGACCAGCGTGGCGCCGGGGCCCTGGGGCTCGAGCTCCCAGATCCACTCCCAGCCCTCCAGCTCGGCGCCCTGCGGCTTGGGCTTCCAGGCGAGGAGCTTGTTCTCGTCGTAGCCGGAGACGGTGTTCTCCATGACGTAGTCGCCGCCCATGTGCTCGCCGTTCATGTTCATCACGAACACCTGGCCGACCTTCTGGATGCGCTGGTCGTCGCCGGAGACGACCGTGCCGGAGCCGTCGATCTGCCGGTGGCGCGAGGGCAGGCTGAGGACGTCGAAGATGGCGTCGGCGGGGGCGTCGATGACGCGGCTGGCGGACAGGCTGTTCTCGGACACGGGTGGTTCCTCTCGTCGGCAACGGTACGGCCCCACCGTAGGCAGACGGGGCCGGTCCCTGGCCAGGGCTGTCCGCTCCCCGCGTAGCCGGGCCCCGGGCCCGTGCGCTCAGCCCGGCCCCGCGCCGAGGCCCTGCGGCTCCCCCGCCAGCGCCCGCAGATAGCCGGCGAAGCCCCGGTCGACCCGGCCGGTGCTCCGGCCCGAGGTCAGCACCCGCACCCGGTCCGTGGCGAGCACCCGGTGCCCGCGCGCCCGCGCCGCCTCCGCCAGCACGACGTCCTCGCCGTGCGGCAGGGGCGGGAAGCCGCCGCACGCGGCGTACACGTCGGCGCGCACGCCCAGGTTCGCCGCGTGCACGTGGGGGTGCCCCTCCTCCAGCCGGTGCCGGGCGTGCCAGCGCGCCAGGAGACCCGCGGCCAGGTCCCCGGGGTCGGGCTCCACGGTGCCCAGGAGCAGCTCCGCCCCGCGCCCGGCGGCGTCCAGGTGGCCGGTGAGCCAGTGCGCGGGCACCGCGCTGTCGGCGTCGGTCGACACGATCCAGGTGCGCGCCCCGGCGGCTCCCGCGGCGGCCACCGCGGCGGCCCGGGCCGCCCCCGCGGTGCCCCAGGACCCGGCGACGACGTCCACCCCCGCCGCCGCCGCGATCCGGGCGCTGCCGTCGGTGCAGCGGTCCAGGGCCACGACGACGTCCACCCGCACCGGGGGCCGGGCCGCCCGCGCCCGGGCGGCGGCGTGCTGCACCGTGGCCAGGCACCGGCCGAGCAGCCGCTCCTCGTTCCGGACCGGCACCACCACGACCACCCGCTCCACCCCGGTCAGCACGTGCCCGCGCCGGCGGTCCGCGGCCCCACGGGCTCGAAGACCTCCAGCAGGAAGTCGCGCTCCGTGTGGCGCAGCAGGGGCCCGAAGCGGGCGTCCGCGTGCACGGCGGCGTGCACGTCGGCCCCGTCGAGGGGCCAGCCCTCGATCGGGTGGCGCCAGTGGCACAGCAGGAGGTGGCCGTCCGGCTCGAGGGACCCGGCCACGCGGTCGAGGAGCCCGCCCAGCTGCGCGGCGTCGAGGAAGTAGCCGGTCTCGGAGACCACCACGAGGTCGAACCGCCCGGGCGGCCACTGCCCGGGCAGCCTGCGCTGCTCCACCTGCACGCCGGGGAGCTCCGCCAGCCGCTGCCGGGCGCGCTCGACCGCCACCCCGCTCGCGTCCACGGCCAGCACGGACTCCGCCCGGTCCGCGAGCTCGGCGGTGAGGGCGCCGAGGGAGCACCCCGCCTCCAGGACCCGGCGGTACCGGGGGCGCGGCAGCGCGGCGAGGGTCACGGCGCGCTTGCGCCGCTCGTACCAGGATGAGTCGACGTCCCAGGGGTCCTCGGCGCCGCGGTGGACGTCGTCGAACACGGCGGCGGCGTCCGGGGC
This sequence comes from Kocuria sp. CPCC 205231, assembly GCF_040980965.1. Classification (NCBI taxonomy): domain Bacteria; kingdom Bacillati; phylum Actinomycetota; class Actinomycetes; order Micrococcales; family Micrococcaceae; genus Kocuria; species Kocuria sp. CPCC 205231. The sequence goes on along the minus strand of NZ_JAVKPP010000008.1, from coordinate 10,817 downwards.
CTGCCCTGCGGGCGGGAGCACGAAGAAGTGCTCGGCCGGGCGGCGGAACCGGGCCAGCACGTGGGGGCCCAGGAGGGCCTCGTCGCCCGGGGCCGGGGACAGCGGCAGGACCTGCGAGGCGTGCGCGGCCAGGGCCTGCTCCTTGGCCGCGCACGCGGGGGCGTCCAGGGCGAGGACCCGGATCCCGTGCGGGGGCAGGTCCTCGGGCCCGCCCCAGTGCCACAGCCAGACGGGGTACTCGAGACACTCGACGCCGTGGACGGAGGCGGCCGCCCGGGCGGCCCGGCCCAGCACCTCGTGGTCGACGTGCCCGTCGTCGCCCCACGGGGCGGCCAGCACGCCACGCCGCCCCGCGGCGGCCCACGCCGCGGCCTCGGCCACGGGGGCGCGCAGCGCCTCCCCCGCCGATGCCAGGGCCCCGTCGGGCAGCCCCAGGAGCTCGGGGACCACGCCGTCGGCGAGCCGGTCCGTGGCGGCGGCGGCCTCGGCCCGGCGCACCCGGGCGAGGTCGGCGGGGGTCCGGGTCGGCGAGCGCGGGTGCGACTGCTCGCCCAGGGTCGCCACGACCACCCGCACCCGGGCGCCCGCCCGGGCCGCGAGGGAGATCAGGCCGCCCGCGCCGAGGCTCTCGTCGTCCGGGTGGGCGGCGAGGACCACGAGGCGGTCGATCCCGTCGAGCTCGAGCGGGCGCGCGGCGTGCAGGCGCGGCGCCCGCGCCCACACCGCCTCGGGGGTGCCGGGGTCCCGGTGGTCGAACGTCACCACGGGCGGTCCCCCGCCGCGCCCTCGAGCAGGGCCCGGCCCAGTGCCGCGGCGTCCCGCTGCGCGTGCTCCTGCCGGACGTACACCTGCAGGGCGCTCACCCGGCGGACGTGCTCGGGCGCGCCGGTGAGCGGGCCCGGCCCGGTGGCGGCCGAGACCTCCGCGGTCACGGCCTCCGCCGACCGGGCGACGACGCGGCGGGTGCGCAGGGCCAGGACCGCGCCGCGCTCCCCGCCGGCCCGGCCGGCGTCGACCTGCTCCGCCGCCGAGCGCAGGGCCGTGCGGGCGGAGTGCAGGAGGGTGTCGACGACGCCGAGCGCCGCGTGCCCCACCTGGTCCAGCGGCCGCACGTCCGGGGCCCGGCGCCGCACGGCGTCTCCCCACAGGACGTCGGCCACCCCGGCCGCGCCGCCGTACCAGCACGCGGCCACGCCGATCCCGCCCCAGGCGAAGCCGGGGCGCTCCAGGTACCACCCGTCCTCGCCGACCGGCACGGCCGGCACCGCCGTGCACCGCACGGCGCCGGTCGGCACGTCCCGCAGCCCGGCCGGCCGCCAGTCCTCGGTGCTCCCGGGGACGACCCCGGGGTGGGCGAGGTCCACGGCGAAGGCCCGGCGGCGGCCTCCGCCGGTGCTCGCGGTGACCACGGCCCGGTCGAGGTGCGCGGCGAGCGAGCACCACGCCTTGGTGCCCGTGAGCTCCCACCCGCCGGTCCCGTGGCGGGCCACGAGCTCGTGACCGGGGGCCTCGGCGGCCCAGACGCCCCAGGCGGCGGGCGGACCGGCGAGCTCCTCGAGTCCCGCCTGGTGCAGGATCGCGAGGGCGTCCAGGTGCGGCTCGACCACGCGGGCGAGGGACAGGTCAAGCCGGGCGAGCTCGGCGAGCCGCCGCCACAGCTGTCCGGTGCGGCCGGCGCCGGGCAGGGGGAGCTCCTCGCCGAGCGCCCGGGCCACGCCCAGGGCCTGGTCCAGGGCGCCCGGGGTGCCGGCGCGCAGGGCCGCCGCGGCCTCCTCGGCGCGTCCGGGGCCGGCGGCGGGTCGGGGGTGCGGCGGGGGCATGCGGTGTCCATCGGTCGGCGGCAGGGAGACGATCAGCCTACGTCCTGCCCGCCGGGCCCGCTCGCGCCCCCCTCCGCAGCGCTCCGGCGAGGACCCGCGAGCGGGCCTCGGCGGACCGGGTCAGTAGGCCTGCTGGGACGGGTCCACCTGCTCGATCCACGCCAGCACCCCGCCCTCGAGGTGCGCGACGTCGGTGCGGCCCGCGGCGCGCAGGAGGTGCAGGGCCCGTTCGGAGCGCGCCCCGGCCTTGCAGTGCAGCAGCACCCGGCGGCCCGGGGCGATCCGGGCGAGGGCCTCCCCGGACTCGAACTGGTCCAGCGGGAGCAGCCGTGCCCCGGGGATCGCCGCGAGCCGGGCCTCGTAGGGCTCCCGGACGTCGACGAGCTCGAAGTCCGCGGCGCCGCGCTCCCGGGCCGCCAGCAGCTCCGCGAGCTCGGGGGCCGTCACGGTGGGGACGCCTCCCGGCTGCGGGCCGGGCGCCGGGCAGGCGGGGGCGGCCCCGCCGGCCGCCGTCAGGGTGGTCACGGGCGCGCGGCCCGGCGTCGGCGCCAGCGGGATCTCCCACCAGCGCGCCGAGAGGGCGTCGTAGGTGGCGACCCGGCCGAGCATCGTGGTGCCGATCCCGGTGACCAGCTTGACGGCCTCGACCGCCATGGCGGTGCCCAGCAGTCCCGGCAGCACGCCGAGCACCCCGGCCTCGGCGCAGTTCGGCACCGTGCCCGGCGCCGGGGGCACGGGGTAGAGGTCGCGGTAGGTGGGCCCGTGCGCGCCCCAGAACACCGAGTACTGGCCGTCGAAGCGCAGGATCGAGCCCCACACGTGCGGGACACCGGCCAGCTCGCACGCGTCGGAGACGAGGTAGCGGGTCTCGAAGTTGTCCGTGCCGTCCAGGACGAGGTCGTACCCGGCGAGGACCTCCTCCGCACTCTCCGCGGTGAGCCGCTCGCGGTGCTCCACGACGCGCACCAGCGGGTTGAGGTCGGCGATCCGCGCGGCGGCCGAGGCGGTCTTGGGCGCCCCGAGGGTCCCCTCGCCGTGGATCACCTGGCGCTGCAGGTTGGAGGCGTCCACGTCGTCGTCGTCGACGACACCGAGGGTCCCGACGCCCGCGGCGGCGAGGTAGAGCAGGGCCGGGGAGCCGAGGCCGCCCGCGCCCACGCACAGCACCCGGGCGTTCTTGAGCCGCCGCTGGCCCTCCTCGCCGATCTCGGGGACGGTCAGGTGGCGGGCGTAGCGGCGCAGCTCGGCGTCGGTGAGCTCCGCGGCCGGCTCGACGAGCGGGGAGAGGTCCACGGCGCTCAGGCGTCCAGTCCGACCCACTCGGTGGAGCCGTCCGCGAACCGCTGCTCCTTCCAGATGGGCACCTCGGTCTTGATCCGGTCCACGAGCGCGTCGCAGGCGGCGAAGGCGAGCTTGCGGTGGGCGGCGGCCACGGCGGCCTCCAGGGCGGAGTCCCCCACGCGCAGGTGGCCGACCCGGTGGGCGGCCCAGATCCGCACCCCGGGGAACTCCTCGGCGACCCGGCGGGCCACGTCCTGGACGGCCCGGTCCGCGCCGGGGTGGCAGGTGTAGTCGAGGCTGGTGACGGGGCGGCCGCCGTCGTGGTCGCGGATGACACCGCTGAAGGAGACCACGGCGCCGGTGCGCTCGTCCTGCACGGCCTCGACGGCCCGGGCGTGGTCCAGGGGCTCCTCGGTGACGAAGGCGCCGACCACGGCGGTCTCCGCCTGGATCGGTCCTGGTGTGCTCATCGGTCGGTCTCCTCGTGCGGTCGGGGGTCGTGGCGGGGGCCGTCGTGCCCGCGGTCGCGGTGGCCCTCGAGCTGGTCGCAGACGTGGTCGAGGATCGGCTCGAGGACCTTCAGCCCGTCCCAGACCCCGCCGGTGGAGCCGGGGAGGTTGACCACGAAGGTGGCGCCGCTGACCCCGGCGTGCCCGCGGCTGAGCACCGCCAGGGGGGTGGTCCTCCGGCCCTCCGCCCACAGTGCCTCCATGATGCCGGGCAGCTCGCGGTCGAGGAAGGGCCGGGTCATCTCGGGGGTGAGGTCGTCCGGGCCGAGGCCGGTCCCGCCGCTGGTGACGACCACCCGGGGGCGGTCCGCGGGGGCCCGGGTCACGAGCAGCCGCTCCAGCTCGGCGCGCACGTCCTCGCCGTCGGCCACCACGAACGGACCTTCGACCTCGAAGCCGTGGGAGCCGAACCAGTCGGCGGCGATCCGCCCGCTCCGGTCCTGGTAGACCCCGGCGGCGGCGCGGGTGGAGGCGACGATGACGGCGGCGCTCCTCATGCGGCGTCCCCGTCGGTCCGCGCCCAGTCCCCGGACTTGCCGCCGGACTTCGCGAGCACCCTGACCCGGTCGATCTCGGCCAGCTTGTCCACGGCCTTGATCATGTCGTAGAGGGTCAGGGCGGCCACCGAGGCCGCGGTCAGCGCCTCCATCTCCACGCCGGTCACCCCGCGCGTGCGCACCGTCGCGGTGATCCGCACGCCGTCCGCCAGCCGCTCGAAGTCCACGGTCACCTTGCTGATCGGCAGCGGGTGGCACAGCGGGACGAGCTCCGGGGTCCGCTTGGCCGCCATGATGCCGGCCACCCGGGCCACCGGCAGGGCGTCCCCCTTGGGGAGGTCCGCGGCGAAGACCTGCTCGACGACGTCGGGGCGGGTGCGCAGCGTGGCCGTCGCGGTGGCCTCGCGGGTGGTCACGGCCTTGTCGGAGACGTCCACCATGTGCGCGGACCCGTCCGCCCGGACGTGCGTGAGGCTCTGCTGCTGCTCGGTCATGTCGGTTCGGTCCCCTTCGGCTCTCCCGGATGGTGCGTCCCTCCCATTCTGGCCCACCCCCGTGCCGCGCACCGCCGCGTCATGTCTGGTCCCGTACCGGGGCGCGGTGCTAGCTTGACGGAACGCGACCAGAGCGCCGTCGACGCCGCCGGCACTCGGAAGGAGCCACCGTGCTGTCAGACACCTCGTACCCCGTCGTCAAGGCCACGCTGCCCGTGGTCGGGGAGAACATCCAGGAGATCGCCCGGCGCTTCTACGCGCACATGTTCGGCGAGCACCCCGAGCTGCTGGACGGGCTGTTCAACCGCGGCAACCAGGCGGACGGCCGGCAGCAGCAGGCGCTGGCCGGGTCCGTGGCCGCCTTCGCCGGCTACCTGGTGAACAAGCCGACCGAGCTCCCGGACCACCTGCTGTCCCGCATCGCGCACAAGCACGTGTCCCTGGGGCTGCACCCGGACCAGTACCAGATCGTGCACGACAACCTCATGTGGGCCATCGTGGACGTCCTGGGCGACGCCGTGACCCCGGAGGTCGCCGCGGCCTGGGACGAGGTCTACTGGCTGATGGCCAACGTGCTCATCAACCAGGAGCGCGGCCTCTACGAGGCGGTCCGGCTCTCCCCCGAGACCGTCTGGCGGACCTGGCGGGTGGTCGAGAAGATCCCGGAGACCGAGGACGTCACGACCTTCGTGGTGGAGCGCGTCGACGAGCGGGAGGTGAAGCGGTCCCTGCCCGGCCAGTACGTGACCCTCAGGATGGAGATGCCCGACGGCGTGCTGCAGCCCCGGCAGTACAGCCTGACCCGCGCCGACGACGGACAGCACCGGCGCTTCGCGGTGAAGCGGGTGCGCGGCAACGGCACGCCGGCCGGCGAGATGTCCACCCTCCTGCACGAGACGGTGCAGGTGGGGGACGAGGTGGTGCTCTCGGTGCCCTCCGGCGACGTGGTCCTGGAGTACTCGGACCGGCCGCTGGTGCTGGCCAGCGCGGGCATCGGCGTCACGCCGATGGCGGGCATGCTCTCGCACCTGGTGAAGGACGGCTCCCAGCGCACCGTGCAGTTCCTGCACGCGGACGCCTCCCCGGAGACGTTCGCGCTGCGCGGGCAGATCGAGGAGGACCTCGCCGCCCTGGAGGACGGCTCCCTGAAGGCCTGGTTCGAGCAGCCGCGGGCGGCCGGCGAGCGCGCCGAGAACGAGTACGAGGGGTTCATGGACCTGCGCGCCGTGGAGCTGCCGCACGACGCGCAGTACTACCTGTGCGGGCCGCTCCCCTTCATGCAGGCCGTGCGCAGCGCGCTCGTCGCCCGCGGTGTCCCGCCCCGGGACATCCAGTACGAGGTGTTCGGCCCGGACCTCTGGCTCGCCGACTTCGAGTGACCGGCCGTGCAGGCCCCGGGAGAACGACCGGGGCAGGACCAGGACACGGCCCGAGGGCCGGACGACGACGACGGAGGACACGATGACGGACACGCACGGCAACCACGTGGAGGAGCTGGCGGTCAACAGCTGCTGGGACCTGCTCCGGGACGCGGGCGTCGGCCGCCTCGCCGTGTGGGTGGAGGACCACCCGGACATCTTCCCGATCAACTTCGTGGTGGACCACGGGACCCTCGTCTTCCGCTCGGCCGAGGGGACGAAGGTCGCCGGTGCCCTCACCGACGTCCCCGTGGCGGTGGAGATCGACGGGTACGACGAGCCCGCCGGGAAGGCGTGGAGCGTGGTGGTCAAGGGCCGCGCCGAGCGCATCCAGCAGGTCCAGGAGCTCACGGACACCCTCGACCTCCCGCTGTTCCCGTGGCAGGCGGGGCGCAAGGGCATCTTCGTCCGGGTCGTGCCGTCCCTCGTGACCGGCCGCCGGTTCCCGGTCGCGGACCCGGAGGTGTGGCGCACCCCGCTGTCGGGGGTGCGGCGCTCCCCCGACGAGTGAGCCTGCGCCGGGACGTGCTCCTCCGCCGGGCCGCCCCGCTCCCGAGCTGACCGCCGGCTGCGGTCCGGGCCGCGCGTCCGGCGCCCGGACGGCGGTCAGGTCCGGGCCCGCTCGTCGTCCTTGCCCCCGTTGCGCACGGTGAAGGTGAGCACCAGGGCGGCCACCGCGAACACGGCCAGCAGGGTCAGCCCCACGAAGTAGCTGTTGTTCTCGGCGTCGTAGGTGGCGCCCATCACGAGCGGCGGGAAGTAGCCGCCCAGGCCGCCGGCGGCCGCGATGATGCCGCCGATCGTGCCCACGTCCTTCGCCGGGGCGGCGCGTCCCACCCACCCGAACACGCCGCCGGTGCCCAGGCCGAGGAACACCGCCATGGCCAGGAACGTGGCGCCGTAGGCCACCTCCTGGATCGGCTGCAGCGCCACGACCATCGCGAGGACCGCCGTGCCGACGAGCGAGGTGATCGTGACGATCTTCGGGCCGAGGCGGTCGGCGAGGATCCCGCCGACCGGGCGGGCGACCACCGCGGCGAGGGCGAAGCCGGCGGTGCGGGTCCCGGCCGCGGTGGCGTCGAAGCCGTAGACGGTGTTCAGGTAGGTGGGCAGGTAGTTGGAGAACGCCACGAACGCGCCGAAGACCACGCCGTAGAGGAAGCACAGCTGCCAGGTCACCCGCAGGGTGAAGGCGTGCCTGATCCGGGGCAGCACCGGCTGCGGCACGGCGCCGGCGCGGACCGGGGACTCGCGCAGCCCGAGCCAGCAGACCACGGCCATGGCCGCGACGATCGCGGCGATGACCGCGTGGGCGCCCAGGTACCCGATGCCCGCGACCAGGCGCGGGGTGACGAACGCGGAGACCGCGGTGCCGGCCATGCCCGCGCCGAACACGCCGGTGGCGAAGCCCTTGCGGTGGGACTCGTACCACGCGGAGCAGAACGGGATGCCGATGGCGAAGACCGTGCCGGCGATGCCGAGGAAGAACGCGACGACCAGCAGGAGCCCGAAGCTGCCCAGCTGGCCCACGAGGGCGGTGAGCAGCACCAGCGGGGCGGTCAGGGCGAGGATCGCCGTGAACATCACCCGCCCGCCGAAGCGGTCCGTCAGGGCGCCGACGGGCACCCGGGCGATGGAGCCGACGAAGATCGGCATCGCCACGAGCAGCGCGGTCTGCGAGGAGCTGAGCTCCATCTGCTCCGCGTAGCGCCTGGACAGCGGGCCCACGATGGTCCAGGCCCAGAAGCCCGCGGTGGACGCCAGCGTGGCGAGGAGCAGGTTCCGCAGCTGGCCGGAGCGCAGGTCCGGGGCCGCGGTGCCCGGGGAGGCGGCGGACGACGACGAAGATGACATGGCGGTCCTCGCAGATGGGGCTGGTCAGCGGCGGGTGCCGGCGCGGTTGCGGTGGGCGCTCCTGTCCCGGTCCTGGGTCCCGACGGGGTCCCAGCCGCGGCGCACCGGCACGGACCCTGTGGACCGGTGGTCCCGGGAGCGGTAGACGATGTACGGCCGGAACAGGTAGTGCACGGGGGCGGTGAACGCGTGCACCAGGCGGGTGAACGGCCAGACGGCGAAGAGCCCCATGGCCCACAGGGCGTGCACCTTGAAGGAGATCCCGGCGGCCGTCATCGCGGCGACGTCCGGCTGCAGGATCCAGATCGAGCGGAACCACGGGGAGACCGTCTGGCGGTAGTCGGGCACGGAGTGGTCGAACACCGAGATGAGGGTGGTGCCCAGCCCCGTGAGCAGCGCGGCCACGAGCATGACGTACATGAACTTGTCGTTCTTGGTGGTCGCCATGAACACGGGTCCGGTGGTGCGCCGGCGCCAGATGAGCATGATGATCCCGAGCAGCGTGCCCACGCCGGCCACGAGCCCGATGCTCAGGGCCAGGAAGTGGTACATCCCCTCGGTGACCCCCACGGCCTCGGTCCAGGTCTTCGGGATGATCAGACCCATGACGTGGCCCGCGAGCACGGCGAGGATGCCGAAGTGGAACAGCGGGGAGGCGATGCGCAGGATGCGGGACTCGTAGAGCTGCGAGGACCGGGTGGTCCACCCGAACTGGTCGTACCGGTACCGCCAGACGGTGCCGCCGATCACGACCGCCAGCACGACGTAGGGCAGCACGCCCCAGAGCAGGATGTCGCCGACCCCCACGGAGGCGGCGGCCGGGGCCGCCGCCTCGAGGGGGAGGGAGGTCCCGGGCGCGAGCAGGCTCGCGGCGGTGGCGGTCATGCGCTGTTCCTTTCGGTGACGGGCAGCAGCCGGGGGTCGTACGGGTCGAGGCCCACGGACTCCGTGGGCGGACCGTAGCCGGCCATCCGCAGGGCGGCGTCCCGGTCCTCCGGGGAGACCCCGGGCAGGGTGAAGCACACGAGGGCGACGACGCCGTGGTACGGCAGGCCGTCGTCGCGCAGCGCCAGCCGCAGCAGCTCGAGGGACGGCCGGTAGCGCTGGAGCAGCTCGTAGCCGTCCTCAGGGGAGACCTTCGCGGCGAACTCGAGCACGAGCGGCAGGAAGTCCGGCAGCTCGGCCCCGTCCAGCTGCGCGCCGTGGGAGCGGTAGACCTCCTTGAAGGCGGCGAGCGCCTCGCCCCGCCGCCGGGTGTCCCCGTCGGTCCAGTAGGTCAGGTGCAGGCTGTGCCGCCGGGAGAGGTCGAACTCCTGGACGTAGTCGGCCTGCACCCGGTCGAGCGGGCGGGCGCGCAGCCAGTCGAGGAGGTCCTCGGGCACGGGCGCGCCCACCTCCTCGAGGGCTTCCCGCAGGACGGGCAGCATGACCAGGAGCTCGTGGTCGGGATAGCCGAGCAGCACGGCGGCGGCCTGCCGGGCCACCGCGCTGCGCCGCGGGTGCCGGTCCGTGCAGCGCCCGGGGTCGAGAGTTCCCCTGCCGGCCTTGCCCAGCAGCCTCTCCAGCAGGCTCACGGCCGGTCCCCGTCCTCGGAGCGCGGCGGGAACAGCCCCGCGGGCGCCCCTCGGCCGTCCCAGTTGAGCAGGTTCACGCGCCCGGCCATCTGCTGCTCCGAGGTGGCGGACTCGCCGGTCTGTCGCGCCCGCAGGGCGTTGAAGTTCTCCACGGCCACGGGCGTGGGGCGCCCGGAGGCCTCGCCGAAGACGCCGGTCTGGCCCATCCCGGGCCCGCCGTCCACGTCGAGGGAGCAGCCGATCTCCTCGAGGTTGTGGGCGTCCTCCAGATGGGCGGAGGGGATGACGTAGCGCTCGTCGTACTTGGCGATGGCCATGAGCCGGTACATCTTCTGGATCTCGGAGCCGGTCATCCCGACGCCCTCGGCGATCGACTCGTCCGGGGCGTCCCCGAGGGCGATGTCCCGCATGTAGGAGCGCATGGCCGCGAGCTTGCGCAGCACGTCCGTGACGATCTGCGTGTCCCCGGCCGTGAACAGCTCGGCGAGGTACTCCACCGGGATGCGCAGCGAGTCGATGGCGCCGAACAGGTTGCCCGCGTCCTCGCCGTCGTGCCCCTGGTCCTTGAGCAGGTCCACCACCGGGGACAGCGGCGGGACGTACCAGACCATCGGCATCGTCCGGTACTCCGGGTGCAGCGGCAGCGCCACCCGCAGCTCCTTGGCCAGGGTGTAGACGGGGGACCGGCGCGCGGCGTCGAGCCAGTCCTCGGGGATGCCCTCGGCGCGGGCCGCGGCGACCACCCCCGGGTCGTGCGGGTCGAGCATCAGGTCCAGCTGGGCCTCGTAGAGGTCTTGTTCGTCCGGGGTCGCGGCGGCCTCGGTGACCCGGTCCGCGTCGTACAGGAAGATGCCGATGTAGCGCAGCCGGCCGACGCACGTCTCCGCGCAGACCGTGGGGATTCCCACCTCGATCCGGGGATAGCAGAACGTGCACTTCTCGGCCTTGCCGGACTTGTGGTTGTAGTAGATCTTCTTGTACGGGCAGCCGGTGACGCACTGCCGCCAGCCGCGGCAGCGGTCCTGGTCCACCAGCACGATCCCGTCCTCGGTGCGCTTGTAGATCGCGCCGGAGGGACAGGAGGCCATGCAGGACGGGTTCAGGCAGTGCTCGCAGATGCGCGGGAGGTAGAACGCGAACGTCTGCTCGAACTCGAACTTGATCCTGTCCTCGGACTCGCGGCGCACCTTCTCCACGATCGGGTCCAGGTGGCCGGCCTCGGTGACGCCGCCGAGGTTGTCGTCCCAGTTGGCGGACCACTCGATCTTGGTGTCCTTCCCCGTGATCAGGGACTTGGGGCGGGCGACGGGGAAGTCGGTGCCGGCGGGGGCGTTGGTGAGGGTCTCGTAGTCGTAGGTCCACGGCTCGTA